>JAFLYY010000001.1:1363797-1704747 GCA_029785825.1 Nitrososphaerota archaeon | reverse complement strand
CAAGGAGCAGGGACGTATTCACCGCGCGGTGATGACACGCGGTTACTAGGGATTCCATATTCATGAGGGCGGGTTGCAGCCCTCAGTCACAACTGGGGTAGGGTTTGAGGATTGCCTCCCTCTGTCGAGGTCGGGACCCACTGTCCCTACCATTGCAGCCCGCGTGTGGCCCAGGAGTTTCGGGGCATACTGACCTGCCGTGGCCCTCTCCTTCCTCCGCTTTAGCAGCGGCAGTCCCGATAACTAGCCTCCGCGGTATTGCTACCACGGCTAGCAATTATCGGCAAGGGTCTCGCTCGTTGCCTGACTTAACAGGACGCCTCACGGCACGAGCTGGCGACGGCCATGCACCTCCTCTCAGCTCGTCAAGTAAAGTCTTCAGCCTGACTCTCATACTGCTGTCGCTCCTGGTAAGTTTCCTGGCGTTGACTCCAATTGAACCGCAGGCTTCACCCCTTGTGGTGCTCCCCCGCCAATTCCTTTAAGTGAACTGCGTAGAAAGAAGTAGCTTCCTACGATTCAGCCTTGCGACCGTACTCCCCAGGCGGCGAGCTTAACGGCTTCCCTGCGACACTTCGATCGCGAACTGCGATCGAATCATCTAGCTCGCATCGTTTACGGCTGGGACTACCCGGGTATCTAATCCGGTTCGCTCCCCCAGCTTTCACCCCTCACCGTCGAGCGCGTTCTGGCGGACCGCCTTCGCCACTGGTGGTCTTCCGCGGATCAAAGGATTTTACCCCTACACGCGGAGTACCGTCCGCCTCTCCCGCCTCCTAGTCCCGCAGTATCCTCTGCAGGCCAGTCGTTGAGCGACTGGATTTAACAGAGGACTTACGAAACCGGCTACGGGTGCTTTAGGCCCAATAATCGTCCCGACCACTCGAGGAGCTGGTATTACCGCGGCGGCTGACACCAGACTTGCCCTCCCCTTATTCCCCGGCCTATTTACAGCCGAGAAAAGCCACCTTTAGCAGGCGGCACTCGGACTAGCCTCGTCACGCTTTCGCGCATTGCGAAGTTTTCGCGCCTGATGCGCCCCGTAGGGCCTGGACCCTTGTCTCAGTGTCCATCTCCGGGCTCCTTCTCTCAAAGCCCGTACCGGTTACAGGTTTGGTGGGCCATTACCCCGCCAACAGCCTGATCGGCCGCAGTCCCATCCTGGAGCGGTTCGCACAGAGCATACCCGTGCGCCCTTTTGGACGGCCCCTCCTTCCAGATGAGGCCATCTATCGCGGATAGGCCCCAGTTTCCCGGGTTTGTCCGTGTCTCCAGGGCAGGTTGACTACGTGTTACTGAGCCGTACGCTGCGTGCCTGTAGCCAAGCACGCACAACTAACATGGCTAAATCCCAATCCGATAGCAGTCGGGTCCGGCAGGATCAACCGGAGTCGATTATCGAGGAGTACGACCACGCATTTCTGCGAGGTGTAAAGCACAACCCACGTCAGATCTAACCGAAGTCAGATCTCCACTTCTGTGCGCGCACCTGGAGGTCGTGCGTTTCACCGCGTCAGGGCTCGGCCCTTTTGCTCGAGGCAGACGCCGCCAATTAATGCGCAGAAACGCCCACGGTCAGGGGTTCGTATATATGCATTCCCATGTGAAAATGCGCCATTCCAGCCAACCTTCCTCCGAGGTGCCGCGGTAGATTCTCAGGGGTTCGGCAACTCCCCGGGCGGCCAAGCGGGGAAGGCTAGGGCTTCGTCTCGGACCCTTTGCCTGCTAGTTCCTTCTCAAGTCGGGAGATTTTCTCATGATCCCGATAGACAACCCATCCGGCGACCGGTGCGAATAAGGCCAGGGCATATGCAGGGAAGAGGAAGGCCACCAGGCCGACCAAGATCAGGAAGGCCACCGCACCCACGAGCTCCAACTTCCCTTCGGGTTTGCTCATGCCTGGCATGTCCGGGCGGCCGACTGATAGGCCTTCGTGTCAGTCTGGGTCGAGGAGCACGGTCCGGCTTACGGGCCGGGGAGGTCACAGGGAGTACTTGACCAAGAGGCTCCGTAGGACGTCTGCTACGTCTTCGGATTTGTCAGTCGTGCTCTCGAGGTACTCGTAGACCTCCTTCTGTTTGATGATGTCGAAGGGCGATGTGCCGGGCTCCGGGGAGGCAAACAAGGACCTCAGGCATCTGTGGAGAAGGTCGTCAGCCTCATTCTCCAGCTCGTGCATCTTGATGGCGGCTCCGTCTATGACGGCGGTCGCCCCACTCCCTTTTAGCGAGGTGATGGCCTTCCTGATCTCCCTGACCTGGCCGAGGATGAGTTCTGAAAACTTCAGCGTCTCGGGGGTGACATGGTCGACCTTGTACACTTCCATCCTCGATGTGGAGGCGTCGATGAAATCGAGCGTGTCGTCCAGGGTCTTGAGTAGCTTCGTGATGTCGTCCCTGTCTATGGGGGCCACGAACTTTTTGTCGAGTTTGACGAAGGCCTCGTGTATCAGTTCGTCTCCGGTGTGCTCTAGCTCCTTGATTCCTGCCGCGAGGCTCGCGATGTCGACGGTTGCGCCGGGACTGGACATCGCAGCTAGTCTGTCGTGGAGGAGTTCGGCGGCGGCTAGAAGGTTGGCCGAAATCCTGTCGAAGGTGTCATAGAACGACTTGAAGATCTCGGAAACGTCGTCCAGGGAGAGCCGCTTGGTCTCTATCCCCATGAAGTAGGTCAGCACCCCGCCAGCGAGGCAGGCCACGCCGACAAATGCGAGCATCGCATCCCGGCCAAGAGCTGCGTAGATCAGTGGAAGGAAGAAGGTCGCTACCACGGCGCCAATCTTCCCCACCGTGGCCGCCAGGCCGTGGCCCGTTCCCCTGAGTCTCGTCGGGAAGAGTTCCACCGGATAGATCCATG
Organism: Nitrososphaerota archaeon; assembly: GCA_029785825.1. Lineage (NCBI taxonomy): Archaea > Thermoproteati > Nitrososphaerota > Nitrososphaerota archaeon. The sequence goes on along the minus strand of JAFLYY010000001.1, from coordinate 1,701,891 downwards.
TGGTCGTGTTCGGACCGGCGTTTTCGAAGATGTAGAACACCGCGATGGGAATCGCCAGCAGGAGGAGAGTGGAAGCGTGAAGGATGGCTGCAGCGAGCAGAGGGATGGCCATCCCGAAGAACCCTACCGTCTGCAGAGGCTTGCGGCCGACAACGTCCGCTAATGCGATGGCGCAGAGGTAACCGATCCCCGCAAAGACGAACAGCTCGCCCGACGTGACCACCGAAGCCAGGAGAGGACGGGTCGGTCCGTAGATGTCAGCAATCAGGAATGGGGTGAGTATTCCTATGCCGTAGACCCCCACGTCTACGAGGAACCAGCTCGCCGAGGTGAAAAAGACCCGCCGCGAGTAGGGAGAGAGGAGTAGCTCTCTGACCGAGACCCTTTCGTTGATGGCCTCGAGAGTCTCTTCAGGGACCTGGTATCCGAAGAATCCAGACATCACCTTCCGCGCCTCGTCCGCCCGGCCACGAGAGAGATACCAGCGTGGGGTCTCAGGCATCTTGGTCCTGGCCGTTAGCGCGACCAGGGCGGGGATAACCCCAGAGAGGAGCATCCATCGCCAGACGTCGGGGCCGAGGTGCGCCTGGACCAGGACTACACTGACGACTACTGCGCTGATTAGACCAAGGCCCTGGAACGAGAAGACCGAGGCGATCAGCTTCCCGCGATGCCTGTTGCTTACGAACTCGGTGACGTATGAGGCGCTGATGGGATAATCGGCGCCTATTCCAATCCCCAGGAGGAACCTAAAGAGATAGAGCTCCCACAGGTTCTGAGAGAACGCGGAGGCCGCTGCGAAGACGACGAAGAACAGTAGGTCGGCGACGTAGAGCTTCTTCCTGCCGAGTCTGTCGGCGAGGTTCCCAAAGAGCACCGCCCCGAAGACGGCGCCCAAAAGGGCGGCCGACGTTATCAGGGCTGTGTCGAACGCGCCACTGACGTATGGTATGAACAGGATGGCGACCCCTATGATGAACAGGTCGTAGCCGTCCATGAAGACCCCTGCTCCTGACAGGACGAGGACCTTGATGTGGGACCAAGTGATGCGGCCTGACTCGATCTGACCGATGAGCGAACCTGTCGCCAGTTCCTGCGACTCGCTGCTGGGCTGCATTTCTAGGAGTGGGGACGCTCCCGGACAGACCGTTCTTAAGGGTGAGATGGGTTCTCCGCTGGCTCAACGGATGTGCCGTCTCGCCTCACGGTAGCGCTCGATCAGTTGTTCCTTGACTCGCCTGCTTGCGAAGGAGGACCTGAAGGCGTTCTCAGCGAGGGTGTCGACCTGGTCCATCCCGAATCCGTACTCCAGGCAAACCCTCGAGTACACCTCCGAGAGGTTTCCCCCCGTCCAAAGGGAAGGATCGTCGGAGTTGAGAGAGACCGACACTCCCTCCTTTAGGAGCCGGTCTATGCCTAGGTCCCTCGTGGTCTTGATTTTGCCGAGGACCAGATTTGAGACCGGGTTCATCTCGATTCCGGCCGACCTCTCCAAGACTGTCGAAATCAGACTCCTTTCATGCGACAGACGGACGGCGTGACCCAGCCTGTCGGCTCCCATCGCCAGTGCGGTCTTCATGTTCGCGACGTCCTGCTTCCGGGACCCCGCATCCTCGCCTGCGTGTATCGTCACCTTCAGCCCCGACGAAGCGGCGAGCCTGAAAGCCCTTTCGAACTTTTCCGGCGGGTTCCCCGCTTCGGGTCCGCCGAGGTCCAGGGCGACAGCAACGCCACTCTTGGCTGCAGCCTTAGCCACCTCTTCGCCCAGCCCGGGAGGCGACTCCCTTCCTATGGCGACTATCAGAGAGGTCTCCACTCCGTACCGCTCAGCGCCTTCGGCGAGCCCTTCGGCCATGCTGGAGATGACGTTACCCAGAGAGAGCCCCTCGATGGTATGGTACTGTGGCGCGAACCTCCCCTCGGCGTAGACGACCCCGTCGTCGTTCTGCCCCTTCAAATATGAGATCCCCGCCTCGCGGATCGCTTCCTCCGTCTGCAGCAGTCTGGTTACGGGATAAAAGCGGCGGATGATGTCGTCGAGCATCGAGACGTACCCGTCTCCCTTGATGTGTCTCATGAAAGCGGAGACACTTTCCAGCTCCGCGCCCTCGGGGGTGATTATCTTCCTGTGGTGCTTTCTTGCTATGCGGAAGAGCTCTCTCGGAGAGATGGACCCGTCGATGTGGCTGTGGAGATCGGCCTTTGGGAGGGCCCTGACGGCTGCGGGAGAGATACGCATGGGCCCCGGCCTTGACGGGTGGTTATTAATCCGGCCCCTACATCGAGGGGTGCTTCAGAGCCCGTAGATCCCTTGGTTGAGCCGTGGAATCAGGGCGGTGACGACGCACTGTTCCGTCAGGTCCGCCCTTGATATCTCCCCTTTGGTCAGGAACCTCACTAACCCGCCTTTGTCTCCAATCTCGCCGATGCCGCTGACCTCCTCTGCCCAGCGCTCGAGCTCTGACCCCTTTTCAAAAAGAGAGTTCATCGCCTCTCTCGGAAGGGAGTAGCCAGCCGAGTGGCCGAGGGACACCCTCCCCGAAGGGTCGACTATTGCCGCGAATTGGTTGTCAAAGTAGACGCCCCCGATTGTGAATATCCCCGCCTCGACCCCGACCCCGAAGACGCCGCCAGCCTTCGAAAGGGCGAACTTAGCCCGGGCGGTGGCTCCCACCACCATCTCCTCGAGCCCCCTGGGCTGGGCTTTGGTCACCCTGGAAGCGTCGACGGGAGTGAGTTCGGCGTCCGGGTAGTACTTCGAGAACCCCCTCCTGATTCCTTCGACCTTAGCAGGGTTCTTCGTGCCTACCGCCACTATCATGGAAGGGGAGCGCGATTCCTGGACGATTTAACCGTGAGACGCAAGTGGTCTCGAAAGGCGGTTGAGGCGAGGCGCAGCTCGACCAACATAGAACTGGCAAGTGGAGGGCCAACCTTCCCTCCCTTGAATCTCAGAGGCTGTCCTAAATCCTTAGGTCGTCGATGAGCCTGTTGATGTTAGCCAGTGGCGTCCCGTCAGGCCGGGCGATATCCTGGGCCGCTGGTGGGTTTGTCTTGTAGGATGGGCTGCGTGCTGCGAGGCGCTCCTCATAGGTGGACACGAACTCGTTCTGGTAGAAGACCCCGATGGGAGTGTGGTCCCCGAACTCGAATGCCTTCAAGATTGCCTGCTGGACTTTCTTCTCCATCTCTGCCTCGTCGCCGTTGTGGACTATGCCGTCGTACCCGGTTTCCTCCAGCTTGTAGGTCCTCGGCTGCTGTTTCCCCATAGTATCCAGATTCCCTTCTCCAGCCCAGTATTCCTTGGTGAGGAGGTCGTTATAGGTCGGGCAGGGCTGCAGCACATCGAGGAACGCGTACCCCTTGTGCCTGATCCCCTTGATGATCAGGTCCTTCAGGTGGCGGACGTCGTAGGAATATCCCCTGGCCACCCAAGTGTAACCCGAAGCGATGGCGAGCATCAGGGGGTTGATCGCCTGGTTGACGTTCGGTGAGTAGAGAGACTTGGTCTTCTTCCCCAGTCCGAGGGTGGGGGACGCCTGCCCCTTGGTGAGGCCGTAGACCTCGTTGTCGTGGACGATGTAAAGCATATCGAGGTTCCTCCTCCCCGAATTAACGAAGTGACCAGCCCCAATTCCCATGCCGTCGCCGTCCCCACCTTCGACCACGACTTCGAGGTTCGGGTTGGCGAGTTTTATCCCAGTTGCGAATGGGACGGCGCGGCCATGAAGAGTGTGGACACCGTATGTCTTGATGAAATGGGGCGACTTGGAGGAGCACCCCACCCCAGAGACCACTACCGTGTTGTTCGGGTCCGCGTTCATCTCGGCCAAGGCCATCTGGACGGCGTTTAGGATTCCAAAGTCGCCGCAGCCAGGGCACCAGTCGTTGTGCGCCGTCGTCTTAAGGTCCGAGAGCTTAAGCGCCATGCCTCAGGACCACCTTTGTCGGAGCCGTCCCTTCTTGAATCGCCTTCAAGGCATCGTATACCTCCTCTGACGACATCGGCCTTCCGTTGTATTTGACGACCAGTTGTTCGATGGGGATGCAGGTCTGCTCGCGGACCACCCCGATCAGCTGCGCAGAGTAGTTCATCTCGATGCCCACCACCTTCTTCGCCCTAGAGAGGACGTTGGTCATGTATTCTGTGGGGAAGGGGTTGATGAGCTTGATCTGAATGAAGTTGACGCTGATGCCGTCCTGCTCCAGCCAATCCATAGCGTCGAGTATGGCGCCTTTGGTGGACCCCCAGCTTACCACTGTGATGTCTGCCTTTTCCGGGCCGAAAAAGTTGAGCCTCTCAGAAATCGGAATCTCCCTGTCGGCCAGGACGAGCTTCCCCATCCTCTTCTCCATCATGAGGTCACGGTTGGTCGGGTCTTCGCTGATGTGGCCGTGCACGTCGTGCTCGTCACCTGTGTGCCAATAGACCCCGCCTTTAGTCCCTATTGGGGGACGAGGAGAGATGCCGTTCGCGGTGTGTGCGAAGCGTTCGAACTCGCCGTTGACCGCGTTGGTAATCTCCTTGAGGTAAAGCCCCCTGTTGATTTTGATCCTGTTCACGTCAAGCATGGGGATGGTGCCATCGGAGTTGGCGAGGGCCTTGTCGACTATGTGGATAACAGGCGTCTGATATATCTCAGAGTAGTTGAAGGCCCGCACGGTGTCGTAGAACGCTTCTTCCAGGTCCCCACTGGCGAGGACCAGCCTTGGGAACTCCCCGTGGCCCGCATGAAGAGCAAACCTGAGGTCTCCCTGCTCGTGGCGCGTGGGGAGGCCCGTGCTCGGGCCCCCACGTGAATAGAGCGTGACGACAATAGGAACTTCGTTCATCCCGGCGTAGCCCAGGCCTTCGGCCATCAGAGAGAATCCCGGACCCGAGGTGGAGGTGGAGGAGCGTACCCCGGCCAGCCCTCCGCCTATGGCCATGGTCACGGCCGCAATCTCGTCCTCCGACTGGACGACGGCGATGCTCCCTTTCTTCATGGCCGCCGCCTCGCCCATCTGGGGGTTGTCCTGGGCTGCAGAGCCGTCAAGCGGTATCTCAGAATGGGCCTCGAGGTACTCGCTCTCGTCGCTGGCTGGCGTGATAGGATAGTAGGTCTGGAGCCTGCACCCAGCGAGCTCCTTGGCCATGGCGACCACCGAATTCCCCCGGATGAACAGTCTGTCCCCGTCGGCCTTGACTGGAGATAGCCTGTAGGCGAAGCTCCCGGCGTACTTTTGCTCGACGTGGTCGTAGGCCGCCCCCACGGCGTCTGCGTTCATCTCGGCGACCTTGGGTTTGGATTTGAACCACTTCCTGACCGAGTTTTTCACGAGGTCTTCGTCGAAGGACAGTATGGCGAAGGATGAAGCAACGGCCATTACGTTGAGCATCCTCTGGAGGGTGCTGAGGGAGGTCTCTCCGTGCTTCGCTCCGACCTCCTTCAGGATGCTGGTATAGGGGACCGGATAAATATGGACGCCCCGCCTTCTCGCAAGCTCGATAACCCCACTGACATCAAGCGAAAGCCCCGCCTTTGAGAGCTCGGCGACGAGCGTCTGTTTGACGTTAGCTTCGATGGTGGGCATCTGGTCCAGCCGCTTCGAATCCTGGTCAGGATCGTAGATTATCCCCCCCTCCTTTCTGACCTCGAGGGCGTGCCTGAAGATTGTCTCCTCTTCGAATGTAGCCAGCATGTCGACCGTGTCGACGTGTGATCTGATTGGAGTCCCGGAGACCCTGACCTGGAAGTAACTGTGCTCCCCTTTGATGTTAGAGTAATACTCTCTCTTGCCGAAGACGAAGAGCCCTCCTTCAGCCGCGGCCCTCGCGAAGATGTTCGCCGACGTGTCTACGCCACTTCCTTGGACGCCGCCTATCATCCATGAGAAATCGTCCCGCTTCATCCGGTTTCTGCCTGATAGGCGAGGCGGCGAGTTGGCTGTTTAAGAGTATAGTATTTAAGATACTTACTAGTAGTTAGTATTTGCAGATGGACGAGCTCAGGAAGGTCCAGAGAGTTGGCGATTTCTCGTTCTCGGTGTCTATCCCTAAAGACTATGCACGACGGATGGGCCTGAAGCTGGGCGACAGCATCCTGTTCCGGGAGGAAGTCGACGGAACGTTGAGGTTGATCCCAGCCGGGCGCGGCAAAGAGGCAACAAGGGCCGTCATCAGGGTGGAACAAGCAGGAGGCGACGAAATGCTAGCAAAGCTGGTCGTCGGCGCGTACGCGTTGGGATTCGACACCATTGAGGTGGTTGGGAAGGAACCCCTAGGACAGAAGACGGCAGACAGAGTCGTTGAGACCGTCAGGCGCCTCAGAGGGCTGGAGGTCGTCGAATCAGACGACAAGCGCATCGTCTCGCAGAGCCTCATCGACCCCACGAGATTCCCGGTGGACTATCTAATCAAGCGGCTCCAGATATTGGTGTCCCAGAGCCTGGACCATGTTATGGACAGCCTGGACCTGAGGCAGACCGGAAAACTCAATGAGGTGGGAAGGGCACAGGAAGAGATAGAGGAGCTCTACTGGCTGATATTGAGGCAGCTTCTGGTCGCGCTCAACAGGAGAGAACTGGCCTCGGAGATAGGCATCGAATCGCCTCTCCATGCGTCTGGGGACAGGGTATCGGCAAAAACCTTGGATGAAATCGGGGGGATAATACAGGACGTCGCAGAGGAGTTGGTGAGGCTCCGGGGGCTGGGGACGAAGATGAATCCCAAGGTGGTCGCAAGCCTCCAGAGGTTGGCTAGAAAGACCCGGGAGGCTTTCAACACCACGATAGAGAGTTTTCTGACCGCTGACATCAAGCTCATCGGAGAGTCGTCAGCCCTTGTTGAGGAGGCGATGCAGCTAGAGAAGCAGGTGACCGAGGAGATGCTGGCCACTGGAGGGTTGGGGTACACCAGGGTCCTGGTGTCTTACTTCGGTCAGCTGGCGAGGTACTGCAACATCATAATCGAGATTTCCTCGCACCGCCTGTTGAGGAAGACGAGCAGGGTCGCGGCCGTCCAGCAGTGACTCTTTATCGGAACCCTGCGGAGCGCCACCGGCGCGGGGGTAACAAAGCTTGGCTAAATGTGCGGGACACGATAGCCCGACTCAAGATCCGGCCTCGCTTCGGATGGGGCATCCCGTCCCTCAGGGGTTCGTGGGTTCGAATCCCACCCCCCGCACCAATATCCCTCTCTTTTCTTTGCCGTTGCGTTCGATTCCGTTAGTTCGTGGCTTCATGCCTGTCTGTTTGTGCCCACGTGTGCGCGTGTGAGAGACGGAGAGGGCGCACGCATATGAAAGGAGACTGGCCTCTTCATGGTGACTTCGGTTCTTCATGTTCCTGACCTCGCGTGAGAGGAATCGCGAAATGAACTCCCCGCAGCCGCGCAGATGAACCTCTCGACGGCAGGACCGATTCGACCATCACAAAGATGGGATTCGAGGGGCTCCCGCCTAGAGCTCCTCGAGTGCAGGCTAGACTAGTCCCCAGATGCCGATGACGAGTGCTATGATGCCGATGATTGTTTGGAATCTACCTAGCCACTTCGCGAGCTTTTCGAGGCTCTTCCCCACGGCTGGTATGCTCGGCAGGATTCCAAGAGCCAGTATCAGTCCAGCAACTATGGCCACGATCCCTTGTAGTCCGAAGTACAGGATTCCGACGATGATGGCTATGATTCCGATGATTGTCTGAAAGCCGCCTAGCCATTTCGCGACCTTTCCGATGCTTGGTCCCACGGCAGGCAGGCTTGTGACGATGCCCGCAGCCAAGACTAGTCCTGCGATGATGTTCATGATTTCGACGAACATTTCTCATCAAACCATGTGCGACCTTTGGATTTAAGGGTTGAAAACCGCCGGTTCAAGCGCTCGCGTAGTTCGGTTACTTGTAGCGGCTCCTGAGGAGCTTATCTCAAATGAACTGAAGATAACCCAGCATCAATCCTACCTTGATGAGTGCGAACGCCTCCTGATTGCCAGGTCTATCGGTGAGCAAAGTGAAGAGGGTCGGAAGGCAGACCGGGTGGATACTGATTAAGGACGGGACCCGGAATTGTGATAGATGCCTTCGTGGGAATTGTGATCGATAGGCGCCGTGACTGCAATCCCATCACCTGACGTCTCCAGGGTCCGGCGACAACGGAGCCCGTTTGGCCCGTCAGACAGGCTCGGAGTGGACCCGATTCTGCTCTATACGCAGAGTGTTGAATGTATGTAGGAGCGGGCTAATCCCCATCAATCATGTCCACTGTCGGGGGTAGGCTTGTTCGAATCCCACCCCCCGCATCCCCATTTCCAGCTCAATTTGAGGGTCTCCTGACCGAAATAAGCCAGAAATCGCCCCGTTGTTTACCCGGAAATCGACGGGGCCGGAAGATTTTGTGTATGGCGGACCCCCTAACTTGATGGGGATGCTTTCATGGACGAAGGATTGTGTGTGATTGGATGAATCGCATCGGCCAACCCCCGTCGAATCGTCTGGGTCTCTTTTATCACGCCGTCACTTGGCTATAGCGCTTGGTCAAGAAGCTAAGGTGTGTGACAGCCCTTGTAGATACACCGAGTGGCATCCTCCCGGTAAGCGAGAATGGCGGGAGATTCTTCATGAGGCAACCACGACGTGGACCCGATCATGAGGGCGCTTCAGGTTCCAAGTTGCTTCTTCGTCCAGTATAGGGGGAAGGTTCTGATGTTGAGACATGACCCCTGAGACCTTCGGGTTGGGCCGGCTGGATGGTCATGGGGATGAGCACAACAACAGTCCTGAAGAGCATTCGTTCGTAGACTGCACGAAGAGGACAATGAACAGGTGTGGAGATGGCAAGGTACAAGCCCCTCGCTTTGGCGAACGTCGTGACGGAAGTATCCCATTGCTGATGCAAACATGGGAGCGTCTGCTCTACCTGCCTCTGCCCTTAAGAGGACCTCACGTCCAGCGCGGGCCCGCCGATTGAGAATCAAGACGGTCGGCTACTTCTGCCTTGTGACTTCGCTGTTCACCGGAGCCCTGGTGCCGGTGGTCCTATCATGGGCGAAGGAAGCGAACCTTGTCGAGTTCTTCTTCCTCACATATCTCCTTGGCATCGTCGTCGCAGCGACAACCACCCTAGTTGCAGGAAAGCGGAAGGAGGCGGCATCCTACTTCACACAACCCAGGAGACTGGCCCTCGTAGCTTTCGTCGGACTGCTTGTCTACCTGCCGTTCGAGGTGGTGGTACTCTATGCCGAACACTATGTGACGGCCGCGCTCGCCACAGTGGTCTTCAGGACTTCGCCTTTGCTTATGCTGGCCTTGATTCCTACACTACTACGAGAGAGGCTCACCAGAAATCAGGTTGTCGCCCTTGCCCTTGCGTTCTTCGGCATATTCGTGGCACTCACGGGTGGAAACCCCCTCGGGTTTTTTGGCGCTCCAGACCTTCCTATCATACTCCTCCTTCTCCTTGCGGCGTTTGCGTACGCATTGTCGTCACTACTGATGAAAAGATATGTCTTTGACCTTTCGAGCGAGTTACTGATATTCAATGTCGCCCTCTTCGTGGTCTTCGCCGTCGCGTTTCTCAGCATGGGTGCCCAGTTCAGGGCGCTCAGCCTCGCCGACATCGGAGTCATCCTCTTCATCTCAGCAGACAACATCGTCGGATTCTTCATGTACTTCTACGCCTTCAGGCTGCTCAAGACAACGGTAGTAACCAACGTCTATTTCTCTTCGCCTTTCATTAGCTTGCTCCTAGCAAACATCCTCCTCGGCGAGGTGGTGCAGCCCTACTATGTGCTCATCGCCATCCTTGTAACGGTCGGGCTTGTTATTCAGAGTCGCGACAGGATTGGCGGCACATATCTCCCGAAGTACCCTTCGAAGCTCGGAAGTTTCTATGTGGTGGATGTGAGCGGGGCCTTTGCCAACACGAAAGAAGGGGTGATTGCAAGCTCGCTCGGGTCGGGCGGCAGAGTGATGGCAGTCAAGATACCAAGCAAGAACAAGGCTGAGGCCGAGAGGAGAGTAAGAAATGGCACCTACTCCAACTTCTTCATGGGTGACAATGGGCGAATTGCAGGGGAGACCAACTTCGTGGGGGATATCTTGCATGTCAATCCTGACGACTTGGTGCTAATGAAGGTCGGGAGTTTCGACGAATGCGAGAAGTTCTTCGGGGAGTTGGCCGATTTAATAGCCGACTAGGACAAGTGGGTATGGACTCGGACATAGGTCCACAGTCGCGTAGCCCCGTGTCCATTCCCATTGTCCTCGCATAATACTATATGCAGAGTCATCGTGCAGTGTGATATGCGCTCGACACTCCTCCACATCTTAAGAACTTCAGCCAACGCCGGCCCATTAATGGTCTAGCGGTGGATGTGGGCGGGCTTACCGAAAGTCGTCGAGGGCGTCATCGTTTCCTGTCGCGGGTTCTGCCAAGAGACAAGCCTTCGAGGAGCACGACCACGACGAGTATGTCGCGGTAACGTTAGACAGCGAGACGCACAAGAAGGTGGTCTTCCTGGTTAGGGACAGGGGTTGGTGGCGAAAGCGATTTCCGCCGCGTTTGATGCGAAGCAGAAATGAGGAGTGGTGCGTGCCTCTCGGGAGAGCCACTAAGAACTGTAAGCGATGATGTTTTGTAGTCGTAGCGGGGAGTAAGCATCCCGTCCGCTTTGTCCATTGTGGGGTAGACGCGTTCCCCTATCCCGCTAGATCCAATAACCGAGACAGCTATTTCAATGGGTGCCGTTAGGAACTAGGCATGGTCCAATCGAAGGAGATAGAGAGCGTCGACGAGCTCCGGAAGGTCAGGCTCGCAGATGAAGGATACATCGTCATAACTGACTCTGCGCGCGACCCCCTCGTGCACAAGGTCAACGCCAAGTGCATCACGACCGACAGGTTCAATGATAAGGTCGTCATAAAAGGACGCAAGCAGGGAAGTTACTTCTGGGTCGATAGTGTCGCCACGGCGGCGCGTGAGTTCGAGGCGAAGAGGTGCAAGGCCTGCAAGCCTGAAGTGAGGCTTGTCTCTCCCGGGACATTCGATGGTTGATTGGGAGGTCAGGCGCGACCTGCGGAGCCGAATTCGACTCTGAGGAGAAGCTGGCCGAGCATGGGAAGGTGCACGTATCCTCGACGACGGCGACCCATCGAGTCCATCAGAACGGTTTAGGACGCCTGCCGTCACCCTCGTGAGATGGACCAGGCCGAGAAAGCCGAGGCGTTCCGCGGGCTTCATGACAGGAAGGACGTGCTCGTGCTTCCCAACGCGTGCGACGTGCCCAGCTCGTGGGTCTTCGAAAATGAAGGGTTTCCGGTAGTTGCGACTTCGAGTGCCGGGATGCTCGTCTCGTTGGGCCATCCAGACGCCGAAGGGATTCCGCGCGGCGACTTCGTCGCCGCCATAAGAAGAATCTCGGGTGTCCTCACCGTCCCCTTGAGCGCCGACCTGGTGGGGGGGTTCGGGGACAACCCTGAGGAAGTGGCCAAGAGCGCGAGGGCCGTGGTTGAAGCTGGTGCGGTCGGGATAAACATCGAAGATTACATCCATGGTGCCAAAGGGCTCCCTCCTGTGCCTGAGCTCAGAAAGCTCGGAGTCGCCAGGGTGAGCTTCGGCCCCACAGCGTCCTATGCCGCCATGGGGCTCGTGAAACAGGCGTCCCGGGAAGTGCTCGAAAAAGGGACCTATGACACGCTGACAGAAGGCGCGATAGACTTCGACGAACTCAACTCGCTAGCGGTCCCGAGGAATCCCGTTAGACCTTAACGCCGAGCAGGCGTTCGAGTATGTCGGACAGGGTAATCATCCCTATCGTCTCGTCTCTGTCATAGACGAAGGCGATGGTCGTTCCGGCGTCCTGCATCTTCTCAATCACCGTCGCGAGGGCGTCGTCCTTCAGAACGTGGGCCGGCTGGATGATGTAGTCTCTGATGTTCGAATCGATCAGGTCCCGGGATATCGCCTTCGAGATGGTCCTGAAGGTCACGGCACCTATGTACTCGTTCCTGTCATTGTCGAAGACGGGCATGCGCGGATGTTGCGTCTCGCTCATGGCTTTGAGCGCGTCGAAGACCGTGGCGCTTTTCGGGATGGAGATGATCTCCTTCTCGGGCGTCATTGCGTCGACGGCGTCGGTTCTCCTCGACGAAGCCAGAGCAGTCCGCAGGAGCCTCCCCGAGTTCGGTTCTATGTGCCCCGCCTTCTCCAGCATGGTGACGACATCCTCGAACTCGTCGGCCAGGTCCACTTCTCTGTAACCGGGCATTCCGACGAGCTTCTCTGACAGCTTACGGGCAACCTTTGTCAGGGGGACGGCAAACGGAGACAGCGTGTCGACCACCACCTTTGTGGTAGGAGCGAGGACGACTGACATCTTCAGTGCGTTTTCGATGCCTATCGCTTTCGGCAACAGATAGAGCAGCACCATGATGACGAAAGAGCCTCCTATCGTGCTGTACACCCACCCGACGGGGCCGAAATAGCCGGAGAGAATCAGGCCCATCGTGGTCGCGAGCACTACGCTCGAAATGGTGTCTGTGAAGGTGGTGACACTCACTAGTTTCGTCTTTTCGTTCGCTATGGCGAGCGCCTTAGCCGGCCCTGACGAACTGCCCCCTATGGCCGAGCTCAGCGAGAAGGGCCTCAAGGTGAGATATGTCGCTTCGACCAGCGAGGACCAGAACGAAACGAAGACCGCGGCTGCGAGTGTGACGTAAACTATGTCCGCTACCAATTTCGGCGGCTGTTCACTCCTTCAAGTCACCAGGGTGCCTACCCTCTCACCGTGGACCGCCCTGATGACCCCCTTGGGTTCTGCGCCGTTGAGTACTATCAGCTTCACCCTCGATTCGAGGAGCCGGTCAACCGCCACCGGGTCCACTATGCTGTGTATCCCCGGCCGATGCGCGCCCCCGAGTATCTGCTTAGCCTTCTCGTAGTTGATTCTATCGAGCTTCTTCGCCTTCTTGTTGACCCTCGGGTCCTCGGTGTAGATTCCGCTCTGATCTGACGCTTTGACAAGGAGGTCGGCCCTCCATCTTTCCGCCACTATGGCCGCTACTGTGTCGGTGGTGATGCCCGGTTTCAACCCCCCCATCACAGCCACCCTGTTGCGAGCCAAGCGCTGCAGCATTCCATCGATGGACGTGGGGACGCTGCTCACCCCCCCGAGCTTCATGGCCACCAGCCTCGCGTTGAGCCTCGAAGCGTGTATCGCCACCGTGTCTTGCTGGTAGGGCGAAAGCCCCATCTGGGCCGCCGACTTGATGTACTCCCGGGCAATCCCTCCGCCCCCGACTACCACTGCCACGTAATTCCCTTCATAGTTGAGGTCTGACACGACTTCGGAGTAGCCGTTCACGAGCCCGGCAGACGGAGGAGCTCCCAGGACAGATCCGCCGATCCGCAACACGATTTTCACTTTCTGTTCCTCCTTTCGGGGTAGTTGGTGGTTGGTAGGTTTTATAAATGGGTAAGGGAGATTTTGGTCATTACAATGCCAACTCCCTCGGTTTACGTGCCCGCCGTGGCCTGACTTAGAGGAAGTTCTGCGTTGTCTAAGACGGACTCTGTTAGGCTATACAAGGTAAGGAAGCTCATCTCGGAGCTGAGCAGCAAGGAAGGGAGGGGGACGGAGTTGGTGTCACTCTACATCCCTTCGAAGAAGGCCATCCACGAAGCGATAGCCAACCTGAGAGAGGAATGGGGGACCGCTGGCAACATCAAGTCCGACACAACGAGGAACCACGTCCAAGATGCTCTGACCAAGACGATGCAGAGGCTGAAACTCTACAGGACAGCCCCGGAAACGGGGCTCGTAATCTTCGCAGGAGCGCTTCCGACCAACGGCCCTGGGAGCGAAGTGGTTAACGTGTGGGAAATCATCCCACCCAAGCCGGTAATCCAATACCTCTACGCCTGCGACGATCATTTCAGGGTGGAGTACCTCAAGGAAATGCTCAGGGAGGACAAGGTGTACGGACTCCTCGCGCTGGACACGAGCGATGTAGGCATGGGGATACTGAGCGGAGGAAGCCTCGAGATAATCGACGTTATGACCTCGGGGATTTCAGGCAAGACCCGCAAGGGAGGTCAGTCGGCCAGGCGCTACGAGAGAGGGAGGGAGATGGAGCTGACATACTTCTTCAACAGAGTCGGTGAGCACGCAACGCAGGCGTTCTTGAACAACAACAAGGTCACTGGGCTCATAGTTGGCGGTCCCGGGCCCACGAAAGACGAGTTCCTGAAGGGAGGGTATCTGCACTATGAGCTGCAGAAGAAGATTCTGGGGGTCCTAGACCTCGGCTATTCGGGAAGGGAGGGGATCAGAGAGCTGGTCGAGAAGTCGACGGACATCCTGAAGGACGTCAGGCTTGTGGAAGAAAAGCGACTCGTCCAGAAGTTCCTGGGCGAGGTCAACCGGCAGGGGGGGCTGGCCGTCTACGGGCTCCCAAGAGTAATCGATGCACTTCAGAAGGCCAGCACCGAAGTAGTCATGGTCTCCGACGACCTCGACATGATCAGGCTCGATGCGACCTGCAAGAAATGTGGCACGGTGAACACCCAGACCGTCCAGGCGTCTAGGAAGGTCCTGGAACGCCAAGAAATGGCAGCGGCTCCTTGCGCCAACTGCAGAGCGACTGACTACGATGTGACAGAGCGGGACCTGGTCGACGTGCTCGAGGAGATGGCGTTCCAAGTGGGCTCGAAAGTTGAAGTGATCTCTTCGGGGACGGAAGAAGGGAGCATGTTCAAGAGCTTCGGCGGGATAGCTGCGATCCTCCGCTACAGGAGTTAGGACGCGACCACGGCCTGGACGCTGATGATGCCGGCCCCCACCACCACTACATAGTAGGTATCTCCTGAGACAATCTGCCCTCCGAGGAGGGTCGCCAGGCTTCCAGAGTAAGAGAGCACCTGCGTCGCTCCTGGGGCGAGGGTGAAGCCAGGGCCTTCGAAAGACGCCTGGACCTGCCCAGGAGGACCGGTGAGTAGCTGTAGTGAGCCGTTGGGTTGGACGACGAAGAGCACGTTGCTGACGATTGAGCTCAGGTAGCTGTCGTCGCCCTCAGAGGCGTTTGTGTTGGACGCCACCATGACCGTACGGAAGGTTACCGGGTCTTGTCCCGTGTTCATGAGCTGAAGCGACAGGGAGGTGGGAGTCAGCACCGCGCTCGAGCTGTTCAGGCTGTCCGTGTGAGTCGCTCTGAAGGCGGTGAACCAGCCGTGACCATCTAGAGCGAACTCGTGTCCCACGACCCTCGTTGACATGCTCACTTCGTTCGAGGGCACTTGAAGCGCCTTCGCGCCTGCGGTGAGAGTGAACGAGGGGTTCGACCTTCCCCCGAGGTTGAGGACGGTCGGCTGGATGTCGACGAGTGCAGCAGCAGGGTTTGAAGAGTTAATCCTCAGCCCTCCTACAAATGGGATTGTGAGCCTCCCTGAGGTCACCGTGGCGGAATAGTTTTGATGATAGAACTCGACCGCCGCGCCGGCGATTGTGAAAGCCACCTGGTTGTAGACGAAGGAAGGAATCGCGCCGCTCGATATCGTCTCGCTCAGGTTTAATGTACCCAACTTCATCGTGTCGATGGTCCCGTGGCCAGACATGGCAATCCAGCCCGAGTTGCCGAAGCCTTCGGCGTGGACCGCCACGTTAGAGTAGGTGATGTAGATGGCCGTGACTCCGGGAGGGACTGACGGGGGATCCGTGAGGAGGACCGAGAGAACTCCAGATGTGCCGACGCCCAGGAGCCCCAGTGACGAACCCGAGAAGATGATTGCACTCGCCAGGGCCAGTCCAGCTACACCGTAGGTCATCGCCTTCGTCTTCAGTTTCATTCTTGGTCCGCCTTGCTGCTCACGTGAGAGATGCCCCGGCACGGCATTATCAACCAACGTTTTTGAACGTGGAGATAGAAGTAGGTTCCTGGTGGGTCGATACTTGAGTAAGCCAGCGAGTCAAGGGTCGAAGTCCCCGCCCACTGAGAAGCGTGCTCCCGGGGTGGTGGACGCCGAACTCAAAGGCAACACTCTGAGAGTGTACATCTACGCCATCAAGAACCGCAAAGTAGGCGTAAGGGAGGTGCAGAGGGCTCTCCTGATGTCTAACCCCTCTCTTGCCCAGTATCACCTCAACAAGCTAAAAGAGCTCGGCCTCGTCTCAGAGAACAATGGCGAATACGAGGTCATCGGAGAGGTAAGAGTGGATGTGATGCGGGACTTCTTGAGACTCGGTACGCTGATAGTGCCCAGATTCGTCTTTTACGCGGTGATCTTCACCGTTTTCGCCGGATACTTGGCCTTCGACAGTGTCCCGTACTTCGGGCTGATACGTGTGCTGGGATGGTTCGCCATAGTGCTTGCCGCGGCTGCCGCAGTATTCTGGTACGAGGCTGTAAGGGCTTGGCTATCGGCTCCTTCTACGTGATTCGGGTCCCGCACAAACGGTTTTATCCGGAGATACATCCCTTGGGGCAGGTGAGATAAACGCCCATCAGGATAGGGCTGATCGGGAAGACCAACGCGGGGAAGACGACACTGTTCAACTCCATGACGTTGCTTGCAGGGGAGGTCTCCAACTACCCGTTCACCACGAAGGTGCCCGAGACCGGAGTGGCGAGCGTCGTCACCCTCTGCGTCCATAAGGAGTTTGGTGTGGCGGACAACCCAGCCAATTCAAAGTGCGAAGACGGCTGGCGATTTATCCCGGTGGAGGTGACGGACCTTCCGGGCCTGATAAAGGGGGCCTGGATGGGGAAGGGGCTCGGAAACCAGTTCCTCAGCGTGGCCGCCCAGTCTGACGCGCTCCTTCACGTCGTTGATGCATCCGGGAGCGTGGACAAGGACGGGAAGATTAGCGAGCCGGGGACAGGGGACCCCATGGCTGATTTCGCCGACGTCGAGTTGGAGCTGGTGCTATGGTACAACAAGCTCTTCGCCCAGAATCTGCCGAAGATATCGAAGTTGTCGAAGACCCCCGGCTACGGGGTACCAGCGGCCGTGGAAGAGGTCATGCATGGGATTGGAGTGAGGAAGGAACACGTAATCGCGGCCATGAGAGAGGCGATGATCGAAGAGAAGGCATTCGATTCGTGGAGCGAGAGTGAGACCAAGGACTTCTGCTGGGCCCTGAGGGAATACTCCAAACCTACCCTGCTGATAGCCAACAAGATGGATCTCCCTTATGCCGCAGAGAACTTCAAGAAAATCAGAGAGAAGTACAAAGGACTCATCGTCGTCCCCACCAGTGGAGAGGCTGAGCTCACCCTGCGGCGGGCGGAATCCAAGGGGCTGATCAGATACGTCCCAGGAGAGGAAAGGTTCGAGATACTGAGACCCCAGGACCTCAACGACGCTCAGAGGACCGCTCTCGCCTACATCAAGCGCAAGGTCTTCGGAGAGTATCTGCGGACAGGGGTGCAGTTCGCGCTTAACTCGGTCATCTTCAAGCTACTCAGGGAAAACGCGGTCTATCCCGTCCACGACCCGCAGAAACTGTCCGACAAGAATGGGAGGATACTCCCGGACGTCTACCTTCTCCCCAGCGGATCCACGGTTGAGGATTTGGCCAGGGACATACACTCCGACCTGGTCAAGGGACTCCTCTATGCCATAGATGTAAGGACGGGGTTGCACCTCCCCACAAATTATGTCCTCAGAGACAGGGACGTGCTTTCGATAGTGTCGACGGCGAAACAAGAGTAGCGAGGCCTTAAAGCCGCCAGGGGGCTGGTACGACAGGTTGCCCTACGGGACCCCCCTCCTCTCTGACCTTGAGTTGAGGTACCCTTTCGCACCCAAGTCGAGGAAGTTCTTCGGTTTCATCCCGATGGAGGACAGCCTCGCAAGCCGAGACGTCGTCTATCACGCCCAGCATAGGCTCCTCAGCTCACTTGGCAGGGTCAAGTACGAGCCCAGCATCTCCGAACTGGTTGAGTTCTCCAGTTTCTTCGCCTCCGCCTTTGTCGCCAGCCAAGACCCCGTTCTGACATCGCGTTTTTCCAAGAAGGAGGCAGAGCGCGCCAGGGAGTTCTTCGTCAAAGAGGGCCCCGGGAACAAGGTCGCGGTCATGTCGGAGTGCTTCGGCGCGGTCGTCCCTGAGGCAGGGAACGGAACCAGCCGGCCGAATTACTCGGTCCCGTTTGAGGTATACCTTTCGTTGGTCTCGAAGTACGGGCTATCCAGGGAACCCAAGTGGAAGCTCGCCAGACAAGAACTCGGTGGAGGGGTGGTCATGATAAGTGACAACCTGCTCAATGACCTCTTTGCGGGATGCGCGCTGGCGGCCATAGCCGAAGGGGTGAGGAACCTGAGGAGGGCACCGCTGCCTAAACAGCTCAGCGAAGTGAAGGACGAGGTCCTGCGGTATGTGCCATCCCCCAGGCCGAGGACCAACAAGGGATATCTCTACGTCGAGGACCTCCTCGCGCACCCTGTGGCCGACGGGAGGCATCGCCTTACGTGGCTAGTCCTCGCCCCATTCTTGGTGAACGTCAAGAAGCTCGACGACGATGCCGCAATCGAGAAGATCAGGGCTTTCGTAGCCGTAGCGGGCGAGACGAGCGCCATGAGGAGGTTCGTTGAGTACAACGTCCGGCGGGCCCGCCGGAACGGGCTTTTCCCCCCGACTTTCTCGAAGCTGAAGGCGGAGCATCCTGACCTCTATTCGCTCCTCCCAAAGGAGGTGCTGGCATCCGAGGACGCGAGATCATCCACGTAGCAAACAGTTGTACAGCCTTTCAAAACCGATGGAATAACTCGGCCGCGGAACAGCGGTCATCGAAGAAACATGGTATCGACTTTGGTCGTCGCGTTGCTCGGCGGACTGGCCGCAACAGCCAGCACTGCCGCGGCTACAGGTGACGCCTCCGTACTGGCCCACGCGGCTCAGACGGTCCCACCAGGCTTGCACGTGGCCATGGCTCATGTGCCAAATGCCTCTCATGCCTACGAGGTGCTGAAAGCACACCTCTCCCTCTATGCTGGGACCGGGACCGTAGGGACGGCGGGCGCGGGCGGAGCCAGCGTGGCCGTGAAACACGGCCTCAACCTTGGGCTTGGCAAGTAGCCGGGCCCGATTTCTTCTTTATCTGTAGGCGGCGGCGGCAGTTGGGAAAGTGAAGCTGAAGGAGTTCGCCGGGACAGGCAGGAAGGTGTCGGCTATAGGGATGGGTACCTATTATGACCCACTCTGGATTATGACAGGGTTCCTTGGGTGGAGGAGAGGCGTACAGGCCAAGGTCGAGGCGATTGCGGCCGGGCTGGACGCAGGCATCACTCTTGTAGACACTGCTGAATTATACCAGTCGGAACAGCTGGTCGCGAAGGCCCTTGCAGGCAGAAAGAGAGAAAGCATCTTCCTGGCGACAAAGGTGTTGCCAAACCACCTCCGCCGGGACGCTCTGATCAGAGCGTTCGATAAGAGCCTCAAACGGCTGGGGACGACGTATGTTGACTTGTATCAAATCCACTGGCCCAATCCGAAGGTCCCCCTAGCCGAAACGATGGGGGCGATGGAGACGCTGATCGAAGACGGGAAACTTATGCATGTGGGAGTCAGCAACTTCACCTTGGACCAGATCAGGGAGGCCCAATCGGCCCTTCCGAAGTCGGAGTTGAGCGCCGTCCAGCTCGACTACAGCCTGATTCACCGAAATGTTGAATCGGGCATACTGCAGTATTGTGAGGCGCAGAAAATAGCTCTCCTGGCGTACTATCCTCTAGGGCACGGGAAGCTCTTGCCCGACTCCAGACTGGATTCTGTCAGTTTGAACCACAACAAGACCAAGGCACAAGTTGCGCTTCAGTGGCTCGTAGGGAAACCTAGTGTTTTCCCTATCCCGCGGGCGTCGAGGGCTGAACATGTCAGGGAAAACGCGGCTGCGGGAGATTGGGAACTCCCCGACAGCGAGAGGGCGGAACTGGACCAGAAATTCCGATAAATCGCTTAAATTGATCCCGGTGCGCGCCGGATACGGCGGGTGAGTGACCTCAACCCGATCCGCCATACAAATCCCGGTGTTGGGGGAGATAGATAGTGAAAAGAACAGCTGAGTTATCACTGGCGGCAGTTTATGCCGCGCTGTATGTGGCTTTGATTGTGGTCTTCCCATACCTTTCATTCCTGCAACTGAACGTCAGGGTGGCGAACGTCCTCAAAGGGATGACGAAGCACTGGCCCGCCGGGACCTTGCTGGGCAACTTCGTCGCGGTGACGGTCGGGAATTACCTGTTTTCTCCCATCGGACTTCCCGATGTGATTCTCTCCCCAATTGTTTCCACGGCGCTCCTAGCCGTCGCCTATGTCGTCGGCAAGAAGTCTTTTTTTGTGGGGCTGGCCATCAATGCCCTCCTGCTTGGCACCTACCTTGCATGGCTGATAGCCTTCGCGACGCCCGGAGTGACTTTCCTTGGGCTTTTGCCGTTACTGCTGGTGGGAGTGACCATCAGCGACCTCATACTTCCCTATATCTTGTATCGTTCTTTGGTTAAGCTTAAGATTCCGCAGCGGAGGGTGGGCGCATAGCTTGAGCCAGCATAGGAGCGCGGTGAACATGATTTCAGGCGGAGTAGACTCTGTCACCACCACATACTACGTCAATAAAGTGCTGAAGCCGAAGAACCAGCTCCTGATATTCGCCAACTACAAGCAGCGGACATATGAGTATGAGGCGTTCTGCATCAAGCAGATTTCCAAACAGCTCGATGTCCCTCTGAAGTTGATCGACCTGCAGTGGCTCGGAGACATCAGTACGTCGGTTCTGACTCACCCGGAAAAGGAAATCGCAGAGACTGCCGATGCCGATTTGTGGGATCCTGAGAAGGCCAGACAGAGAATCCTGAAGTGGTGGGACCCGTGCCGCAATGCGATTCTGCTGTTCGTGGGCCTTTCCCACGCCGAGTCGTTCTACATCTCGAAAGGAGAACGATATGACGTCTACATCGGGATCCGCAGGGAGACTCCGGTTGCGATGAAGGACAACACCCCCGAGTTCTTGGCAGAGATGAACCAGGCCGCGGAGCGCGCGACCCACCATGGAGGATACAAGCTGCTTGCACCGCTGATCTCCTATGACAAAGACAGGGTGGTTGAATTGGGCGAAAAACTCGGAATCCCTTGGGAGTACACCTACAGCTGCTACGCAGGGTATGGTTTCAAGAGTGTAAAGGGGCGAAAACTCCCTGTCCATTGCGGGCGTTGTTCAAACTGCCGTAGGAGAAAGCTCGCTTTCAAGGATGCGGGGGTGAATGACCCCTCAATCTACGCCCAGTAGAAGGACGTTCCAGATCAGAATCGTAAGAGATCTGTCCTAAGTTCATATACTCTCTCATAGGACAGCCTGCATTCGTTTGCAGCCACAGTTCTCGGCGAAGCTTGAGGCCACTTCGTGGGACCCGAAGCTGGAGGCTGAAATGAGGCAAACTTGGGAATATGAAAGAATTTTTGAATTTAAACCATCAAACAATAAGAATCTTAACTTCATTATGGATACACCGCCGCCGTATCCTTCCGGGAAGCCATGGCATCCCGGGGCCCTGACTCAATACACCCAGATTGACATGGTTGCGCGGTCAGCCCGGATGCGGGGGTTGAACGTGCTCTACCCCATCGGAATCGACCGGAACGGCCTCCCGGTGGAAATCTTCGCCGAAAGGAAGTACAGAGTCCAGATGAGGAAGACCCCGCGGGAGGAGTTCATCAACCTCTGCAAACACGCGCTGGACGACCTAGAGGCGTACATGATAGGCCTCCTCAAGACGTTGGGGATTTCCGGGGATTACTACAACAAGTATAGGACGGACTCGGAGGAATATCGAAAGCTCACCCAGTGGTCTTTCATTGAGCTCTGGAAAAAGGGGCTGATTTATGTGGCAAACAGGCCGAACAACTATTGCCCCGACTGCGCCACGACCATCGCGGATGCGGAGATTGAATATGAGGAGCTCCCGACTTTCCTGGTCACTAACGCCTTCAGGGTGAAAGACGGCAAGGCAGAGTTGTCGGTGGCCACTACAAGACCCGAGCTGCTGGCCGCCTGCCAGATGCTGGTGGTCAACCCGTCTGACGCCCGGTACAAGAAATTCGTCGGGAAGACAGCCATCGTCCCGATTTACAACCGGGAGGTTCCCATCAAGGCGCATAAGAGCGTGGACCCCAAATTCGGAAGTGGGGTGGTGATGGTCTGCAGTTACGGCGACTACAACGACGTTATGCTCGTCAGGGAATTCAAGCTGAAGGAGATCGTGGCCGTCGACATGGATGGCAAGATGACAGCCGTGACGGGCAAGTACACCGGGACTTCGATAAAGGACGCCAGGTCTCAGATAATCCAAGACCTGCAGGATGCGGGTGTGGCCACAAAAGTGGAGCAAATCCAGCACAGAACCCCACTCTGCGACCGGAGCAAGACGCCCATAGAGATAATCCCTATGGAGGAGTATTATCTTAAGCAGTTAGAGTTCAAGCCTGCGCTGAAGAAGCTTGCCAAGAAGATAGAATTCCATCCGGCCATGCATCGCCAGATCCTCTATGACTGGATAGATGTGCTGACCACAGACTATCCTATCTCCAGGCGCAGATACTACGCAACCGAAATACCTGTCTGGTACTGTAGCAAGTGCGGCACGCCACACCTCCCCAAGCCAGGGGTCTACTATAGGCCCTGGAGAGACGAGGCACCCTTCAAGAAGTGCAAGAAGTGTGGGAACTTGAAGTTCGTGGGTGAGACTAGGACGTTCGACACCTGGATGGATTCGAGCCTCTCGCCACTGTACATTTCGAAGCGCCTCAAGAGCGGCAGGTTCCACAGCCTGACCTTTCCCGCCACCGTTAGGATGCAGGGGAAGGACATCGTGAGGACGTGGCTCTACTACAGCCTGCTGAAATCCTACCAACTTACAGGAAAAGAGCCGTTTGAGCACGCTTGGATAGGGGGTATGGGGCAGGACTCCCAAGGAAGGAAGATGAGCAAGAGCCTCGGCAACTTCTTGGACGTGGAACCCCTCTTGGCTAGATCTGGAGCGGACGCCTTCAGGTTCTGGGGCGCATCGGAAGCAGGCCTCGGATACGACTTCAGATTCAGCGAGGAGAGGATTCTGGGGGCGGGGAAGTTTCTGACTAAGCTCTGGAACACGTGCCGGTTCATCAGTTCATTCCCCATCCCCGAAAAAGCAGATTTGACTTGGACGGACAAGTGGGTGCTCAACGAGCTCGGAAAGCTGACCGAGGACTGTGTCGAGGCCTATGGCCGCTTTGATGTGTTCACTGTCTCAACCAAGGTGAGAGAGTTCCTCTGGAACGTCTTCGCGTCGCATTACCTTGAGATGGCCAAGGGGAGGGCCTATGGTGACGGGGCGACCAAAGAGGAGCAGGAAGCCGCGTGGTATACCTTGCACACCGTAGTTAGGAGCATGCTGCTCCTCGTTGCACCAATCACCCCGTACATCACGGACTCGGTCTGGAGGAAGCTCTACGGAGCCCAGAGCATTCATCTAGAGAGGTTCCCCAAACCTCAGAGGTTCGATGTGAGCGAGAAGGTGAGCCAGAGCATAATCGAGTTCAACGCCCAAGTCTGGAAGTCGAAGAAGGACAAGGGGATGGCCCTCAAGGACTCCATCGCCACCAAAATCCCCGCGAACCTGAAGCAATTCGAAAAGGATCTGGTGCGGATGCACCATATTACGAAATAGTTCGCTTAACGTAGAATCGCCGCACGGCGTTTGTGGTATTTTATATATCAGGGCCGCGGCGTTAGTTACCATGCAGGCAGTCCTTGTCCGTAACCGCTGCGTGTGGTGCGACGGTTACATCGACTCTGAAAGCAGCCTGGAGATGGCGTACAACTGCTGTTCCAGATGTCTGTTCCCGCTGCCAACAGAATAAGACCCTATATCTTCGACAATTGTTCGTACTCGTTGGGTGCAAACCTCCTTGACACCGACGCCGCGTTCTCTTCTAGGTGGGCAGTCTTGGTTGCCTTGGGTATCGCCACGACGTTTTCGTTCCGGGTGACCCAGTTGAGCATCACCTGTGCG
Organism: Nitrososphaerota archaeon; assembly: GCA_029785825.1. Taxonomy (NCBI): domain Archaea; kingdom Thermoproteati; phylum Nitrososphaerota; species Nitrososphaerota archaeon. The sequence goes on along the minus strand of JAFLYY010000001.1, from coordinate 1,677,881 downwards.
GGAGTCATTTTGTACTTCCGGAGTAGCGCTTCGGGGATCGAGTTTGTTATGTTCCCCCGGGCGAGTGGGCTGTAGGCTATGAGCGTTAGTTTTTCCTTTGAGCAATAAGGGAGCATGTCCGCCTCGACGGTGCGGGTTGCCAGTGAATACTCGACTTGGTTGGAGACGAGTTCGCTCTTCGACAGGGCTGTCCTTGCCGCTTCGGTCTCAGCCACGCTGAAGTTGCTCACGCCGATGAACCTGGTCAGTCCGTCCTCCACGAGTTTCTCCATCGCCGACATCGTCTCCTTGATTGGGACTTTGGAGTCGGGCCAATGGACCATGTACAGGTCCACATAACTGATCCCAAGCCTCTTCAAGCTCCCTTTACATGCGGCAATCACGTCGTCGTGGTGGAGGTGCCCGGGAGCTACCTTCGAAGCTATGAAGACATCCTTGCGGATGTCTTTGACTGCTTCCCCGACAACCTCCTCGGACCGTCCCGAGTGATACATCTCGGCGGTGTCGATGTGTGTTATGCCCAGCTCAACCCCTCTCTTTAGGGCATTCACCTGGTTCGCCCTCTCGTCTGGGGTGGCATAGGAGCCTATCCTCCAGGTCCCCATCCCTATGGTGGATATTTTCTCCCCCGTACTTCCTAGCCTGTGATACTCCATGTGGGGTTTGAGGACCCGGGTAGTTTAAGTTGTATTGCGGGTAACAAAGATGATAAAGAGAGCTCGGGGCGAGCGCTGTCGGGCCAGCGTAGCTCAGCCTGGTTAGAGGGAAACCGACTCCAGCACCTGCCTTGTATCTCATGTGAGAGAGCAGGGGGTCGCGAGATCGAATCTCGCCGCTGGCTCTTCCCTGCCCTTTTAGCTGCCGCTTCTGCGCAGGACCTCGAAGACGTCGTGGACTGTGGCCGAGAGATAATCCCCATACTCGTCATCGCCGAACTCGGTCACGTCTATCTTCCCGGCTTTCGCGGCCACCACGTATCCTAAGAGATGGTAGCATGTCGCTTCGCTCCCGCCCAGCACGCGGAAGAAGAAGTTGCTGCAAGAGCAGTATGGCTTCTCTGGGTCGAGGAACTCGTCGCCGAGCCTCCCCACTACCGTTATCACCTTCCTTCCGCTAGGCAAGAAGCGCGCCTCCTTGATGCTCCCAGAGAGGACGGCATCTATCGCCCTGTCGAGTTTCGGTCCGTACCCCTCGAGTTCGGGGAGTCCTCGCCTTAGAGAGTCTCTTTGATCAGACATGTGTGTCATCTGGCTGGGCGGAGGAATTCGTTGAGCGAGCCCTGAATCCCTGTGGTGGAGAGGCCAGAAACGCGTATTCCGACCCTCCGGAAGTCCGTTCCTGTCGATTTTCCGAGCTCCTCGAAGAGCGAAAGGATGGAACCCCTCAGAGTCGTGGGGTCGTCGAGGGAGACCTCCAACGACCTGCTCTTCGTCCTAGTAGACAGGTCGGTCAGGATGCCTATCGCGGTGATGGTTTTGAACGACTTCGACGTAGTGACGAGTTTTTCGTGGACATAGTCGATGCCACTGGACAACTGGTCGAGAATCTCGTTGAGGTCCCTGGTGTCATGCTTCAGTGTGACGATCCGACTGAACTGGGTCGGCTCGAGCCCCTCCACTACTTCGCTGTCGTCTGTCCCGGTCGCAGCGGCGAGGAGGTAGCCCCTGAATTTCCTACCGAACCTCTTCTCGAGCTCCGCGGGCTCGGCCGTTACGAGCTCGGCCACGGTCGAAATCCCCATTTCCGCGAGGGATGCGGACGTCTTCGGTCCCACGCCATAGAGTTTAGACGCCGGAATCGGCGCGAGGAACTTCGCGGTATCCTCGGGAAGGACGACGGTCAGTCCGTTCGGTTTCGACATATCAGACCCGAGTTTGGCTACGGCCTTGCTCCGACCCAGTCCCACAGAGCTAGTAAGATGCTCGCCGTCGAATATCGCTTTCTTTATGGCTCCGGCCCTCTCCCGTGCCTGGGCGTAGTCGCCGGCGGTAGAAGAAGTCAGCTCGAAGAAGGCCTCGTCGATGCCTGTGGGCTCGAGGGTGTCCACCATGTTCTCCAGCGCGTCCATTATCCTAACCGAGATGACTTCGTACTTCTCGTGATCCATCCTGATTATCGCCGGATCCCTCCCCTCGAGCTTCTTCTTCGCTTGGACGATTGGCATCGCAGAGTGAACCCCGAACTCCCTAGCCCTATAGTTCGCCGTCGCAACTACACCGCTGTCTTCGGTTCTTCCTGAGAAGACGCAAACCATCACTGGTCTCTGCTTGAGCGAGGGGTCCTCTACCTCCTCGACCTGAGCGTAAAAGTAGTCGAGATCGATGTGACCTATGACTCGGGTCACGGGCGGCTTGGGTGGCCCAGTTCCTGTCAGCTCATTTCACCGCTACCAAGACAATCCGAGATTTCGTCCAGCTTTTGACCTCGTTGGAATAGTCGGCGTTCAGTTGGAGTCTTGTCTCCTGCCTGGCTGAGCGCCAAGCCGTGCGGACGGCAACCTCTTCCTTCCCACCTAGTTCGATGGGATAGAGCCACCGCTCGAAGGTCACCTGCTCTCCAACGACTTCGGAAAATTGCGTTTGAAAACCGGCCTCCGCTACCATCGATTTCCACGCGTTCGGCGTGAAGGCTTCGATGTGGCTGCCGTCCCGGAGCCTCTCGATTTGGTTGCAGAACGCCTCCGTTCCTTCAGGTGGAGACATGTCCACGATGCCGAGTCTTCCCTTCGGCCTGAGAACCCTGTAAGCTTCCCGGAGGAATCGGGGCACGTCTTGGAAATGATGTGCGGCCCTGCGCGTTGTGACGATGTCGTACGTCCAGTCGGCGAACTTGGTCGCTTGGGCATCGCCAAGTTCGAAGCTGACATTCAGCACTCCCCCGTTGTGGGCCAGTTTTCTGGCCTCGTCCAACATCTCGGCGGTCACGTCGATTCCTGTCACATGGCTGACGTAGGGTGCTAGGGCCATCGCCGTGAACCCGGTCCCGGTAGCCACGTCCAGTACGAGTTCGGTTGGCTTAGGTTTCAGCGCGTCCACGAGTGTCGCTAGGTCCTCGCCATGGGCATGGCTTTGGCTCTTGGTGTAGCCTCCGGCGTGAACCCCGAAGAAACTTTCTGTCGGCCCCTTCCCATCCATCAGGCATGCCGCGCCTGCGAAGGGCTTTTTTAACAAACCCAAGACCAAGCCGTGGATGCCCACGCGTTATGATGTCGTCATAGTGGGGGCAGGGATAATGGGGCTCGCCTCAGCCTACCACCTCCAGAAGAATAATCCGAGCAAGAAGATGGTAGTCGTAGATAGGTTTGGCGCGGTGGCTCAAGGGAACACGGGGAGGAGCAACTCCATGTTTCGGAACACGTTTTCTTCCTCTGACAACCAAGTGCTAGCAGACAGTTCCATTGAGTTCTATCTCCACCTACAGGAGGAGCTCAAAGTGGACGTTGGTCTGCAGAAGATTGGATACCTTTGGCTGATGGACCAGACACAGTTGGAAAAAAGCGAGCCGTTCCTGAAGAGGATGAGATCCAACGGGGTCGAAACCACCAAGTATGATCGAGAGTCCCTTGGACGCATGTTACCGGGAATGGTGACCCAGTTCGGGGCAAACGAGGATGCAAGGATGATGACTCTCCCGAGCATCGATGGTGCCGTCTTCGGCCCAAAGTGTGGGAGGGTCGACCCGGAGAAGCTCGCAGGGTTCTACGCTGACGGTTTTGCGAAAGCTGGGGGAAAGTTCCTCCTCAACTCGGATGTGGGGGCGTTGATGGTGGGTCCGACCAAGAGGCTAGGGATTGAGGGAGAACCGCACGTCTGGCAAGAGACAAAGATCGACGGGGTCGCCATCTCAGGCGCCGAGGCGCCTATTCTTGCCGACTCGGTCGTCCTCGCCGGAGGTGCGTGGTTGAACGAGTTGCTGGAACCGGTAGGCATAGACGGCCATGTGAAAGCGAAGAAAAGGCAGTTGTTCAGCGTCCATGCGAAGGGACCAGACGTGGAGCGACTGTTTCATGCCAAGGGTTTCAACTCTCTTGGCCTGGCGCCCATGATCATCCTTCCGAAGGCTGGGGTGCATTTCAAGCCGGTTAGCGAAGAAGGCTGCTTTTGGGTCGGGTGTGAGGATGAAATTAACCGCCAGTTCATCGACGTACCGGCGCACGACCTTGAGAAATACCAAGCGGAAACGGAGTACTATCGCCATGACGTGCTTCCCGTCCTATCTGCCTACTTTCCTGGCTTTCAGGGGGCCGCGCTCAAGGCGATGTGGGCAGGGCTCTATGCCTACAACACGTTGGATCGTCTCCCGTTCGTGTTCAGGAGTCAGAACCTGATCGTTGTCGGAGGGGACAGTGGGAGCGGTATCATGAAGGGGGACTCGCTGGGGAGGGTGGTAGACTCTGTCTACCGGGAAGAGGGGGACGCCTCTCTCTATGGCGACGTGAGATACAAGGCCTCCAAGCTGGGATTCGAGCGGAGAGACGTCGAGCCAGAAGCCTGGATCATCTGATCGGTTCTTCGGCAACAGGTAAGGCGCCCCTCGAAATGCTCCTCTATCGATTGGCGTTGCGCCAGCTACGAGTTACGCTTCGACTCACATTGTTTCCTTGGCGGATTGCCGGGTGATTAGGATGGGGTCGGCCGGATTTGAACCAGCGATCTCAAGCGGTCTCGAGGCGGGCTAAAAGCCCGAATCTACCCGAGGCTTGAAGCCTAGACCAGACTAGCCGACGACCCCTGTCTGCGGCCCGTTCCACGTCCGTTTATATGCTATCGTGGTGCCTCGGTCGATAGTCGCGGCGGGCTAGTCTGTAGGATGTCAGCGATGTGCTGCTGAGGCAAAGAGCGGAACAAGACCAACCAGGGGAGCATTTATAGGCTGAGTCGCGGCCCTGAAGACTAGTGTCAGAAGAGAGGAAGACGGTAATCGTCGGCCAAAGCAAGCCTCTTCTCAATTACGTGACTGCCTGCATCACCATGTTCAACGGCGGTGCGAGACAGGTTGTCCTCAGAGCCAGGGGAGAAGCCATCAACATGTCAGTGGAGGTCGCCCAAGTGCTGAGGAAGCGCTTCATGAGTAACGTCCAGATTTCCAACATCACCATCGATGGTGAGAGTGTTACGTCGAGGGATGGGAGACAGCTCAACCTCCCCGTGCTGGAGATAGAGCTTTCAATCCCTGTGTAGTCAGTTTCGACTCCGGGGTCTTCTTTTATGCTGGAATTTGGGTAAAGGGTTTTAGACCCACTAAGCAGGCGAAAAATGTTGGTTTCTTTGAAGTCGAGAAAGTTTGCAAGGGTCGAAGGGAAGCTCCCGGGTCCCAAAGCCAGTCTGGTGGTAAAGAACACAGCCAAGTTTGTGTCGCCGTCCATCTCAAGGTTCTATCCCCTTGTCGTGGAATCTGCCCACGGATCACTAGTGAAGGACGTCGATGGGAACCAATTCATCGACTTCGCGGCAGGTATTGCGGTCCTCAGCACCGGGTCGACCCACCCGGAGGTGGTTCAGGCCATCAAGGACCAGGCTGAGAAGTTCATCCACTTCTCCTACACCGACTTCTACTACAGCAACCTCGTTGAGCTCTCGGAGAAACTCCTCCCCCTCATACCTGGGGATGGCCGGAAGATGGTCTACTACGGCAACAGCGGCGCCGAGGCCATCGAAGCCGCTATGAAGCTGACCAGGAATGCGACGAAGCGTCCTCTCTTCCTGGCGCATTCGGGAGCATTCCATGGTAGGACCATGGGCGCCCTCAGCCTTACGGCAAGCAAACCCATGCAACGAAAAGGCTCGCTACCCTTGATCCCTGACGTGGTGCACTTCCCGTTCCCGTATTGTTATCGGTGCCCCTGGAAGCAGACTTTCCCCGAGTGCGATTACTATTGCGTTGACTATTTCAAAGAGCAATATCTAGAGAAGTTCGTCAATGTCGATGATGTGGCAGCATACTTCTTCGAGTCGATACAGGGCGAGGGAGGGTACGTACCAGCCCCCCCTGACTACTTCAAGAAGATGGAGTTCCTCCGTAAGGAGGGTGTCCTGTTCGTCTCAGACGAGATTCAGACAGGTGTCGGGAGAACAGGGAAGTTCCTCGGCATAGAACATTATGGCATCATTCCGGATGTGGTCACCATCGCGAAGGGGATAGCGTCGGGACTGCCGCTCAGCGCGACCATAGCCAGGGCTGAGGTTATGGAGACTTGGAAGCCAGGCCAGCATGCGTCTACGTTCGGGGCGAACCCGGTAGCCGTCCAGGCGGCCTTGGCTACCCTCGATGTGATGAAGTCGGAGAAGCTGATGGAGAATGCGAATCGCGTCGGTGGGAGGGCAAAGAAACGTCTGTTAGAAATGAAGGAGAAATATGAAATCGTCGGGGATGTGAGAGGGAAGGGGTTGTTCCTGGGAGTGGAGATCGTTAAGGACAAGAAGAGCAAGGCACGAGGTGAAGCCGAGGTCAAACGTATTGTCGACTACTGCTTCCAGCGCGGCGTCCTTGTCATCACGGCAGGACGGAACACGCTTCGGCTGGTACCTCCCCTGAATATCGCCGAAGACGTGATGGATGAAGGCCTTGACATCGTGGAAGAGGCCGTAGCCGCCGTCAACTCGGCTGCTACGAAAGCCTAGGCATGTACGACTTCGAGATGCTGATGGCTGACCTTCTACAAAAGAAACCTGAATTCAGCCGGGACGAGGTCGTGCGCCGCGTCGAAGAGAAGAAGCGAACCGTAGGAGCAGGGTATCTCACCGACCAGGGCGCGCTCTTCCTCGTGGCTGGGGAGCTCGGTGTATCACTACGCAAAGAAAGCATCTCGGCTGACCTTGCCATCAAGGATCTCTACATCGGAGCGAACGACGTGACTGTTGTGGCCAGAGTCCTGGCGGTCTATCCTGAAGCGGTGTTTAACAAGAAAGACGGCGGAACCGGGAAGTATAGGCGACTCGTGTTGTTCGACGGCCAGGGCTCGGTCCGCCTTACGGTTTGGGAGGAGGGGCTGGAAGCCATTGGGAGATTGAGCCTCAGGGCGGATACACCAGTCAGGGTGGCGAGCGCGTATGTCAAACAAGGGCTAGATGGCAAACCTAACCTCAATCTCGGGAAGCGAGGAAGAGTGGAAGTCGTGACAGACGAGAAGGTACTGGCGAAGCTCCCTTCGATTTCAAGCCTGGTCCAGAAGCTCCCCGCCCTTGTGAAGGAAGAGTCGTTTGTCGCTCTGGAGGGTGCGGTCGGCTCGGAACCGCGCTATAGTGAATTCGTGCGGTCTGACGGGTCCGAGGGATCCCTCTTCCAGTTCGGGCTGGGCCGGGAGGGCGCCAAAGAGACGCGTGTAGTCATCTGGAGCCCGACGTCGCGGCCCGAACTAAAACGTGGTCAGAAAATATTGATCACCAACGTCAGAGCGAGGCGCTCCAACGGCGGGGACTTCGAAATCCACGGCGATGCCGGGAGCGAGATTCTAGTGGGTGAACACGCCCCGAGATTGGAGCTGAGAGTAGCCGCCACAACCTCCACTTCCACGGCCAAGGTGATTTTGGGCGTGGGCAGAGACAGGAAGGTCAGGATGGTGGAGCTTGGGAAGGGGGTCAAAGAGCCTGTCCAAGGGGACTTGATCGAGGTGGTCCCCGACGAGGTCGTCGAGGGGAGGCTCTACTGCAGGACCACAGAGTCGCTTCGGGCATTTGACGACGATGAGTTCCCAGGATTCGATGAGCTCGTAACCAAGCTGCTGAAGGCGAAGGAAGAGGACGCTCAGTTGATGTTCGAGGTGATTGCGCTTTCGCATGGGAGCGTAGACGACGTCAAACTGAGGGATGGGACCATGGTCAGGAAGGGAGAGCTGGTTGTAGGAGACGATGCAGGTGACATCAAACTGGTGGCCTGGAGAGACCTTTCAGGGAGGGTCTCTGGTATCCAAGCCGGAGAGAGACTCAGGCTGGTTGGGGTGGCGCCGAAGCCGACCAAGATGGGTTCGTGGGTCCTTCAGCTCTCCAGCCTAAGCGTAATAGAAAGGCTCGGGGGCCGAACCTAGGTCTTCGAGCGTCTCAGCATTTCGTATTCGTAGACGAAGATTATCACCAAGGCGGCGACGAAGAGGACGATCATGGTCGTACTGATGAAGCTGTAGTAACCGTTCAAGGTTAGAAGTGGGAACAACTTGGAAGCTGCGACCCCGAGTCTGATATTAAGCGTTGCTGGGATGTATCTGTTTTTCCATGATGAGGCTTTTATCTCCATGCTTCGACGGCGTGCGTGTGCCGAGGTGGCCTAGCCTAGTTATGGCACCAGGCTACACCCGAGAGGGTGAAACTCATAATCCTGGGCTGGGATGTGAAATCTGGGGGTCGAGGGCGCGAAGCCTCTCTGCGGCGCGGCTCCCTCCCTCGGCACCATAGTCCAAGGTTGAAAGGCCGGATATGAGAGCCACGGGTGGGATTCGGACCCACGACATCCACCTCTTTGGGTATTGCATACCAAGGTGGCGCTCTAGCCACTGAGCCACCGTGGCACTCGGCCGCCACCGACCGAACTCGATTCTTAACTGTTCGCGGCTTCAGAGCGTCCTTTCTGGGTTCAGGCTACCCTCCAATTCCTCGGCGTTGCTATAGACGTCGGGGCGAGGGCAGGTAAAGAGGGGCATCCGTTTGACACAGACGATGTGTGTGCAATGCTGATAGAGCCCTGTTGGCCTTGCTATGCCCTTGCGCGCGGGCGACTCGGATGCGTATGGTCATGAGGTGTGGGACTACTTCGTGGGGCGCCTGGGAAACGAGGTCATTGAGAGAGACGATGGTCTGGTGGATCCCTCCGCTGAGGCGCCAGCCATGTACTTCGCGCCCCTGAAGGATTGGCCCGCAGTAGAGCGGAAGGGGGTGGCCTTCATGAAGGGGCGGGTGTTGGATGTAGGTTGCGGGGCCGGTAGGGTGGGGATCTATCTCCAGCGGCGCCAGGGCTTCGACGTCACTGGCATCGACACTTCTCCTCTGGCTTTGAAGGTAGCCAGAGCCAGAGGCCTCCGGAAGGCGCGCCTGCTTGCTTTCGGGGATATCGGCTTCCCACCGCGGTCGTTTGATTCCGTCGTCATGTATGGGAACAACTTCGGACTGTTTGGAAGTAGGGCGAGAGCGAGACGCCTCCTGAAGAGGCTGCATAGGATGACCACAGCCGAAGCGACGATTGTCTGCTCGAGTGTCGATCCCTACAAGTCAGACGACCCAGTTCATATCAAGTACCAGGAGCAGAACAGGGCAAAGGGAAGGATGTCAGGGCAAGTCAGGATCAGGGCAAGGTACCGCACATATGTGGGGAAGTGGTTCGACTACCTCCTAGTGTCCCCCAAGGAGATGAGGGAGCTGTCCGAGGGGACGGGGTGGCGGGTCGACCGTCTGTTCGTGTCGAAGGGCGGCCCTCTGTATGTGGCAGTCATGCGTAAAGAAGCGCGGAGTCGGGCCGTCGTGTCTAAACACCCCAACCCAGGATAATACGTGTAGTCCGCGTTCAAGAAGGTGCAAGCCGCGCGTGATTATCCAACCGTGTGAAAGCCCGGTGGTTTCTGAGAGTCGAGGGATTCACAGAGGGCGTGAATCGGTTGTCGGTTGTCGGTTGTCAGTCGGCGCGTTAGAAATGTAGCGGCGCCCCTCCTCGGTCAGCTGGTAGATGAACGGCTTCGAGGTGTTGTTCCGAGTCACTAGGCCCGCGCCAAACAGCTCTTTCATTATACGTGCGGTGTGCTCTCGGGACTTCTGCACCTCGTCCGTGAGCGTCCTGGTGTTCTTAGGACCATCACGAAGAAGTCGAAGTACGGCTAATTGCGTTTCGTCTGGTACTTTGGGGGCCATGTGAGCGTTAGGAAGATCTTGTGATGCCTGTGACCCCTGTGACTTTGGCTGTCTTGTGATGAAAGTTGCTTCGGGCTCGGATTTCTCGTGCGTCAGTGCCTTGTGCGGGACGACTTGTGGGAGCGGAGAGAGCGCTGCAGAAGATGCGGCGGCGGACATCACCCTAGCCTGAATCACCTCCATCCTTGTCACGACGTCGAGTATTCGCTCGTCTTGCTTCTTGAGACGTTGCTCTAGTGAGGACCAAAGGTCTTGGCCGATTTCAGTAGAGGTGTTTATCCTCTGTGACAGCTGTCTATATCGGAAGAGCAAAGCGAATGACAGGGCCACGAAGAAGAACGAGGCGGTCAGGAGTCCGTAAGTCGCGTAGTCGACCATGTGTGATGTTCGTGATGGGTAGTTGTGATATAAGTGTGACGTTTACCGTGGAGTGGTGTTCTAGGCGTGGGCGACAAGAAGGTGGAATGATTGCAGCCTAAGGCAGTGGTGATGCGTTAACATTCCAGACCGCAGAGACCCTAGTGCTGAGTAATCTGGCAGTCTCATTGTTCCATTCATGGGGACGATGGAGGGAGGCAAGTCTGATCGGCCCGGAGTTCGTGAGGGTGTCTTTCTCCTAATCCTTGTGCCTACGGCGCCGTGCGTCTGGCGTCTGCGAGCGTTCGGCAGCAAGGCACTGGTCGCGAACTGAGAGACGTGTGATTCGTCACGTAATCACATCACAATGTTTCTCACAAGGGCGTGCAACACCCTGGCCAATTTCTCGCTTTCTTCCTCGGAGAGCTCTCTGAATCCAGTCCCGGCGATGTCCAACAGTCGACGGACATCCTCTGGCCTAACTACTCCGGTCCAAACCCCGATTAGTAGTGTGATTATGGACCTCCTAACGTTCTCCCGGGCTTGTTGGACCGTGCGAAAGTAAGATCCGATGGTTAGGGGTTTATCTCTCGCTCCGCGCGTTCGGCTCTTGGTCGCTAAAGAGGCCGCGTCTCTGTACTTCATTTCACCCAAGGCGACTCTGACATAGAGCTGCAGGCTCTCAAGTTGCCTGGGTGTCAGCGTAGACTGCTCGATTAGTGATTGTGGCAGGCTCATTATTTCCTCTGTCCGCTAAATATGTATTAAAACATCCAGGCTGCGCATGTGCAGTAATGTGTAGTATTATGGAGGGAAACAGAAAAATGTGTGGATTACTGTAGCCACCATGAAATATTTGTAGCTTGTGGGAAATGGCCGTTTGATGTTACCTTATCTACTTCAGTTGGTAGACGGGTGGGCGAGCGGGAAATGGGTAGGAGACGGAAGAAGACCCTTCGTATAGTGCACAAGACATTGCCGAAGGTGTTCGCGTGTCCCAGATGTGGTCTAATCTCCATCCGTATCACGTCGGATCAGGACGAAGCATCACAGGACTATGTATTTCGCGTCACATGTGGCAACCCAACTTGTCCTCTGCATGCGGGTAGAGAACTGAGATACCAGGCGAAGAGGGCAGACATAGACGTCTACAACACCTTTGTAGACGACTATGCCAAAGCTGGGGCATGATTTGATAGCCGTCGGACCCGTTGAGCGTTATCTCCTTGACAAAACCAGGAATGGACCGGCCGTCGCTGCGCTTTTAGATCCTGAAAATTTTACGCCTAAACAGGCGGCTGATACCGCAGGTAAGGCGATAGAGGCGGGCGCTTCATTAATTCTGGTCGGAGGGTCGACCCTTGCTAACCAGAGCAAGGTTGATGGGGTCGTGAAGGCGATTAAGAATCACGTGGGGTCACATCCTAGTCACACCAAATCACGCCGAGTTCCTGTGGTTCTTTTCCCTGGTAACATCACGGGTGTCTCCCGGCACGCAGATGCGATCCTCTTCAGTTCGCTGCTCAACTCTACTAACCCCTACTTCATCATAGGGGCACAGGCGATTGGGGCCGTTGAAGTCCATAAAAGCAGGATTGAGAGCATCCCTATGGGGTACCTCGTTTTCGGCAACAACAGTACGACTGCATTCATCGGTCAGGTCAACAACATGCCTCCAACCAAGCCGGGGCTGGCTGTCATCTATGCATTAGCTGCCAAGTACCTTGGTATGAGAACGTTGTATCTCGAGGCAGGAAGCGGCGCTGGCACGCCGATACCAGGAGAGACCATCGACGCGGTTAGGAGGGCTTATGATGGGATTCTGATTGTAGGAGGCGGCATCACAGATGCCGAGGCCGCTAGCAGAGCTGCAGGGGCCGGCGCCGACCTGCTCGTCGTTGGTAACCTTCTCCAATCGAGCGGATATGAGACGACCCTCCGAGAGATAGTAACGGCGACGGCTCGGAGATAGGCGCTGACGAGTGTTGTTTTTCTCCTGTGGGCCCCAAGTCTCTTATGCGGGGCGTTGACCCGTCCTTGCTGGCGAGGTTCGTCAACAAATGGGGTTGGGGCAAGTGGAGGAAGCGCCGTGAGGGGCGTGCTTCTGCTGGGCGTGTGGTCAAAGAGGGGAAACTCGCTCGGGTAAAGGCCACTCGTTTGGTTCGATGCTAGAGGGACCAGGTGGTGTTTCGGGGCCTTTGAATCGTGCTGCTTGTTTTGATTGTGTGAGGGGGTTGTACCCCCGTGCGTTCGAACTGGCTGCTACGAGTGGATGCCTCCGTTTATGACGGTTTCTTCTTGGCTGTTGTTAGGATCGTCGTCCTCGGGGACGCCCCAGGCAGAGTTTGCGAAGGCTCGGCGTGGAAGTCCTGTTGAGGGCCGGCTTTCAAAGAAGTCCCTCCCTCCCCTCTTTTTCGTTTGTTTCCATTGTAAAGGGGCCCCAGGGATGTGATGTCATTACGTAAGTAAAGGAGCCCGCTCTCGATTGCCGGTCACGACAGATATGCCTTGGGGTCTAATACGTAATCACAAGAACTCGACAGTAACCACACCGACCGCCGACCCGCTCAGGAACCAAACTCCATTGGAAACGGCGGGGTGGGGGGGCGACTGTGAACAAAGGCGAGGGACGACGGCAAGTCACCCCGCCCTGGAGCCCAGTGTTTCCACTGGAGCCATTCCAGTCTTAGAACCTGTGAACGGCCCGATTCCGACCCCTCTGTTTCCAATGGAACCAGTTCAGAGCCCTTTTCTCCCAGCCTTCAGCGAGGCCGCTGTGAACCGCTGTGAACCCACCTGCTGCTATCATACCGAAGTCAAACTAACTGACTACGCAGTTCACAAGTTCACACCAGCCAGCGCTAAATGGGGCACCCCAAGTGGCAAGCATACTGGGTTTGATTAGACGGGTAAAGTTCGAACTAGAGGACGACCACAGACGCAAGACCTTTCACACCATCGAAGGACCAGTAACAAGGAGCGACCTGATGCGGACAATGGACGCTCTCGAAATGATGGACCTTGCTGCCGAACCACGGGTTCAGGCCCCCGACCAACTGACGTTCTTCGGCAGAGTGCAGACGCTCCTGGAAACCACGTTCGCGACAGGAGACTTTTCGTCATCCGACGTGGCTAGGGAGATCGAAGAGAAATACGGCCAGCCCGTGAAACTGAGCACCATCTCTACCTATCTGTCTCGCCTAGCGGACAGACAACAGATCAGACGGGAGAAATTCGGGAACTCCTGGGTGTACCGACGGGTGTACCTGAAGCCCGCCCAAATCGCCGAAAGGTAGACGCGGCCACTTCATAACGGCACCACAGATCCAGACGGCGTCTTCAGGAAGGGAAAGCGCGCCCAGGGGACACGAGGACCAAGATAAGCGCCGGCCCCGAGACGGATGAGTCCCTCGAACCACGAGGGGCATGGCTGGGGGTGCCCCCCGGGTTTTACCAAGCACAAAGCATAGCACATTTAATTACTCAATCGTAGACTAACTAAAACACCGTTGTCTCGTGCGAAGTCAATTCAGAAACTCAGAGATGAATCACCCAATCTCGAAGCAAAGATCATCGCCGCCATCGGCCAGGCAGGACCCAGGAACGTAGCCCAAATCTCCCGCATGACGGGCGCGCACCAAGAGACCATAAGGTACAAAATCAAGAAGCGCTTCGGGCGCCTAGGGTTCAAATTCCACGCAGAAGTCGACTTCGACAAACTCGGACTTTCTCTTCACTGGGGCTCCCTCGACTTCACGAAGCCGTACTATGGTGTGGCCCCCCAGATACTCAAGGCGATGAACGAGGTAGGGTATCTCACATACTTTGGCAAACTCGTACCGCAAGGGAACTACGTCACACTCTTCGCCCTTCCTGAAGGAACGACGGAGCAATACAGGGGCTTCCTCTCCGACCTCGTGGCCAAAGGCATCCTCAGAGGGTTCGACTTGGAGCAAGTCGCGGCCAGCAAGCACAAGGCCATGGACCCCCGGTTCTTCAACTTCAGATCAGGGAGGTGGGAAGTCGAATGGGACAAGGTAGCTGACCAGCCACCATCCCTGTTTCCTGCCGAGCCCAAACCCAGGATTGCCGACTTCGACCTCTACGACCTTCTCGTGATAAAGGAGCTCCAAAAAGACTCGCTCCAGCACCTCACGGATATTGCCAGGAAACTCAAGCTGCACCAGAAGACCCTTGAATATCACTATCGCACGCACATACAGAAATGGAACCTGGTTCCGTCCTATCGTATCCGGTGGGCCCAAGACCTAGTCAAAAGACCAGTCCACTCCACAGTCATCACCCGATTGGCCTTCAGAGGGCTCGGCAGGCAGGAGTTCAAAGAGGTACAGGCGGCGGTAAGCAAGATACCCTTTCTCTGGGTGGAAGACCTGCTCCGAAACGGAGACTACGTCACAATGCTTTACGTGCCAGTGGCTGACATGGTCAATATGTCAAGCTACATCGACCTGGCCGCCCCAAACCTACCATCAAAGCCGGAGTTGAGCTTCGTCAAACCCACAGAAGCGTTTTGGTTCACTATACCCTACAACATGCGCCAGAACGGCGAATGGAAATTCAACGCGAGACAAATAGAGCGGGCGCTTCAGAAAGCTTCCGCCATTCCGTTCCAAAAATAGGGCGAGGGCGCTCCCGGTTAAGAGGGGCCGCCGCCAATAGGGCCCGAGGCGCCCACGTAGATGCCACACACCGCGGCCGGGGTCGCGAATACAGAAAGGGCCGCCGAGACGAAGAACAAACCAAGTCCGATCTTGGCGTCGACAGCCGTGTTCACCCAACCGACGGGGCAGGACTAATTTCTCTTTTCCATTAACTATGGTGATATATATCATGCTTCTAGCTAGTTATTGGGCGCGCAACCCCTAACCACGATGGGGGCGTACGGTGGCAAACCAAAAACACCTATCTAGACCAGTGTTTCCACTGTTCACAATTGTCCGAGGCCATCGACGAGATTTTTCGCAGGGCGAAGGAAGGTAAGCCACTTTTCGTCAACAGGGACGCCCTCAGTCCCGATTATGTCCCCGTCCATCTCCCGTTCCGCGACCCCCAGACTAGGGCCGTCGCCCAAATCCTCGCGCCAATCCTCAGAGGCTCGAAGCCCTCGAACCTCCTACTCTACGGAAAGACCGGGACTGGAAAGACAGCAGTCACCAACTATGTCCTTGCGAAGCTCAAGGCCGAAGCCAACAACCCAAACCTGGTCCTCGCTTATGTCAACACCCGTCTGGCAGACGGCGAGTACAGAACACTTGCAGATTTCGCACGCGCACTCAATCTGAGTAAGGACAAACAGATACCACTCACAGGCCTTGCGATAGGGGAGGTCATAGACAGGATTTCGGAGAACATAAGGACCAACAAGAAGAAAGTGGTCCTGGTCCTCGACGAGATAGATTATCTTGTGAAGCTCTTTGGCGATGACATACTCTATGCCTTCACCCGCTCTGGAAACAAACTGTCACCCGGGTTTCTCGCAATGGTAGGGATTTCGAACGACCTGAAGTTCAAAGAAGGGCTCGACCCCCGGGTCCTGAGCAGCCTCAGCGAAGAAGAGCTCGTCTTCCCACCATATGCCGTCGAAGAGCTCAGGGAGATACTTACAGAGAGGGCGGGCGTGGCATTCAGGCCAGGAGTCGCCTCTCCCGCAGCCATCAATCTGTGTGCTGCCATGGCAGGATCGGAGCATGGCGACGCGAGGCGGGCCATCGACCTCCTGAGGATAGCGGGGGAGGTAGCGGAACGCGAGGGTCTCAAAGAGATTGACGATACCTGCATCAAAAAGGCCTCCGATAAGATGGAAGTCGACAGGATAGACGAAGCGATCAGGTCCCTCCCGGTCCAGAACAAAGCAATACTCCTCGCGGTCTCTAGATTCAAAGGAGGGACGAACACCGGAGAACTCTATCTTGCCTACAGTAACCTCTGCAAGAAGCTCGGGCTGGAGGTCCTGACACAACGAAGGCTTAGTGGGATACTCGGGGACCTCGATCTCCTGGGGCTCGTTGAGGCCTCGGTGGTCAGCAAGGGGAGGCGGGGTAGGACGAAGAAAATTCAGCTCCTGATAGACGAAGAAACGCTCGAGAAGACGCTGTCGGAAGACCCGACATTCGGCGCCACCAGCTAGGAAGCAAACCCTGCTGCGCCGAAGTTGCGTCGCACCACTTCGAGCCGGGAAAGGTCCACCACAGGGACGACGCTGGGCGTGGGCTCGAGCCCCATATTCATCTGGAAATTGGTCTGTGCCTGCCACGTCCCTGAATTAACTAACAACGTCCCCCTGTAGGTGAGCTCCCCATAGGTGTGCACATGTCCTGCATGAAAGACATCAGGGACCCGGTCCACTACCATGTAGTCCCGAACCTCGGGCGAGAGGGCGGTTCTCTTCCCATAGGTGGGCGCGAGGTGCCTCGCCCTGAGGAGGAGCTTCATGGCGTCTGTCGGCCTGTCGTAGGCCAGGTTCGGCGTCGTAGCTATGACGTCATCTAGGCTCTTTCCATGGTAGAGCAGAAAGCTCACCCCATGTAGTTTGACATAGGCGGGATCTCCGACCCATCTGACGTTGTCCATCGCATAGAGCGACTCGGCCATGTCTATGGGGACCGCAGGCTGCGGAAGGGCCTGCCTCACAGTGTCATGGTTGCCGGGGGAGAGGACAATCTGGATGTGGTTGGGCACCCGAGCGAGGAGCTCACCAGCCATTTCGTACTGCTTCTTCGGATCCCTTTCCGCGAGCTGGAACTCCTGGCCTGGGTAGACCCCGACCCCATCGATCAAGTCCCCGGCTACTACCAGATACTTGATGCGGCCGACTATATCCCTGTCTCCTAGGTTCCCATTGAGCCACTGAATGAAACGGTGGAAGTCGTCAGCCAGGAACATCCTGCTCCCTATGTGCAGGTCTGAGAGAAGGACCGCATAGACGCGGTGAGAGGCGGAGACGACCCGGTGCCCAGGGACGTCGGGAAGAACAAGGGAATCGACGAACAATGACCCAGACTTCGCGCGCGCAACTTCAACCACCACCATGCTGTCCAAGGGAGCCTCCAAAGCCGCCTTCTCCACCAGCGCGTCTTGGCAGGCCGCTTTCAGGGTGCCCGTCGGGTCGTCGACCCTGATCTCAACGCTTCCTCTCCTGCTCGAACGGTCTGCCAGTAATCCGGCTACCATGACCTTCTTTCCTGGTGCCAGGTTCTTGGTGGTCGCCACGGTCGCGCTCTCCCGGGTGTCGAGTCGCTCTTGTACTATGGAAAAGAGCCGACGATATCTGTCATGGAAGAGCTTGCCGAAACCCTCAGCTCCCTCAGCGGGTGCTATGGCCTGCGTCGGGTCGGAAAGGACCTCGAGCTCTGCCGGAGCGCGTTCTTCGGGTGCCTCGCGGACTGGCGGTGCCTCGCGGGGGATTAATCTCGCAACGTCGTCCTCAGTGATGACTCTCGCTTCTGTTGGCATCGCCGCCTTCTGCTCAAGGAGCTTCTCCACCAGACCATCGGCGTCGGTCCCCGCCGGGAGCGAACTAATCATATCGAAGGCCCTGGCGTCAAGCATGTACCCTGACGCCAGCACTTTCGCTATAGCCTTGGGCTCCGACACAAAACGGCGCACACCTCAGGCGTATTTATCGAGTCCCTCATCACGCAAGGAGGCCGTAGGCCTATGCAGCGATACGGGTGTCTCTCGACGACTCCACGCACTGTGTCCCAAGCTGGACCAGCGCATCTAGCACCTGCACGTCGCGCGACTCGCAATAGAGCCGGGTTATCGGCTCGGTCCCTGACGGTCTGAACATCACCCAGGAACCATCTTCGAGCACAAGCTTCAATCCATCCAGAGTCCTCTCTTCGGCTATGCCGAGCCGCCTGAACGACTCCTTCGCCTCGGCGGCCAGGAAATCCATTCTCACCGGGACTCGGAGGTTCATCTGCCGATACTTCCACTTGACTTCCTGGGTCACGCTCCCAAGGAGCCCCCGGTTAGAGGAGAGCAGGGTCGCGATTAGGGCCGACGCATTAATCCCATCTTCCCAAAGTCCCCATTTCGGGTCCACGATCTTGCTCGGTTCGGCTGCGAAGACCCCGCCTTCAGCTGCTAATACGGCGAAGGTCTTCCCCACACAGCTCCTGAGCACCCGCAAACCGAGCTTCTCGGCTTCGTCGGCGACGGCGTTCGAAGTGTTCTCAGATATGACCGCCGTGCCGTTGGCCAACCCGAGTCCGCGTAGCGCTAGCACGTTGAGAATCGAATCAGGAACCACGTTACCCATGGCATCAACCATGACGAGTCTGTCGGCGTCTCCGTCATGGGCGAACCCGAAGTCGACCCCTAGGGTCGGGACCATCGCAGCGAAATCCACAAGGTTGGTCGCAGTGGGCTCCGGGGGCCTCGCAGGGAAGCGCCAGGAGACTTGGGCGTTCACCGGCACCACCTCGTGCCCCAACGCCTTCATTACGAGAGGGGTGACAAGCCCTCCCGGGCCACTGGCGCAGTCCACGGCGACGCGCAGGGGCTGGGCGGCCCGCGGATAACGAGACGTCATCGCATCGACATAATCGTCAATCACTTCCTCGTCAGGGACCAACTCACCGAACGTCCCCCCTGCCTTCATCACCTCCACGGCCATGGCCCGCTCTATCCTCTCCTCGTCAGACTTCGGGAGTTCCATACCATAACGGTTGAAGACCTTCACACCGGAGAATTCAGGGGGGTTATGGGAAGCTGTGACGGCGAAGCCCGCCACACACGATCGCGACCTGGTCCCATATGCGAGGACTGGAGTGGGTACGAGGCCGAACACATCAGCGTCACTCCCGGCGGCACTGACGGCAGCCAGGACGGTCCTCGCGAGGAGGGCGGACGTCTTCCGCCCATCCCACCCCACACCATATCTCCCTCTTCCAGACGCAAAGGCAATTGTTTCAGCAAGCCTGTATACTTGTTCCGGGGTCTGAGTGGAGTTGAACACTCCCCTGACTCCCGCAGTGCCGAACGTCTTGACCATCGCTATCTCTCTATGATCTTTGTCCAGAGTTCAGGGGTGGCTTCCTTGGCAAGGCGGTGCAGAACCGTGGCGAGTTCCCTAATCTCCCACTGGGCCTGGAGGGCGGTCCGCTGCCAAACCATGTGCATCAAACTCCGTGCACTTAGTGTAACGATTAGCTTCGTCTTGATGGCACTGGGGAGGATGTACCTGGCGTCTTCCTTAGGGACCCCTGCTGCTACCATCTTCTCATAGGCGGAGTAGACACCCCTGAGGGCCTCGTCATAGGCCTTGTACGCAACCTCGTTGGACTGGATGGTCGGTGGAGTAATCACCCCCTCTCTGGTGGCGGCCGAGAACCGCTGCGACTCCTGATCGTATGAAGCTGCCCTGTGACGGACCAATTGATGGGTCGTCACTCTGCTGCAATCCTCTATCTCGAACATGTACACGACGTGGTCCAACATAACCCCAGAGTCGAAGGCCACGCCCTTCTGAGACACGGCCCTCTTGAGGGCGGCCAGATCGGTACTGTATAGGAGCTTAACCCGCACGGGTGTGCCCTCCAAAAGCGACTTCATTGAAGACCGGACAGACGGACCTGGTGTCAAGTTCTGACACGACTAGGCCAGCGAACTGCTTCCCAATCGGGTTCCGCCACAACTCGACCAGCGTCCTGGAGTTCAACGACACGAGCCAGTCGGAGTCTTTGAGGTGGGTCGCGCGTAAGTACGGGAAACCTTGGAGGAGCCCCCCGACCTCGGCGTCCCCGGTTTCCTCGACAAGCAGGGTCATAGTAAAATGCTCAAGGACATCCAAGGATTTATCCTGGAGGGCCTTCGTAAGGAGGTACTTCCAGTATTCTGCCCCTCTCAGCTCGAGCTCCGCCTCGATGTCTTCTATGGGTTTCGTGCTGTAACATCTCCTCATGGCAATCGCAATAGTCCTTTCCGGAGAAGGGCTTGCCCAAACGAGAGAAACCTTCATCACGGAAACACTCCCGAGCCGGCATTCGATTTAAACAAGAGCCTCCCCAGCGGTCGCTTGTTGGGTCCACAAGGTTCCTATCTTGGGAGTCGACCTTGTGTCATCGTCCTGCACGAGGTCTGGGGGGCCGACGCGCACATCAGGAATGTCTGTAAACGCCTCCGTAAATCTGGATTTACAGCCATCGCCCCGTCTCTCTACAAAGGGTATGAGTCTCTTCTTACACCCCCTAACATCCAGAGAGCCATGGACGTCGTGTGGGGTTTGTCGCTGGAGGAGCGACGCGACAAGAGGAAAGTGGCTCGCGAAATCGCGAGGAAGGGCGTCGGCCCCGAAGTCCAGGATGTCTTGTCGCTCTTGTACGATCAGGGATTCAGGGATGGGATGCTGGAAATCGTCATCGACGCAATCAGGGACGCAAAGGCGAAACACGAGAGGGTAGCCACCCTCGGGTTCTCCCTCGGCGGGGGGCTCTCACTAATGGCAGCGACTAAGCCGGGACACCCAGATGCCGCGGTTGCGTACTGCGCAGAGCCGCCGAATCTATCTGCCTTCCGAGGGGCAGCAATCCCAACACTGGTGATCTGTGCCAGCCACGACGAGCTCATGAATCCACTTATGCCCGCCTTCATGGACGCCGCCCTGACGCACGGAATCGACCTGCTGGTCAAGACAATCCCGAACACCCACCACGACTTCTTCAACGAGAACTTGAAAGATCGCTACAACCGGGTCGCCGCAGAGGAGGCATGGGAGACCACAATCTGGTTCCTGAGGAGAGCGCTGGTGGCGAAACTCCCCTCTCAAAGAAATAATAGTGGTTGATGTCAGGCTTCCTCCGCGCCGGGTTGGCAGAGTGGTTAATGCGCGGGCAACCCGCCAGGCCTAAGCGGGTCCGCAACTCGAGATCAAAGACCAGTCAGCCCGTGACCTTCGGGTCGCGTGGGTTCGAATCCTACACCCGGCGCCTAAGCTAAATGGCACACAGGTCAAGTTACCTGGTCGGCTGCAAGTCGGGATGGACGGTCTAGCCATCATCGGCGTTAAAGCCCCGACTCTGGGCCAACAATCTTACGGCTCCCAGCTACCTGGGGTGCTCGCAACAAGCTAGGGACGTCCTGCTTACCCGATTGAACCACAGTTCATGGGTGGGCAATCACGAGATTACTAGGTCTAGCAGCCATCGCCGCAAATCTGCCGAACCACAGAGGGTCGCGGAAAGAGACCTACACGGTCTTGAACGACTCGCCGCATCCACAGGTCGAGACAGCGTTGGGGTTGTCGACCACGAAGCCTCCTCCCATCAGCTTCTCCGACCTGTAGTCTACGGTCGACCCGGCGATAAAAGGAGCGCTGGACCTATCTACTGCGACCTTGGCGCCGCCTACATCAATTACATAATCGTCGTCGGAGAGCTTCTCGTCCACAACCATCCCATAGGAGAGCCCCGAGCACCCGCCCGCGGTCACGAATATCCTCAGCGCCGCGCCCGGCCTCCCTTGCCTCTGGAGATAGAGCTTCAACTCTTCACTGGCTTTCGCGGTTAGCTGCACAATCGGCTTGATCTCCGTGCCCTGGCTCAAGACAATCGAAGAAGACGCCTTCCCGTATAAAAACCCGGCTCTCACGCGGCCAGTTTCTGAGCCACTTTCATCACTTCAGCGTACGGAGGTTCATCCGAGGGGGTGTCCGTCACCCATCTGTATTTCAGCATCCCCCTCTTGTCTATGATGAACACAGCGCGCTTGGACACCCCCTTGTAGCCGAGGCCCACCCAGGGGTCCTGTAGGACTCCATAGAGCCTGACGACCCTCCTATTGAAATCGCTTAGTAGGGGAAACTGCAGGTTGTAGGTCTGGGCGAATGCCTTCAGGGAGTAGGAGCTGTCCACGCTCACGCCTACCAACCGCGCGCCGGCCGCCTGCAGTCGGCCTAATCCATCTCTGAATGTGCACATCTCCCTATCGCATACGCCTGAGAAGGCGAAGGGGAAGAAGGCAACAATCACAACGCCTTCCTTCTTGAACTCACCCAGGGACCTATTGTTCCTGTCTGCGTCCGGGAGGGAAAACTCCGGTGCCTTCTGGCCCAGCCTGAGCGCCACGGCCTCCATAAACGAAGCAGGTTCTGATTTAACTACTTCGGGAGCTTCTGCAGTAGTTCGAACAGCTTTGCCGCGAGAGACACCAACCGTTCCTGTTTCGACGGGTCCTCCTCGACTCCCAATGCCGATGTGACTTCGTTCAGCCTTCCTAGGAGTACCTCTCTCATCTGGGCCACCACCGTGTCATAGGACACAGCAGCCGCTTTGGATATCAGAGAAAGATCATCATGGACCGCGCAGTACACCTTACCGCGGTAGCGGACCTGTATTCCCCCGTCCTGGGGGCACGGCTCTGCGAGCATCGTGGCGCCTCGGCTTACGAGATTCGCGGCCACTTTCATCTTGTCTCTGGATGCCCCGCTCAATACAGCGACGCCCCACTAGTGCGTATTAAAGGCGGCAGTTCGAAAAGCACTTAATCCCACCGAACCGTGCCCCGACCCGACCTAAGAGGTAACCGTGTTGAGCGCCAAGATGAAAAAGCAGCAAGAGAACGAGGCAAAACTCTCGAAGGCAGTGGTGAGCCTTCAGCAGATTTCAGACTCCAGCATCACCCCGCGCAACATCAGGAAGATTGTCAAGGACTCCATATTGATGCTGCAGGACGCCAAACAGAGCGTAGCGGTAAGGGCAGCGAACGCCATCAGCCTCCTCGACGAGGTAGCGCAGGACCCAAACATGCCTTCTTTCGCCAGGGTGACCCTCTGGTCCGCAGTCTCCGAACTCGAATCAATCAGAGAGTCATAGGGCCAGTCGCCAGGCAAAGCTTTAACACATTCTCAGCCACTAGACGGCCGATTGCCCAGCTGCCCGAAATGCGGGAACAAGGAATCCATCCCGACGCGCACCTTCAACGTCATCGTAGAGCCGGTGAAGGGAGAGCGCGGCATGACCGAGCGACGAGTGGGCATGTATACCTGTTCCAAATGCGGGACCAAGTTCCCTACCGTCATCAGCAAGCAGAGGTACCTAATTGTAGCCGAGGAGCAACTACGGTCGATACAGGACGAGCTAACCGCTGTCAAAAAGGGGAACGAATCACTCACCTCGAAGGTCGCCGACATGGAACAGCAGCAGAGAGAGTTAGAAGCTTCAATGGACCGGACTGCTAAGGAAAACGACGTGAGGCACATGCAGGAAAAACTCGCCGACCTCGAAGAGTTCGTCCGTTACCTCAGAAAAGAAAAGGGCGAACTCGAGCAGAAGGCATCCAGGCTGAGATAGCCTAGATTCCTTCGGTCCCGATGGGCGGGAGAGTGTATCCAGCCTCCGCCTCATATGACGCCGCCTTCTCTTCCAGGACCGCCTTCTCCGTCCGGAGCGCCTGCACCTCGCTTTCTAGGGCGTTGGCAGACTTCTCCAACTCGAAGGCGGCTATCTTCTCCTTCAGGGAGGCGACGTCGGCAAGGAGCGAGGCCTTTTCGGCCTCGAGAGACCTGATCTTCTCCTCGAGCTCTGTCCTCTGGTCAGCGTATTCAGTTACCACTTCCATGGTTTCCACCATCACAACATTCAACGGTTTACTTCTTTGACAAAACTAAAAACAGTTGATAAGCTCGTGAACGCAATTAAATCGCACCGCGCAGGATTTATGAACCGACGCCCAATCGGCTACCTCCATGCCGAAGGGCCTATGGGTTTGGCCCGCCGACCCCGATGGTCAGCGGAAGGTGCTGGGGAGGGTGGCGTCTTCACCCCACCTTATGAACGCCTTGGGCGCCATGACCAAGAGCAAAAACGGGATGAGCAACCCAGAGCTAGACGACGCCATCAACGAAAGTTCTGAATGGACCACACTCTGGGTGGTTAGGCAGCTCACATCACTCGGCTTCGTGGAATACAAGGTTGATCTCTTCGGGAACCCGGCAAGGTACCACTTGACGGACCAAGGCTGGGCAGCCTATTCGGCCATAACAGGGAAACCCGCCCCCAAGCCTCACCCGTCCACCCAGACCCCACAATCGCCACCAGCCGCCTCCAGGGCCGCATGATTCGGTAAGAACCCGGTCTTTGTCTCTTATCACTAACGGGGTTTCCCCCTCCATTGCTAAACGAAACCGCTGGAGTGGGCAACGCATCCCGCCCCTCTCCGAGCGGCGAAAGACTAGCACGACGCAGAAGAACCCCCGTCGAGGGATGCTGCCTCCTCAGAGGATTTTCTCTTTCTTCATCCCGTCTTCCTCTCTCCACAAGTACGCCCCCACATCCATGTCCCTGAGGAGGTAGTAGCCGTCAGGAATAAGGTCGGTCTTGGGAGGGACGTCTCCGAGCTCCTCTCCGAGGCCGAGCCTCACATAGACATCTGCAAGGTTCGCGTACTCCGGGAGGTGCAGGTGCTTGACCGCGATGTAGCCCCACAGCGGCATAGTAGAATGGAACTTACCGGGATCGACTTCTGTCACACAGGGCCGCCCACTCGCCGACTCCTTGATGTCGACCGAGTATGCCCCACTAGGGGAAGGGTCTATCACTCTGACCGCTAGCTCCCCCACTTCGTTCACCGCCCTGTCGTGGACAGTCCTGGACACCGAGGGGGTCCCAGTGATTCCCGAAGGGGATACATGTTTGAAGGGATACTCGAGGCGTTCACGGGAGTAGGAAGTGACAAGATTGCCTTCATACCAGACGCTGTCCCAGGCGATGTTCCTGCCAGGGAGGTACTCTTGCACGACGAACTCGTCATACCTGTTTCCGCGGGCGACCCAGAGGTCGATCCAAAGCTGAGCTTCGGCGGCACTCCTGCAGAGCAGGCTCAACCTCCCCCCTGCTCCATGTCTGGCTCTCACCCAGAGGGGCGAGGGCATCTTCGAGAAGGCCCGCTTTACATCATGGCGCCCTGAGACTTCAGCCGTCTTGGCTACGGGGATACCCGCCGCCTCCAACTTCTCCTGAGAGAGCAACTTGTCTTGGCCGACTCTCATCACGCTAGCCG
Organism: Nitrososphaerota archaeon; assembly: GCA_029785825.1. Classification (NCBI taxonomy): domain Archaea; kingdom Thermoproteati; phylum Nitrososphaerota; species Nitrososphaerota archaeon. The sequence goes on along the minus strand of JAFLYY010000001.1, from coordinate 1,652,673 downwards.
GAGGAAGGAGAGTCCGACACGGGATGAACCTCCGCTTCGACGATACGACATATGCCTCGCTCGACGGCTGGGGGTGCACGAAATCGACTCGTTCTTTCTTCGCTATCTCAGCTAGGCGGGAAACGAACAACCTGTCACTGTGCCGGGGCGTGAGATACCTGGCGTCGACGTCAGGGTAGAGCACATGGTACCTGTTGAAGTCTGTCCCCACGAGGTAGTAACGCATCGACGAGATACGGAGGGCCCGGGCGAAGTTCACTCCTGCAAGCCCTCCGGCCCCGGTCACCAGAACGCGCTTGATCACTTTGCCACCTCGAGCCCGAACCCCTCATCCGCGGGCAACACCCGGTACCTGTCGAAGGGCTCTCCCGGCTGCCCCTTCACTTTCATGAAAGAACCATGGACGACCTTAATCCCCTGCCCCCTCTTCACTCCGAGGCTCAACGTCAACCCTCTGGGGGGCCGAGAACCAAGAGTAATCAGGCTGCCGGTGGTCCTTAGCGCTACTTCTCGCTCCTTCCACCACCGCGCGATATCTGCCCCCGACCCCACAAAACACCTCTTACGCATCCCACTCAGAATCTCGAGCACTTTCCAATACATCCTCCCTCCCTTCATCCGCACCGCCTCTTGGTGCCAAAGAAGGGTGAACAGACCGCCGACGCGGCTGACCATCCCCAGGGAGCGGAGCACGTCCCGCATCCCTCCCTCCTCAGACCTGCGAAGATACCCCCAAAGTGTCGTGTCCATTAGCGAAAGGGGGAGCTCCAAAAGTCTCAACGGCCGCCACCCAGCATCGGGAGGGTGGAACGGAGTCGCCAGCCCGAGCCTGAACCCAAGCCTGTCGGTATTGCCCACCGTGGTGTCGTAATCGAACCCCGCCGCATCCATCACATGCCACGACCTCGCGTAGTCGAACTTCAGATAATGCTCTCTTACCCCGACTGGCCTGAACCCGAGCTCGCTCCGGAAGCTGGCTACTGCTCGCTTCATCTGCGCTAGGGAATCATGCGTCCCAAAGTCGCCATGGAGGCCGACGTCCCATCCTCCGGCCAACAGGCGTTCCATTTCCCCCTTCAGTTCACCGAGAGGATAGTTGGCGGACATCAGGTAGAAGCTCGACCTGAACCCGGCCTCCCTCTCCTTCTCTGCAATGTAGTGCAGGTTGTTGTAGAGAGAGAGGCGACCCCGTCGTGCCAGATTCACGTCGCGTAGGTCGAACCTATCCTGTACCTTCAGTATGTGCTCCCAGGGCCTGCTGATGTTGTCGACGTCATGGGTAAGGGCGACGGCGAACTCCGCTCCTGACGGCCACCGCTCCTTCCTGACGAAGTACCCATTCGACTCAAGGGAGTCGCGTTCGATTCTCGGCAAGAGGGCCGCAATCTTCTCCTCCAGCAAGAGCCGTTCCATGTCTCTGGGCTCTCCTCCTAGCATGATTGATTCGACTTCGGAGACGAGTCTCCGAGGCACATCCGATCCTTCCAGCGAGCCCGAAGGCAGCCCGAGGCTGTCCCGGACCAGCGTCGCCGCAAAAGTCCCCGCGTTCCCGCGCTTTCCCATCTGCTTTTCCCCTTGCATGCCCCTCTTTTAACGGAAGGCGAGAGGCAACATCCAACATAGCTCTCTCAGCAGAGCCCAAGCGTCGGCCTTCTAGAGTGGTATCAGTCAGGTAGCAAGATAGGGCATTCTGATAAGCCCAACATTCCATCCCAGATGGCAGCATAGCGGGTCCCCAACCGTTCTCGAAGCAATATGAAAAGGTCGTACTTCTGAATTTAGTGCGGGGGGAGGGATTCGAACCCTCGAACCCCTAAGGGATGAGGTCCTGAGCCTCACGCCGTTGACCAGGCTGGGCGACCCCCGCATGGGCACGGCGAGCCCCAACTTCGCTTTATAACATTGAATCAGTCCCGGTCACTTTCGCCGGCCTCCCTCTGTCCAAAGTGGACGCCGCACCAGTTCCACGTTAAATTCCACGTGACGTTTGATGTGCACGCAATGACCGGGCTGCGATATCTCTATGAGCAGGAGACCGGAAACAGAGAGCGCTTCGTCTACCACTGTTCTAGATGCCACGTCTTCGAGATAAGGCGGAGCTCGGGGCCGGACACGCTCCCCGTCGGGCTCTGCAGGGAGTGCGGCAGGCCTCTCGAAGAGAACGCTGAACGCACACTCGTCCCCATCCCTGAGGAGTGGTCTGGCGCGGTCGTGGAGGCCGCGGGAGTGCGGCAGGCCGAGCCATTCTTCAGGCGTGCATCCTCAATTCCCCACTTCTCTCTCGGCCTCCCTGGGTTCGATTCGCTCCTGAGGCCCCTGTCAGAGAAGAGGCTGGTCGTGCTCAGCGGGGCCCCATCGTCAGCCGTGGCAGAACTTGTCGCGTTCAGGGCCCAACTCCCAGTTGAGTCAGGAGGGCTCGACTCTGCCGCCGTTTTCATAGACGGAGGCAATCAGTCCGACCCGTATCTCTTTTCATCCTTCGCGAGGCAGCAGGGCCTCAGGCCCACCTCTGCCATGAGGAGGGTGGCCTCCTGCCGCGTCTTCACCTTCTATCAACTCGCTTCGCTCGTCTCAGAGCACCTGGCACACGTGGTCGAAGACTATGGAGCGAAGCTCGTGGTCGTATCTGACATCCTTGGCACTTTCAACGAGCCCGGGATGGAAGAAAGGGAAGCGAGGCGGGTTCTAGACGCCGTCCAGGCGGGGCTGGAGGAGACGAAGAATCACGCCCTGGTATTCGCGACCTTGGCTAGGCCAAACACACATGACGTCACCGTCATGTCATGGGCTGACGCCACAATCGCCATGTCCGCCGATGGGGACAACATCAGGGCAGAGAGGCTCGAGCACAGGAACAAACTTCCCGAGTCTTCCACCTTCAAATTGAGCCAGTTACTGAAGGCTACGAGGAAGGGGGCCTTCCACTGATGGGCCGCACCGTCCCCTCGTTTCGGATAGCAGAAGCCCAGGAGGCGGCTGAATGGAGGTCGTTCAAAAAGGCGCTCCCGAAGGAGGACAAGACGGCCTTCGACGAGATGCTCAGCTCTGCGAGGCTATACACGTCGGCCTCGTCAGCAGCGGTCAGGACATCGAGGTTCGAAGGTATGGTCATGGCAATCATATTCCATCACTACAGGACCCTCAGCCGAACCGCAGCGGAGGTCAGAAGGGAGGCTGTCCCTTGACCCTCTCCGACGACGAAATTACCGACGAGATGGACAGCTGGCAGCGCTTCGCCGACGCGCTCCGGGCAGACGACAGAACACTCTTCAAGGAGATGCTCGGTCTCAGCTACGAGTATTTCCCAGCCATCCAGGCCAGAGATTCTCCTTTCCCTGCCGAGGCCCTATTCATGAGCCTCCTGCTCATGCAGCACAAGACAATAGTCTGGCTGGCGGCCGAGGTAGAGAGACTGAAGGTGACGAAAGACGCGCGGCTGGATACTTGACCTCTACCCCGACGGCCCTGGGGAGATGGTCGTCTGGCTGAAGCGGGAAGACGGCGAAGCAGTCAGACTGGTCGACAGCTGGGCCCCGTCAATTTTCATAGGGACAGATAACAGGTCCGACTTCACAGTCCCGGCCCACACCCTCCGCGATGAACTAGCATGGACTAGGCTCGTCCAGAGGCGCGAGCGGGTGACCGACAACACGACAACCGAGGTCTTGGAGGCGAAGCTCAGGGACGCCAAGAGGGCCCAGCATGTCGCCGGCCGGATAGAGCGGCTCGGACCATTCGGGACGTTCAGGCTCTACAACGCAGACGTCCCCCCCGCCCAGAGCTATCTCTACGAGAAGGGTCTCTTCCCCCTCGCCCTCTGTGAGGTGGAGCAAAGGGGCGGCACACTGGAATGGACGCCCGAAGACGACATCTGGGCCTACGACTATCCCATTCCTCCCCTGAGGAAGGTCGAACTCAAGGTGGAAGTGGCCAAGAAGGGGAAGCTACCAAGACTCACAGACAGAATCGAATCAATGGTACTGACGAACGACGAAGGCACTACCATAATAGATGACAGGAATGAGGCCGACAGTCTTCTCGCACTGGCGAGGGCTGTGCGCGAAGCCGACCCGGATTTTATCCTGACCAACGACGGAGACACATTCCTGTTCCCATATCTGATTAGGAAGGCCAAAACCGTCGGCGTCGCCGCCGACTTCACACTGGGCAGGGATGACACGGTCATGAAGCTTCCTTTCAAGGCAGGCACCTCCTACTTCAGCTACGGCCAAATCCATTACAAGCCTTCGGCCATAAAACTCCGGGGCCGGATCCACATCGACACCAACACATCCTTCGTCTACTCGGAAGCTGGGTTCGAAGGGCTCTTCGAGCTCAGCAGGATATGCCGCATGCCCCTCCACACCTCAAGCAGGGCCAGCATCGGGAGGGCCCTCTCCAGCCTGCAGCTCTACCACGCGTTCAAGATGGGGCTCCTCGTCCCCTGGAAGCCCACACTGGCGGAGCGCTTCAAGGACAGGAGCGAACTGCTGACCGCCGATCGTGGGGGCTTTATCTTCGAGCCGAGGGTGGGCGTGTACGAAGGCGTCGGGGAGCTGGACTTTTCTGCCCTCTATCCGAACATAATGTACAGGAAAAACATCTCGGCCGAGACGGTCAGATGCGCCTGCTGCCCTGATTCCAATAACCGAGTCCCCGAGCTCGGGTGGAACGTGTGCAGAAAGAAGGGAATTGTCCCACTCGCGATAGAAATCATAGTAAAGAAGAGGCTCCGCTACAAGGAACTCAGAGACGCCGAGCCGGACAAAAGGGTCCGCGAAATGTACAATGCCCGACAGGTCGCCCTCAAATGGCTGGGGGTGACCACATTCGGGTATCTTGGCTTCAGCAACGCAAAGTTCGGGCGCATAGACGCCCATATCGCAGTATGCGCTTGGGATAGGAAAATCCTGATGGACGCGGCCAGGATTGCAGAGGGCAGAGGCTTCGAGGTGATACACGGCATCATAGACTCTCTGTGGGTCCGGAAGGGCGGGGCCGAGGAGGCCGATTTCCTCGATCTCAAGGAGGCGGTTGAGACAGGGACAGGCTTCGCCACCTCATTCGAAGGAATCTACAAATGGGTGGCCTTCCTCCCGTCGAAGGTCGATGCCGGGCTCCCCACCCTAAACAGATATTTTGGCGCCCACAAGAACGGCGAACTGAAGGTCAGGGGGGTCGAGGCCCGCCGCCACGACACACCACAGGCGTTCAGGGAGTGCCAGATGAGCATCCTGGGGGTCTTGGCCCACGCCGGTTCCGTGGCCGGGGCCAAAGACAGCATTCCCGAGTGCATCGAAATCTTCCTAGGGTACGCCAGGGCCTTCGAGAGGCACGAAACGCCAGCCTCAGACCTCGCCTTCACCTCGAACCTCTCGAAAGCACCGGGGGAGTACAACACACTGACGGTCCAGCAGGCGGCGCTCAAGCAATTGGTCGCCGCGGGGGCGTCGCTGCACGCCGGCGAGGGGATACGATACGTCATAACGGATTACAGGGGGAAGGACTCGAAGAGGGCGACCCCCCTCGTTATGCTCGACGACCAGGCGAGATATGACGCCTGGCGCTACATCAGGCTCCTGGCTGAGACGTGCTCGTCGGTACTGGAGCCCTTCGATAGGCGATGCACCTCAGAGGGACTCCTGTCCCTCTACGAGAGGGACAAGAGTCTGTCGCTCACCAACTGACCGGCTTCGCAAACACGATTCCCAGAATAGGAGACTCTCATCCGCCCCGGGCTCCGCTACAGTTCGAACCCATCGAGGAGTCTTCAGAAGGCTAAAGCAGCCCTATAGGCCGTACATGGTCCTCGACCACGAAAGCCACGGCCCTGTCTAACTGGTGGTCGGCGCGCTTCTTGCGTCGAAACGACCAACCTCCACCAGCCGTCAAGTAGACAACGCCATGGCGCGCAGTCCTTAAGACCATCTTGGTGTCCCGCACGACGGATGTCTTTCTCTGCCGACCTCGCCTGGGACCGAGTCAGGACCCTCGCCCCGTTCCCTAGCCACCTCGATTCGTACTACCGCGACATCCTCTCGCAATACGAAGCGGCTCACAGCACGGCCTCGACCGCGAGGCTGATGGGGCACGATCCAGTCGGGGTGGTGGAAAGCAAAACCGTCTTCGACCTAGCAGACCGGGTCAATCAAATGCTCCGCCTGGACCAATTCGAGGGTCTGGTTGATCGGCTCCGCGAGCTCCTCCATACCACATCCAAGGAGAGGGCGGCCCTCACCATATCACAGGAAATCGCGCTAGGGAAGTTCGGGGCTCTCGAGAGGCACGAAGCGCTCAGCTATGGCGTCAGGGCCGGCCTCGCTGTGATGACCGACGGGGTCACCGTTGCGCCCCTGGAAGGGATCTCAGGAGTCACGATAAAACAGAACGACGACAACAGCGACTACGCGTCAGTCTCCTACGCAGGGCCGATGAGGTCAGCGGGCGGGACCGAAGCCGGCTTCTCACTGGTGATAGCGGACGCGACGGCCAAGAAGCTCGGCCTGAGCAACTACCGCGCCCGCCAGGAAGAGATTGACCGTTTCGCCGAAGAGCTCAGAATATACGAGCGCGACGTCGGCAACTTCCAGTATAAGGTCACCGACGAAGACATCCGGCGCGCCATATCGAACCTCCCGGTAGAAATCGACGGAATAGAGACAGATCCCGTCGAGGTGGTGGTCCATCGGAACCTAAAGCGGGTCGCCACAGACAGGTTGCGCGGCGGAGCCCTCAGAGTGCTCAACGACGGGGTAATCGGCCGCGCCCACAAGCTTTCAAAGAAGCTCTCGAGCCTCAACATCACGGGCTGGGAGTTCCTCGCGCAGATTAAGGGGGGGACACAGCAGACCACGAACGAGACGGAGAAGGCGGGCGCCCATTTTGAAGAGGTAATCTCAGGAAGGGCCGTCCTGTCCATGCCGAGAAGCAAGGGGGGATTTAGGCTCCGTTACGGCAGGTCGATTAACACCGGTCTCTCGACCATTGGGATTCATCCCGCGGTGGCGACCCTGCTCGACTATCCGGTGGTCACCGGGACCCAAGTGAAGGTCGACCTACCAGGAAAGGCGGCGACCATAGCTTTCGTCGACTCAATCGAGGGGCCCACCATCCTGACAAAAGACGGAAGCGTGGTCAGGGTGAACACCGTGGCCCAAGCGGAAGAGATACACGACGCCCTGTCCAAGGTTATCGACCTCGGTGACGTCCTCATCAGCTACGGGGACTTTCTAGAAAACAACAAGCCACTCCAACCATCGCCCTACGTTCCCGAGTGGTGGGCTCAAGACCTAGCGAAGGCGCTAGCCGGGATTCCAGGAGCCGATAATCTCCTCGCAGCCACAGGCCTGGCGCTGGAAAGAGCGCGAGCGCTCGCGGCTTCCCCGACAACGTTCCCCACGGCCGCAGAGGCTATCGCAATCTCCAGGTCGCTCGGCATACCACTCCATCCCTTCCACACCCCTCGCTTAGACCGGGTGGGATCATCCGACCTAGCCGGACTGAGGAAGAGCGCAAAGTTGGAAGGCCATACCGTCGTCATCGACGCCGAGGTCCCCCACACACGCTGGGTCCTCAATACATGTTTAATCGAACACACAATGGAAGGGGGCACAGCCGTGGTACGAGGGGATGCTGCACTCGTCCTCCGGACCCTCCTCAGGCTCGACGAACCCGATCTCATGATCCCCGTCGAAGACCCCGATTACGTAAGGCACCTCTCAGGGATACAGCTGGGGCGCCAGAGCACCACCACCATTGGTATCAGGGTGGGGAGACCAGAGAAGGCCATGATGAGGCGGATGAAGCCTCCGGTGCACGCGCTCTTCCCGGTCGGATACGAGGGGGGGTCGATGAGGGATGTCTTCTCAGCCGCCAAGGTAGGCCGGGTAGAAATCGAGGTCATCAACCTGTACTGCCGGAAATGCGGAGAGAGGCGGCTCGACGCGAGATGTCAGGTCTGCGGAGAGGAGACCGAGCCTTACATGGCCTGCCCAAGGTGCAGCGCCGCCACTCAGGATATAGCGTGCCCGAACTGCAAGACGAAGACCCTCCCCTACTCCAAGTTCGACTTCGATTTCCGCTCGAAACTAGAAGGCATCAGGGCGAAAATCCCCTACTCGTCTACCAAACCGGTGAAGTGTGTGAGGGGACTGACGAGCGTCTCGAAGGTCCCCGAGGCCCTGGAAAAGGGAATCATCAGGAGCAGGCACGGGGTGTTCGTCTACAAGGACGGCACCCTGCGGATTGACGCGACTAACGAGCCCCTTACGCATTTCAGGCCCAGGGACGTAAAGGGGGATTTGGGGACCCTCTTCCGCCTCGGATACGAGCGCGACACCGACGGAGCACCGCTTCAACGAGACGACCAAGTCCTTGAACTAAAGCCCCAGGACATCATCGTCCCAGCCGACATCGGGAACGACCTTGTCAAAATGGCTCAGTGCGTCGACGACGAGCTGCAGAGTCTCTACGGTCTCGACACATTCTACCACGTGGCAAAGCCTGACGACTTGCTGGGGAAGCTCATCATCGGGCTCGCGCCTCATACGTCTGTGGGAGTCGTAGGAAGGATCGTCGGTTTCTCCGCCACGGAGGTCTGCCTCGCCAACCCCTACTGGCACTCGGCGAAGAGGCGGGACTGCGACGGGGACGGGGACTCTCTCCTCCTGCTGCTCGACGCGTTGCTGAACTTCTCGCTCCAGTACGTCCCGGCGCAAATCGGTGGGTACATGGATACACCACTGCTCATCCAACCGGTGATTCTCCCTGCCGAAGTCGACGAGCAGGCCCACAACTTCGACATCGTTGCATCCTATCCCCTCGAGTTCTACGAGAAGACCCTAGAATCCCCGCCGGCGGCTTCGGTCGCTGCTATGATAGAGAGCATCGGGTCGCGCCTTGAGAGCGACACGCAGTTCTACGGCTACAGATTCACCCACCCCACCAGCTCTATAACGATTAAGCGCCCCAGGGCGTCCTACTCCACCCTTCGGACGCTCAACGAGAAAATCGCGAAGCAGATAGAAGTCGCTTCCCTGGTGGAAGCGGTGTCGACCCGGGACGTGGTGGAATCCATCATCAAGACCCACCTCATCAGGGACATCATGGGGAACGCGAAGAAGTACGCCACCCAGGCCTTCAAATGCAGGAGCTGCGGCTTGACCCTGCGACGCCCGCCTCTCGCGGCCAAGTGCCCAAGCTGCGGTGGGGAAATCAAAGGGACGCTCACCCGGGCATCGGTCGAAAAATACCTCTACATCGCCCAGAAGCTCGCCCGCGACTACGACGTCGACTCATATCTCAGGAGCCGGCTGGATATGCTCCAGAGGGAGTTGGACCAGCTCTTCCAGGGTCCGAGGAAGGCTGATCAGCTCGAGTTGACCGACTTCTTGAAGCCCGCTCTAGCCGAATGAATAAGCAGGTGTGTCCCTGAAAGAATACTTGACCTTCTGGAACCCCTTCCTGAGCTCCTTTATCCTCTCAACGACCTCCTCCTTCTTCGCCCCGCCCAGGCCCAGGTGCACCAACTCTGCAACTTCCTTCATCTCGGACCTCCCCATCCCCAGCCTCGTCAGTTCGGAGACACCCAGCCTGATTCCCCCCGGGTTCATGTAGTGCCTTCCCGCCTGCAGGTCGCCGGGGATGGGCTCTCGGTTGCAGATGATGTTCTGATCCTCTAAACGTTTCTCAATGACCCCGCCATCAGTATACCGCATCACGTCGAGTGCCACTTGGTGTGACATGGTGTAGCCGCCCTTCTCTCCCAGCACCTTCTCGCCAAGCTCGGCGAGTCTCCCCGCCAATGTCTGGGCGTTTGCTACGACGTCTTTGGCGTACTTCTGGCCGAACTGAAGGAACTCCGCGAAGACCATGGCCTTGGCCGCCACGTTATTGAGGTGGTGGCTACTCGTCGTCCCTGGGAAGACCGCCTTCTTCAGCGGCTCTGCCAACTCCGCGGTCGACGCTATGGCTCCTCCCTGAGGCCCGAAGAGGACTTTGTGGGTGCTCATCGTCATCACCTGGGCCCCTTCCCTGAGTGGGTCCTGAAACTCTCCGCCCGCTATGAGCCCGGCTACGTGAGCCGCATCGTAGCAGATGGACCCTCCCTTGTCGTGGATGGCTTGTGCGAGTTCTTTGACTGGGTGCGGGAACAGGAACAGGCTACACCCAAACATCGCTAGCTTAAGCGATGGAAGAGCGGCGATACGTTTCTTCGTCGCGTCCACATCTATGTTCATCGCTTCCTTGTCGAACGCGAAATATGACACATCGAGGGAGTGAACCAACCCGGCCGTCCCACCGAAATCCTTCTTCCCATGAGAGATGTGTCCTCCGTTGGGTACAGACATAGCCACCATCATGTCTCCTGCAGACGTGAGTGCCGAGTAGACGGCCAAGTTCGCGTTGACTCCGGACACCGGCCTGACGTCGAGGTGCTCCGCCCTGAACAGCTTCTTTCCGAGGGCGATTGCCCGAAGCTCAATCTGGTCGATGTATTTGCATCCAGCGTAGACCCTCTCCCCGGGCCACCCTTCGGCGTACCTGTGGCCCAGATCCGAGGACAGGACCTTTCGCACCGGCTCGGAGGCGAGGTTCTCACTGGCTATCATCGGGAGGCTCTGTGAGAACCACCGTTCGTGGGCGCGGATTTCGTCGGTCACCGAATTGAACTCTGACTCATACGACGACATGGGGCGTGAAGATTTCTCACGTTAATTATACATTTGGAGGAACTCAGCCCGTCTGTTTATACGCCGAGCTCGCGAAGGTGAAACGCCAATGGCCACGTCGAACGGGCTCTGTATCCAGCTCTCCCACGTCAGCAAGGCTTACGGCTCAATCCCGGCTCTGAACGACTTGAGCTTCGAAATCCCAATAGGAGGGAGGTTCGCGCTGCTGGGACCTAACGGCGCCGGGAAGTCGACCACGCTCAAACTGCTCATCGGCTCTCTGCGCCCGGACTCGGGTTCCGTCAAAATCCTCGGTTCTCCTCCCGACAGCAGGGCGGCGAAGTCGGCGGTGGGGTACCTTCCCGAGGACGCGCTCCCCTACAGGATGCTTTCGGTGAGGGAGAACCTAGAATACATCGGTGCCCTCAGGGGTGTCACAGACGTCAGGGGACGGACTGACTTCCTTTTGGACGAGCTCGACCTCAGGCAGTACGAGCGGTCGAACGTGGGGAGGCTTTCGAGAGGTAACACACAGAAACTTGCCATCGCCCTTTCTCTGATTCACTCTCCCAAGGTCCTCCTACTCGATGAGCCTCTCAACTACCTCGACATCCCCACCCAGGAGACGGTGATTGGCCTCCTCGACAGGCTGGAGGGGACACACCTCATCTCCACTCACATAATGTCTATCGCCAACAGACTGACAGACAGCGTCGTGATGATATCGAAGGGGATGTTCCTGTGGGAGGGGACCATTGAGGAGCTCAGGAAGAAGGGGACGCCAGAGGAGCCCATAGAGAAGGTGGTGGCGAGGATGATGACCGGTGCAGCTTAGCCTCCTGAAGTTCATCATCCGGACCCGCTACTCCAGACCGTTCCTAATACTGATGGCGGTCCTCTTGGTGTACTATGTCGGGGTCTCTCGAGCCATCCCGGCCCAGACTGGAGGCATCATCCTCAGCTACTATGGGACTGCGATAATCGCCCTCTTCCTCGCGATGGCCTTGGCCACCGGAGGCGTGATGGTTCTGAAGTCAGACCGGGACTATCTTTTCACTCTCCCTCTCTCGACGAGGGACCTGTCAGCATCCATCTTCTTCTCGCAGTTCATCACATTCGGAGTTACTATACTGCTCATGTTCGGCTACTTCTACGAGTCATTCCACTCCGCTCTCATACTGGTCGACCTGATGGCTCTGGCGTTGACGGCTACTTCACTGGGAGTGATCGCCCCAGCCATGACCGCCAGGGTGAGGGCGGGGCTCTCGGCGGCCCTCGCCATCTGGACCCTCTTCGCCTTCACGGGCTTTCCATTGACCCCTGGTTCGGCCTTCAACGGAAACATATTGGGCGGGACGGCTACTCTGGTCGCACTTGCGGTAGTGACCACAGCGTCCGCCTTCAGGGGGCTGTCCAGGATAGAGCTCGACATGATGCGGAGCCTGGTGAGGTCGACTTCCACCGACGTGAAGTCACCGACGAGCTACGCAGGAACGAGCCCTATAGGTGCGATATATTCGATGAACCTCTCCTCGATCTCCCTCGCAGGCAGGATGAACATGGCCGGAAGTTCAAGGTACGTCTCGAGGCGGGTAAGACTCCGCTGGGTCATCATCACCACTTGCGCGGCGGCGGCTGCCTACTTTGTTTTTGTGTTCTTCTACACCGGGTCTCCGCAGCCGTTCACAGGGGGCTCCGACTCGGTCCCGGCCGCCATCGGCGTGTCCATCGCCTTGGCATTCCTATCGTTTTTCCTATCACAGTCTGCCATAACCAACGAGCGGATTTGGCTCTCTCTGACGTCCCTTCCGGCCGCCACCTACTTCAGGCACTTGATAATGTCAAGAGTGGCATCCCTAATGCTCATCCTCGTCCCCTTCGCGGTGGCGGACGCGGCTCTCTACATGCTAGGACATGGCGAGGCACTCGGAGCCCTCGCGGTAGTTGTGGCCGTCGTCCCTGGGTCCTTCGTCTTGGAGATACTTTGGGCCGCCTACGTCGCCCCAATCCAGGTCAAGGGGGACGACCTGACGATGGCCGCACAGTTCAGCATCAGACAGACGTCCACCGTACTCCCATTTGTTGCGGTCTTCATCCTGGTCTCCATCGCCACCGTCTTGCCCGCGATCGCATTCGAGGGCGGGGCCATTCTCATCATGCTGGCTGCCGCCATAACCATGAGCGGGAGGTTTTGGGGCAAGGTAGTCACCCGGCTCACTGAAACCGGGTTCGTCTGAGACGAGGCGTTAGGCTTAAGAAGCGTCGGAGGAGTCGAGCCCTTCGATGAGCAAGAAAGACAACGCCCCGATGCCGGCATCTAGCGCAGGTCTTCTCACCTTCTTCAACGAAGAAACCCAGGGCGTGAAGATCAGGCCGGAGATAGTCCTCATCGGGTCGATTGCCTTGATAGCGGTCTCGATTGTCCTCAACGCCTTCTTCGCGTGACTCGAGCCGAAACGCGGCCACCGAAGCCCTAGCAAGCAGATACAGGCACCTCTTTGTCCTCCCTTCGGCCCCACGCCTTCTTGTGTACGTCGGAGCAGTCTCGCTAACCATCTCGCTCCTCTCCAGTTGGTCAGGCGCCGCCATAACCTTCGCTTTGTCGCTTTCCGCTGCCGTACTCTCCGCTGCCGTCGTCTCGGGCGCCCTTCGCCTTGAAGACAAGCGGAGCTTCGCGAGCTTCCGCCGGACGCTGGCCCTGGTCCTCGCCGGCGGAGTCCTCTGGCTTATCCTCATCCTAGTAGGCGCAACCTACGCCTGGGCAGTCCGGTCCTCGGACCCACTCACCAACATCTATCTGTATGGCGCTTTCGTCTGCACCGGGCTGGAATATCTCATCATCTATGGGGTCTTCACTAGGAAAAGCGCCCTCTCCCTCGCCCTGGCGGCCATCCATCCGGCTTCCACCCTCTTCATCCTCAGGTATACCGAGCTCTCCGCCCACTTGGACACAATTGCACTAATCTCAGGGGCGCTTTCTCTAGGAGTCATCTTCGCTTTTCCTCTTCTTCTGAAGAGATCAAAGACAAGCCTCGGTTACGGTGCCCTTCACCTCTTCCAGGCGTTCATGAAGACCTGGACCGCCGGAGACGCCAGCGACTTGGAGGAGATTATCGCCGCCCACTCGGAGGTGGTGGAGGTGGAAACGGAGGTCTTCCGGTTCAGGACCAGCACGGGGGACACGTTCCTCGTGTTTCCCGGTGTCCACCCCGGTCCCTTCCATCCCGTCGGCAGCTACGACCTCCCGGGGGTCATCTCCAGGGAGTTCCGCGACCTTGGGAGAACCATGACGCTGCACCGCCCCGGAGGGCACGAGCGGAATCTTGCTACTAGGGCAGACACACAGAAGTACGCCTCTGAACTCAAGGAGCTAGCGAAGTCCATCCCGTCGGCCAGCGACTCGCTCCTGCGTGGACCCATCCACTCCCGGGTCGGCAAGGCCACCGTCAGTGCTTCATCCTTCTCCGACGACATGCTCCTAACCATCTCCTTCGCCCCCTTCGGTTCCGACGACCTTGATACCAGAGTCGAGACAGACCTTTCTCGCCAGGCATTGGAAGCGGGATTCGACGCATCTGTGGTGGACGCCCACAATTCGATTGCCCGCGACCTGGAGACTCCCGAGACCACGGACCCCGGTTGGAAAGAGCTCTTCAGGGAAATGAAGAGGGCCACCCCCGAGGCCTTCGACGTTGCATATGCCCATTCGAGCGAGGTGGGGTTCTCGGCGCACAGTGACATCACAGAGAATGGCATTGCCCTCTTCATGCTGCGGTCAAGAGGTTCAAAGTTCGCGTTGATACTCGCTGACGCCAACAACGCAGTCCCAACACTCAGGGCTCAGGTGGCCACAGCCCTCGAGTCTGCCGGATACACACTCGTCGAACTCTGTACCTCTGACAGCCACAACCTCGCAGCAAGAGGACTGACTGTGGAGAGGGGATACGAGGCCCTAGGCGAGGCAACACCCGTCGCTTCCATCGCAGAGCTCGGAGTGAAGCTCGCGAAGCTCGCCGACTCAAGACTCGCTCCAGCCGAGTACGGCTCCGTAAAGAAGACCAGCAGGGTCAACGTGTTCGGGTCGAAGGCACTGGAGGAGTTCGCAGCCATAACGCAGTCGAGTTCGAGGTTTTCCAGCAGGTACTTCCGGTTTGCGGTGGCCGCAATTGCGGCCCTGTTGGTCCTATCGATGATCGCATGAACAAAACGGATTTAGGGGCTCTGGGAGCGCCCCGGTTCATGAGCCGTCCTCTTGGCGCTTTCGTGGCCATTGAGGGGGTAGACGCCGTCGGCAAGATGACGCAGACATCCCTCCTGTTGTCGCACCTTCGGGCCGAAGGGCTCTCAAGCCGCGCCCTGTCATTCCCCGCCTATGAGACGGCCATCGGGAAGGAGATCCGCAGGTTCCTAGCTGGGAGGGTGTCCTACCCCCCGCAGGCAAGGGCCATGCTCTACGCGGCCAACAGATGGGAGAAGAAGGCAGAGCTGCAGGAATTCATCTCGAAAACCGACGCAGTCATAGTCGACAGATACAGCGGATCTAACCTGGCATACGGGATTTCAATAGGTCTCGACTTGAAATGGCTGATGTCTCTCGAGTCGGGCCTCCCTGAGCCTGACGTCACCCTCGTTCTCGACGCACCCTTGGAAAATGTCATGCCCCGGAGGGGAAGGGGAAAGGACTCCTATGAGAGCAACCGGCAGCTCCAGGAGAAGGCACGCGGTGCCTATCTCAGACTGGCCGCGAAGTTCGGGTGGACTGTCATCGACGCCGACAGGGACATCGAAGACGTTGGGAAGTCGATCGCCTCCATCGTCTCAACGGTCATGGAAGTGAAGCGTAGAACCATTTAAGACGGCCGGGCGGCTCCAAGGCCGGTTGAAGCCGCGCCCCGTTGCAGAAATCAGGGATCCGGTCCACGGGTATGTCAGGATGACCGCCGTAGAGAAGGAACTCATCGACTCTCCCTTCGTCCAGCGTCTCCGGCGGATCCATCAACTTGCGGGGTCCTACCTCGTCTACCCAGGCGCCACCCACACCAGGTTCGAGCACGTGGTGGGGACGATGCACGTCGCCGGTCAGATCGCAGAGTCGCTGGTGCGCACCTCTCAGTTGGAGGGGGACGAGGTGCAGGAAGTGAGAGTAGCGGCGCTTCTCCACGACGTGGGGCACGGCCCCTTCTCACACATGTACGAGGAAGTCCTCTCTGGGGGGAAGATCAGGTCGCACGAGGACATCTCCCAACGGGTGATACTCAAGACCTCGGTCGGCGACATTCTCCGCAGGAACGGGTTCTCTCCGAAGAGTATGTCTGAGTTCGCCGTAGGGCAGCTGAGATCCAAGCCGCCATTCATGAACGAGATGATCGCAGGAAGCCTCAGTGCCGACATGATGGACTATCTCCCTCGCGACTCTTACTTTACCGGAGTTGAGTACGGCAAGGTCGACACTCAGCGGGTGATTGATTCTCTCCACGTAGCCGGGGGGCATCTGGTGATTGACGATGCGGCCCTATACGCCTACGAGGCGCTCCTGCTCGCCCGCTACGAGATGTTCAAGGCCGTCTACTTCCACAGGACAGTCCGGGCTGCTGAGCTAATGCTCATCCGCGCCATGAAGCTCGCCGACGAAGTGCTCGGGTTGACCGACCTAACAGACATGGAAAGCTACCTTGATCTCACAGACGAGGTGGTCCTCCACAAACTGGTCACCCTCGAGCCCTCCAACTCGACCCTACGAGAAGCGAGGCGGTTAGCCCTCGGCTTCCGCGACAGGCGCTTGGTGAAGTGCGCCTTCGAACGAGTCATCCAGAGGAGGGAGGTAAAGGTTGGGAGCGTGTTCTCCGACGAAGAAGCCAGGGGCCGGGCGGTCTCCGGAATCGCTAGGGCAGCGGGGACAAACCCGGGGGACCTCTTCCTCGACGTCCCGACGACCCCATCGGTCCCCTACACATACTCGAAGGAGGTCCTCAAGACCATTGGTCTGCTCAGGGCCGAAGGGAGGAAGCGAGTTCTCAGGGCGATACCACTGACCGACCTCTCCCTAGTCGGGTCCATAGCCGGGTTCATGGACATCCTAAGAGTTTACACCTCAACGGAGAGGAGGGACGCAGTGGCGAGGGCGTCAGTCAGGCTTTTCAATGACCCCCGGTTTCTCGCCACCATCGCCGACGATGTTGGGCGCTAAATAGGCAGGGCCCCCTATATCGCGTGGGAATAGAAGGGAGGTTCGCCTACCCGTCATACCGACCGGGCCAAAAGGAGTTGGCTCAGCGGGTCTATAGTGCATGCCTCGACGGTGAGGTCTTGGTGGCCGAGGCGATGAGCGGTTTCGGCAAGACCGCGGCCGTCCTCGCCGGAGCCCTGGCTGCGGCCGAGGAGACGGGGTGCAAGGTGGTCTACGCCTGCAGGACCAAGCGCCAAGTCAACAGGGTGGTTGAGGAGATCTCTCGACTCCAGCCGAAGCACCCCTTCGCTGGGGCTTGCATGCTTTCCAAGTATGATTACTGCCTCCTCAGGCGGGGGAGGGCGGTCCCTCAGGAGTCCTTCGGATGGTACTGCACATTCAACGTGAGCAACAACCTCTGCTCTTATTTCATGAACGTCACACTCACGAATGGGTTCGACGCCTTGGTGAAAGACGTCCTCCTCCTGGCTCCGAGCCAGACCGAGTTGATACGTCGGTCCGAGGCAGCCTATGTCTGCCCCTACGAGGTGGCGAGACTCGCTGTCGCCCAGGCCGTCGTGGCTGTGGTCCCCTATCAATATGCCTTCGACCCCAAGGCATCCCCACTCCTCTTCGACCGCAACTCGCTGGAGAGGAAGAAGGTCATACTGGCGGTAGATGAAGCGCATAACCTCAGGGAGTTCTACAGGGGCCTAAGTTCTGCGACTCTCACCATGGACCAGGTCGAGGGAGCTATCCGAGAGGCGAAGGCCATGCTGATGGAAGAAGCTGCGTCGTCGCTGACGTCGCTACTGCACATCTTTTCGGAGGTAGCGAAGGAGCGGACGGGGTGGATGCTCGACAGGGATGACGTCCTGGCCAGGTTCCGCCACGATCGGGGAGTCGCTTGGTTACAAAACCTCGCCTACGAGTTGAGCGCGAGCTCGGGGACAGCCTGGAGTTCCGTTGTCTACGAGCGGAGACTTCCTTCCCTCATCCTTCGGGTCGGCGAGTTCCTCTCCAAACTCTCGTCGTCAGGGCAGTCCATCTTGGTGAAGTGGGAGGAGTCTTTCGGCCTCATTGATCCGGACCCTGTCAGAGATACCTCAGACTATCTCAGGGAGTTCAGGAGCGCAGTCCTCCTCTCGGCCACAGTCAGCCCATCTGCAGTCTTTGCCAGGTCTATTGGCCTCAATCCCGGGTCTGTCAGGACCTATCACGCGTCAACCGAACCATTAGTCACCGTGAAGACAGCCGTCGACACCGGGACCTCCACCCGTTACAAACAAAGGACTCCACAGATGTACTCGAAGATAGCGGATCGCGTGGCGGCTGTAATCAGGTCCACTGCTTCCGGGGTCGGCGTGTTCGCCCCATCCTATGCCGTCCTGGGTGCCGTATTCGACCTGGTCAAGAAGAGGGTGGTGGGGAGGAACATGGTGACCGAGGCCCCAGGCCTCTCCAACGCCCAGGCCACCGACATATTCGATTCCTTCAGGTCTTCGGCCGACTCCGTTCTCTTTGCCGTCCAAGGGGGGCGTTTCTCTGAGGGGGAAGACTTCGAAGGCGGGCTCATGGGGTCAATCGTGGTGGTGGGGCTCGCCCTCCCTCCACCCTCACCAGTGATGTACGCCGAGTACGCCTGCCTGAAGAGGGTCGGGGAGCGGGACTCTTTTCTCATGTTGTCCCGGCTCCCGGCGCTGCGCCGAGCCTACCAGGCCGCCGGCAGGCACGTCCGGAACCCAGGGAAGAGGGGACTGGTCTTCTTCTTGGACGAAAGGTTCGGGAGCCCGGCGGCGAAGGAGCTGATGCCGTCATGGCTCAGCAAAGACTTGGTCGTGGGGGACATGACCCCGGGGTCCATCGAATCACTTAGCCGCGGTTTCTGGTCCCGGGACTGACGACCTCTCCCTTCCTGAATGCTATCCTCGCAGCCGCGATTTCATCCCGCTGCATCCCACGAGTTTTCGAGCCTCCCGCAGAGGTTCCAGACTCATCCACGAGCTCTACGGTGGCTTCAGGGACCTCCCCCACGAGTTCTTCCACTAGTTTCCCCGCCAGGCGCCTGTCGCCGTCCCCAACCCTCACCAGCAACCTGCTCCTTGGGATCCCTTTGGCGAATGCCTTCACCCTGGAGCAGACCGCCGCTCGTGAACCAAGGGTGTCGAAAGCCAGCTCAGTCTGACCATAGAAGGCAGCAAGACCAATCCTTTCCCCTGGGTCGACCCCAACCAGGACCACCTCCCTTTCTTCTTTGAGACGAGAAAGAACTTGCCCCTTGAATACTCCCGGGTCCGCATCCAGGCTCTCCAACGACATACCCCTTCCCCCGAACCCTCCTGCTTCCCCCGCGGTAGTGAGCACCAGATCGCAGTCCTCGAGGTCCGAGTCAGGAAGGGCGCTCGAGAAGGGGAGCCCAGCCTTCCTTAGTCGCGTCGCCAGGGCGAAGTAGGCGTTTGCCTTCGACGTCACCACGCAGATACGGCCCAGTTTCAAATATGAACTTAGATATCCCCTGTTACTCTATTGAGCTTTAGCGCTGAGCAGTCACGGTCCTTTTTTGGGCCGCTTGTAGGGAAGACCGTGACATTCCTCCTCGACGGGAGACGTCCCAACCTCGAGTTCGCCCGAACTACGCTCGGGCTCGTCGCCGCCACAGGGTCCACCTGCGCCATCCTTGACCTCGACGCCTTCTATGCCTCCAATGCCGATTATGTCCTCTCTCCCCTCGGGAACGGCGCTCGCACATCTGTTCTCAGGGTACCTAGCCCCGGCCTCCCCATCGAAGACGACCTCTCCGGACTTTTCGGCTTCCACCAGGACGTGATAATCGTGGATAGCCTGAACAGCCTATATCACCTCCTCGCAGCCGAGGACGGGAGTTCCCGGGGGAGGAAGGCGGCTTTCACCCTGGCAAGTCTCTCCTACTTTGCCCGGACCAACTCAAAGGTGGTCCTTCTGAGCATGTACAGGCGGGAGGGGCTCCCCAAGACAGGCTCTGCAAGGCCCATCTCCGGGCTCTCTGACGTGACAGCTTCCGCCCAATCCGATGGAGCGACGCTCATTGTCAGGGCCGTTAGGGGGTCCGCCTGGCCAGGAGGAACTCTATCTATCCGAACCCTTTCAGTATAGCCATCTGTATGCCGGCGAAGAGCGAAACTACGAGCATTAACAGCGCCAGCCCAAGGTAGAGGTTGACCGCCCTGGACTTCGCCGTCTGCCTCCCGCTCATGTACGTCAGATAGATACCTGCGCCTCCCAGCAGTATGATCATGGCGTCTACCACGGCCTCTGGTATTGTCATGGCGACCGTGCTCGGGAGGGGAATGTAGCTCTGATTGGGGACAGGATATGCCAGCGCATCGATGAACCCCGACATCAGGCAGACCAGGAACACCACGTAGAGAATCGGGACCATGCCGCCTCCCTGGGTGACCGAAGAGCTGAGCCCCTCTACCCCGTCCTTTAGGGTCCCCACGCTCTTCCTGTACGCCAGCCGAATCGCTTCTCTTAGCATCTAACCACCACGCAGTAGCACTGCTACCTCTTTTACCCATCGGCCCGTTTGAACGTTATGTATAACGTTATCCAAATAGTCCTTCCATTCCATCCCCCCATACGCCCTAACCCATAGAGGATAGGCTGCCTTCAGGTTCTCCCTCGCGGCGCCATGGCCGGCGCAGAGGTCCGACACCCCCTCCCGCCCACAGACGTCGCATTTCATGACTTGTTCCTCCCCGGACAGGCAGGGTTGACACAGAGCTTCCAAGGGTGCCTCCCTCCAGCCACATATACGACGGGCCAAGAGCAACGCTCGCACGGTTTCGCCGTGGCCCTAATGCTCCCCCTCTGCGGAAGAGGGGCTGACGCCCTACACCTCGACGGGTAGTTCGAGCATCCTGCGAACCGTTTCTTCGTTGTCCTGGAACGTACGACCTTCAGTTCCCCCGTCTTGCAGACCGGGCATATCCCCAGGGCCGTCTGTTTTGGGGCCACGGCGGAGAGGGCCGACCCAAGCTCTCTCCCGACCCACTCCTCATTGGCGCTTAGCTCCGCCAGCTGCTCCGATAGGGCTCTGATTGTCTCCCTGACCAGGGATGCTTCGGTTTCCTTCCCCTCCTCTACGGCGGCGAGCCTCTCTTCTATCTCTCTAGTCAGCCCCGTTCCTGCGATCGAAGGGGCGTATTTTTCGATAGCCTCCGCCACAGCGAATCCGAGCTCTGTCACTTCGAGCCACTCCCCTGACGCATATCCCCTTCCAAGCACAGTCCCGACGATGTCCGCCCGCGTCGCCTTCGTCCCTATCCCCTCCCTTTCCATCTTCTCCAGGAGAGTGCTCTGGCTGTACCTCGGCGGCCTTT
Organism: Nitrososphaerota archaeon; assembly: GCA_029785825.1. Taxonomy (NCBI): domain Archaea; kingdom Thermoproteati; phylum Nitrososphaerota; species Nitrososphaerota archaeon. Next base: position 1,631,476 of record JAFLYY010000001.1, on the reverse strand, counting down.
GCCCGAACTTCTCCTCCACCTTCACATCCCCTACTCTGAACCTCTCCCCCTCCTCTATCTGTGGGAGCTCGACGTCCCTGGATGCCGCATATCTTCCATATTGCTTCATCCAACCTGCGGACAGCGTCCTGCTCCCTGCCGCCCTGAATCTATGCACCCCAACAGCCAGCGATGCTTCGACCGTCTCTTTCCTGGCAGGGGGGCCGAAGGCGGCTAGGAACCTCCGGATGATTAGGTCCAGGAGTGATGATTCCGCAGCGCCCAGGGCGTGCCTCGGTTTCTCTCCGGTCGGGTGGATTGCGGGGTGAGCTGGGTCAGATTTGCTTCCCTCCGCCGGCCTCGCCCCCGACTTCAGGACCTCCGAGGCCACGGTTGCATATTCGGGCATCCTCTCTATCCCTCTGACTATCTTTCGGCAGTCGATGGACGGGGGGAGCTTTTGGCTGCCGGTTCGCGGATACGATATCAACGCATCAAGGTACAGCCGCTCGGCAATCCGCATCGTCCTCCCGGGCGGGAACCCGAACGCCCTGTATGCCTCCTTCTGCAGGTCGCCTATGTTAAACAGGACTGGCGGATTCGCCAGGGTCAAACTCTTCCTCACCCACTCCACCACCCCGACTCCTCCAAGGCAATCACGCTGCGCCCGCTCCGCAACAGCCCGTACGGGAACCCTCTCTTCGGCATAGGGCGCCACAATCCTCTTTCCTTTCTTCTCGAATGTCCCCATAACCTTCCAGTATGGGACAGGCACGAACCCGAGTATCTCCCGTTCCCGCTCCACAATGAACCCGAGGGTCGGTCCCTGCACCCTCCCAACACTGATTGTCCTGTACTGCGTCCCGCCTCCCAGCGGTGACTGCGACAACGCTCTGGAAAGGTTAATTCCCCACAGGAAGTCTATGGCGTGCCTCGCCCTCCCTGCCTTCGCTAGCCCTTGGGACCACTGATGCTCCAGTCCATCAAAGGCCCTCACCAAGTCTTCTTCCGTGAGAGTCGAGAACTTCGCCCTCAGCGCGTCCCTCTCCTTCCCCCCGCAGGCGTACTTCAACAGGTTGAACCCTATGGTCTCTCCCTCAACGTCGAAGTCACAGGCGTTGACGAACCTGGTCGCCCCCGTTGCCAGCCTCCTCACAGCAGCGATTCTTCTCTCTGCCCCAGTGCTGTCCTTATCCAGCTGGTCCAGGATGTACCACTCTACGTCGAAGACGGGATAGACCACTCTCTCTTCACAGGGATCAGAGACTCCATAGAGGTGTCCTTGGGCGGCGCAGACCACAAACTCTTCTCCTTTCCGGACGAACCTGAATGCCGTGGTTCCTCCAACCGTCTCAGGCCGGCTCCTTCCCCCAGAGAGAGCATCGGCCACCCTCCGGGCGGCGTCGGGCTTCTCACAGATTACCAGAGTGTACCCCGGGCCCATTTCTACCGGCCCCCCAAAACGAAAGGCGCGCCTGCTCTGCCTAATCGAAAGAGCCGTCTATCTTCCTGACTTCGACCGCGAACTTCACGGTAGCAAGCTTCACGCCGCACTTCCTGCACCGGAACTCCGACGCCTTCAGGACGTCGGCTGGGGACCTCAGATCGAAACCAGAATACAACGGCGCTCCACAGGCGTTGCAAGCAATCTCGTAAGTCAACGCCCCACCGCGCCGAGACGTGCATTTAGGCGTATTCGCGCCCCGAATACCCCAGGCTCCGGAGAAAGACATCATCATCAACCGAAATGGCGAATCCGCGGCCCCCATACTCGGCGTCCTTCCTGATGCTCCTCTTCAGACCCCTGACAAGTATGATTGGCGTAGACTCGTCCGACTCCCCCATCAGCACCTCCGCCGCTGAGCTCAGGTCGTCGGCCACCGCCTGCGATGTCACCTTGAGGACATTGCCGAACAGGTCAGTCCTCCCCCTCATGTCTTGTACGGCCTCTATTCCCGACGCGGCGACAGCGACCCCGGTGGTCCCCCTCCGTGTAGGGGAGAGCCTACTGTCGCAGATTACGACCCCGATCGATACCCCCTTGGAGAACCTCAGCGCCTCTCTGATGGTCCTAGCTGACTCCTCGGGCCTCCGAGGGTAGAGGATGATAGCGCCGTGGGCGACGTTCGACTTGTCAATCCCTGCGTTGGGGGTCAGAAGCCCGTCCTTGCTTGCGAGAAGGAATCCCGGAATCCCCCCGAGGAGCCTGTCCGATTCACGGACGACTACTTCACAGAGCCTCGGGTCCATCATGTACTTCTCCGCCAGCTCCCTCGCAGCCGCCCCTGGATTCACCGTCTTCAGCTTCACCACCCTCCCTTCCGCCATGGCGACGAACTTGCTCGAGATCACCAACACGTCGCCGTCCCTAAGCTCGTCCCCGACCTTCCCGTCTATCAGAGCCGTCAGATTGAACCTAGTCTTCCTGACTGGGACTTTCACGGGGACCAGAGAAATCAAGTCCGAGGCCGTCGGGCTCTCCCCCCTTAAATAGAGTCGGGGGTCCGCGGGCCGCCATGCTCAGGACTACCCAGCTCTACGGCTACCACTCAAAGCATGCCAAGCTCGCCGAGTTCGCAGGCTATGATATGCCGCTGTGGTACTCTGCGACCATTGACGAACACCTCGCCGTCAGGAACACCTCAGGGATATTCGACGTATCGCACATGGCGAGGCTCAGCATCGGGGGGCCCGCCGCGACTAGGTTCCTCGAAGGGCTCGTCCCTACCGCTGTCGCTTCCCAGCCTCCGGGGAAGGCATTCTACACCCTCTTTCTTAACGACCAGGGCGGAATCATCGACGATCTGATAATCGAGAAGCTGGCCGACGACAGGTACATCGTCGTGGTGAACGCTGCCAACGCCACGGCTGACATCAAACACATGGAGTCTCGTGCTCCTCGGGACTTCTCCATCGACGACAGAACCGGGTCTACTGCCATGATCGCCATCCAGGGCCCGCAGGCTATTTCCTCCCTCCAACCGCTTACTTTCCTCGACCTCACCCAGGTCAAACGCTTCAGGTGTGCGGAGACCGAGGTCGCAGGGTCAAAGGCGATTGTCTCCAGGACGGGCTACACGGGGGAGGACGGGTTCGAAGTCATCGTTTACGGTGCCACCGCCGAGAGGCCTGAAGGGGCGATGAAGGTCTGGGAGAAGCTCGCCGAGACTTCGGTCCCATGTGGTCTCAGCGCCCGGGACTCTCTTAGGCTGGAGGCAGGTTTACCGCTTCATGGCTCCGACATCGACCAAGACACCGATCCGTTCGAAGCCGATCTGGCCTGGGTTCTCACCACCGGAAAGGAGGGGTATGTCGGCTCAGAGGCGCTGAAAGAACGCGCCAGGTCGCCCCCCCACTTGGTCAGGAGAGGGCTCGTCCTCGATTCGGGCATTCCAAGGCACGGGTTCGACGTGGTCAATGGCTCCGAGAGATTAGGGACAGTTACCAGCGGCACCTTCTCCCCCATCCTCCGCAAAGGGGTGGCACTCTGTAGGGTGGAGACCGACAGGACCGAGCCCGGCTCGAGAGTGAGCGTCATCATCAGGGGCACGGGCCAGCCTGGGATGACCGTCAAGCCCCCCTTCTATGACGAGAGACTCTACGGATGGAAGAGGGAGAAACGTAATTAGACCCACGGGGTGGCGCTTGCCCGTTGGACGTCCAGGGCTACCGCGTCCCCGAAGACCTGTTCTATACAGAAGAGCACGAATGGGCTAAGGTCGAGGGCGGGACCGTGAGGGTTGGGATCACCGACTACGCGGCCAAGACCCTGAATGATATAGTCTACGTCACCATTCCGAAGCCAGGGGGTAACGTGCAACAGAGCAAATCCATGGGAACAGTGGAGTCGATAAAGGCTGTCTCAGAAGTCTATTCTCCCATATCAGGCAAAGTAACGAAGGCCAACGACAGCCTCGACACCCACCCCGAGCTGGTGAACAAGTCCCCCTATGGGGATGGGTGGCTGGTGGAGGTGGAACCCTTGAACCTTGCCGTCGAGAGGACGTCGCTCCTCGACGCGAAGTCATACGCCGCTTTTCTAGAGAAGCTGTTGAAAAAGCAGTAGAAACAGACCAACTGCCCTTCGGGACCAGAAGGAAGCCACAGAGCTAGATAATTCTACCTAAGAGAACGCGCCGGGACCCACGTCAGGGAAAACTATACGGGCCTGCGACCCAAGCTGCCGAGTCCAAAAAAGAGACGGTTAAAATAGCCCAAACAGACTCGCACCCCCAGATTTGGGTACCTCTGACGCCCTGCGCGCAACGCTGAGGCGCCCGACCATTTCGCGCCGGGCTATCATGCTGTCCATGGTACTCTCAATCGTGTTCACCATCGCCGTCCTCATAAGAGCCTACGCGGCGAAGTACGGGTTCTATCTGAACGAATTCGACCCCTACTATGACTACTACGCGGCCCAGCACATAGTCAACCTCGCTCATCAAGAGGGGCTTTACGCAGCTTTCTTTGCCAACCCCCCCAACTGCGGCCCGACGGTCTACACCGCCTGCCACAATTTGCAGGGTTACTTCTTCTGGCACGACATCCAGACCTGGTTCCCATGGGGACGGAACGTGGCCGCTACCTCGCAGGGAGGGCTCCAGGTCGCCGGAGCCATGCTCTACCTCCTGGTCCACGATGTCTTCGGAGTCCCGATAACGCTTTACAATCTCTTGATAGTTCTGCCGGTCTTCTTCGGGGCGCTCACCGCCGTCCTCTTCTATTTTCTAGTGAGGAAAATCGCAGGGGACGCGGCAGGCCTCTTCGCCGCCCTCGTCTTCGCCGTTTCTCCGCCCCTGATTGAGAGAGGGAACTTGGGGTGGTTCAAGTCAGAACCGCTGGCAATACTCCTATTCGTCGCCGCGAGTTACTTCATGCTCACGGTCTTCGATAAGGAGAGGGGTGCCCGGAGCAAGGTGCTCCGCGCCCTGGCCGCGGGCATCATGATAGGATACGCGAACACAGCCTGGGGCGGAGGCGACTTCTTCACCGACGGCTTCGCACTCGTCTTCATGGTCCTTCCCTTCCTGGACCTCGACCTTTCTCAGTACACCCTCCCCGCGCTATCGTTCACGGCCTCGGCCCTCTTCTTCAGCGCCATATTCCCCAGGCCGGGGGTGGAGATAGTCACCAACCCTGTCGGACTCGGTCTGATCGGAGGAACGGCCTTCCTACTGGTTGCCCAGTGGATTAAGACCTGGACGAAACCCACCGAGTACCGGTCGACGCTCATCAAATTCCTGTTCGCTTTTGTCCTAGCCGGCGTCGCACTGCTAAGCTTCGGCGCCGTCGGCAGCCTCTCGGGAAGGTACCTGGCAGTCATCGCCCCCTGGTCGCGGACTTCCAGCCCCTTGCTCCAGTCTGTGGCTGAACAGGCCGTCCCTACCGGTGGCGACTACTTCACCTCATATGCTATAATCATGGCCTTCGCTATCGCCGGGGCCCTGGTGGCATTCAGGCGGAAGGGGCTGCCGATGGTTTACGCCCTGGTCTTTGGGCTGTCCGGGATCTATTTCTCCGCAGCTTTCTCCCGCCTCCTCGTTTACTCCTCTATAGCACTAGGAATACTCGGTGGAATAGGATTCGCCGAGCTCGCCTTCGCCATAGCCAAACCGAACACCATCGCCCTGGTCAAGAAGAAGCAGGCCCCGACCTCGCGCAGCGAGATGAAGGTGGTCTTTTCGATAGCCGTGATAGCACTCCTCGTCCTCCCAGCCGGTTCCTATTGGATTCCCAACCCCATCCCCTGCACCACCAGCGGCCAACTCTTCTGTGACAACAGTCCAGCCGACTCCGGAGTGAGTCTGGTCAACGGGGCCACTATCTACTCTAGGGCAGCGTTCAACGATTGGATCCAAACCCTCCAGTGGACGAGACAGAACACCCCAACAAATTCCGTCATAATCGCTTGGTGGGACTACGGTTACTGGTTTGCGGTCATGGGGAACAGGACTACCGTGGTGGACAACGCCACCATCAACAGCACCCAGATAGCACAGGTCGGCCGGCTCCTGATGTCCAACGTCACCCAGGCAGCGGCTATGGCCGAAAAGATGGGGGGTGGTAGGCCAACCTACGTCGCCATCTTCATCACTGGGAGCATCATGCCGGTCGTATCTCAAACTACTGGGACAACAAACTTCTTCATCCTGCAGGTTCCCGCCAGCGGAGGCTTCACCGCGGGTGGCGGGGACGAAAGCAAGAAGCAATGGTTCATACGCATCGGTGGTCTGAACGAGTCGCTCTACCTCGAATGCCCCTCGGCCGGGACGAGCACATGCATCGGGACTGACGACTTCAACCTGACCCCCTACGCAATGCAGGACAGCCTCTTCGGCCAGCTACTGCCGTTCAACCTCGCCGGATGGATCGTTCCCAGTTCGGCCAACACCGGGACCATCTGCGCTCAAGTGTTCTATTGCTCCTTCTCGCAGTCCTACCAGCAGGCGAGCAACGGTGCGCCCCCCTACGAGGCCTTCTCCTACCCAGGTACGTTCAACTTCCCCTCTGACAGCTCGGGACCTTTCAGACTGGCTTACGTCTCACCCAGCTTTGGGGCGGCTGAATCCGGAATCAACGGGACCTCGGCCGGCAACCCATGTCCTGGAGACGCGAGCCTCCAATGCTTTAACACAATCCTGCTCTACCAGCTCGTACCAGGCAACTACACTTAGTGGGCCACCGACCGCCCCGTCAGACGGCAACCGTTGGGTCGGCTCTGTCTGCATACGCCAGTTGGGTCCGATATCTCGCATATCTGTCGTCAGGCGAGTATCTCGCCGGGTGGACCGTGACAGTCCTCTCTCCACAGCTCCGGCACTGCTCAGCCAGAGTGTATCTGCCGCACCTGCCACACTTCAGCATCAAGCTCTTCATTAACTACCGCCATACTTCCTTGATATCTCGCGCTTGAAGCTGAAGGCATCATGCTTCCCGACCCCATCCTTGATCTTCTCGAGAACCGAGTCCATGACCTTCTCAGCCTGCTTGTAGTCGTCCGCCGTTATTCTGATTCTATAGTGTGGCGCGCCGGCGTAGGTGATATGGACCTCCGCCGACTGTCCGCTGGCGGCCGCAACCAGCGTCTTCTTGACTTGTTCTATCCCCTCAGGGGACCTCGATGACACCTCTACGAGCGCCCCAACCTCGTACTTCGGGGGGATTATCTTCTCCGCAGCTAGCTCAGCCACCGCCTTCGCCTCCCTGTCCGACAGCCCTGCAGGCGCTAGCGCCTCCGCCCCTCTTTTTGCGGCGGTCTCAAGAGACACGTATAGGGTCCCGAACCCCTCCTCCAGCTTGCGTCTCAGTTGCCTCTCTCCCGGCTCGTCTACTCCTAGCTTCTTTCCTGCCGCCTGGACGATGGTCAGCGCCCTCTCCTCCCTCTTCCAGTCTATGACCTTCTGGCGCCTTTCCTCATTGGTGACCTGCCTAAGCGAGAGGTCGATCTCCCTCCTCATCCTGTTGATCCTGACGACCTTCAATATGAGCTTCTGAGAGACCTTCGCCACTCTGTCGATGTTTCTGACCCACCCGGTAGATATCTCGGAGACGTGGAGGAACCCATTGGTGCCATCATACTGGTCTAGGTTGACGTAGATACCATGAGACGTAATCTCCCTGACCGTGCAGACGACAATCTCGCCCGGGTCCGGAAGGGGCCTCTCCTGGCTCATGTGAAGTCGAGGATTTTAGTGGTATTTGTCGTTTTGGTCCGAGATGGCCCCCTGCCGCACCATCATCGTCTAAATCATAAAGTGCTACAATCCGTCCGACCCTCTGGGAGCAGTCCCAGGGCATACTTGCGTCCTCAGGATACGCCACGGCGCATTGCTGATTGAAGTTCTTCGATGCCTAGAACTGGGCGGCTGGCTTAACCCAGTCGCTTCACGATAGTGGCAAGGACCACAGACTTGCCGCCACGGCTCTCGGCGAGTTTCCTCCCGCACCCTTGGCATCCCACATCCTTTGCCGCGTTCGAGAAGAGTATCCTCTCCTCTCCACAGTCAGGGCACTTGACGAGCAGGAAGGCACTCCTCGTCTTGGGGATGGGCTCCCTGTCGCGCTTCACGCCGCTATCTCCGCCTTCCTCAGCCTGATTCCATCGGTCATCATCTCGCGGTTGCACTCCCGGCATTTCAGCCTCAAAGTCGCCTTCTTGGTGGTTTTGGCCGTGCGTATCAGTTCGGGGAACTTTTGTCCACCGTAACCGCGCTTCCTGCCGGCCTGCCTCCTGGCACCCCACGATCCTGCGCGTTCCTTCCCTCTCTTGTAGAGCGACACGGAATGTATGGTGTGCTTGTTGCACCAAGGGCAGTTCCTGCGAATCTCTTTTGGAAACTTCAACTTCTCACTGAAGCGGATTGCCCCCGTTTCCTCCCGTGCATTTAAGCTTGGCTCGGCCGAAGACGACCTCAGAGCTTCCGGCATAGCCGTTCCCAAGATAAGCGTCGAAGACAAGCGTTAAAGGACGCCTGCTTCTCACATCTCTACATGAACGGCCCGACCGCCGGGCGGCTTCGCCTGTCGGGGTCATCCATCGCACTCATCCTTGTCTTCTCTGCCCTTCTGCCTGCTATCTCCGCAGGCACCACCCATGCGTCCACTGGAAACGCCCAGATAGGGGACGTGAATTCCGTTCCCCGTCCCTCGGCGCTCAACATCGCTTCATCCAACGAGTCGGTGATAGCCGGTAGCAGCCTGGTGACCTCTAAGGACGGCGTCGCTCTCTCGCCAGCCGGGGTCTTCGCCATCGACCTGGCGGGCGTGACCTTCTCGGGCGCCCAGTTCCAGCTCTACATGAGCACCAACGGGTTCGCCGATATCGGGACCAATGATGTCCAGTACGGGCCCACTTTCAACACCGCCGATTTCAGCAATACCACCGATGCCTGGAAGGCGGTCTCTGGGAGCGTCGGGCTGGGCAAGACAGAGACCTTCTACATCGGCTCCACGAGGTCCGGGGTCCCAGTCGTCGCGGGACCCATCGCCATAGCCATCAGCGGCTCGTACCACTTCGTCAAAATCTACGATGGCTCCACAGGGGCCGTGGCTTCAACCCTCGGCACCGTCAATCCTCAGCCGGGGCTTGTCGCTGTATTCTTCAGCACTACGATGGGGCCTGCCGGGGCTGCAGTCACCGTGAGTGGGGGAGGGTTCCCGGCCAACAGCTATGTGGACATCAACGCCACCTACACGACTCATCCGTGGCTCGGGGTCAACACAACCACCACAGTCATGTGGATCAAGAGCGTCCCAACAGGGAGTGGTTCGTTCACCGCCGGATGTACCGCCCATGGACTCTACGCCTCCGGGACATGCCCCATGGTCGACACTAGGCAGGTGATCAATCCCTCCGCGCCCTACGGTCCATATGTCGCCATCCCCATTCTCCTCTTCGCGGTCAACGCCAGCCACCCAGGTACCGTCATCAACGCCAACCAGGAGGCCCTGAACTCACCGGTGTTCAAGGAGTTCAGCCGTGGGATAGCTGAAATCGTGTCTTACAGTTCCTCGGGGAAGCCGGTCGACACCACGGATGGGGCTTTAGTCAAAGGCCAGCTTTACGGCAACGACACGGGGACCACTGGGACAGTCGGCTCGATTACCGTGAAGGATCTTCCCCCAGTCAAGGCCCAGGTCGGCGGGACGCTTTACATCGCGGGGAACAACTCATACGCAGGTTCTACTGTCACTTTCTGGATAGGGACGCGCCTCTCCACCGCGGTCGAGATGGGTAGCGGCACCACCGCCAACGCCGAGGGCTTCTGGAATACTACGGTGACCGTCCCACCTGTCGCAGGAGGGGGGCAGAACCTTTGGATAGTAAACGGCGGTGTCAATTACACCTCAGGGAGCACAGTATCCGGGACGATCACCACATCTTCGACGAGTACCACTTCGGTTACTACGTCTTCGACCAGTACCACGTCGACCACCCTCTCCACGACTTCCACGATAACGACATCGACCTCGAGCTCGGTTACCACCAGCACATCGACTTCGTCAACCCAGACGACGACCAGTCATACCACGACCGTGCGCTCGTCCACGACGAGCAGCTCGACCGCGAGCGCCACGAGCGGCCATGGGATATCAGAGTTCCCGTTCTCGACCCTGGCGATAGCGGTTTTGACCGCGATGGTCGCCGTGGCTTACGCACTGGCTAGGAGGATGCAAAGGGGCTCCTCCTCCGCCGGCCCCCGCTGAAGCTTGCCTGACCCCACGAGCGGGAATTCAGTGAAGGAACCGAAAAGGCAGCGTCGTCCTGATCTGGGGCTCAGGCTTCCCCAAGCGGCTGGAGTGCGGCCAGAATGGCAGTTAGTCGCTGCTAACTCTGGGAGCCAGATAGAAAAGAAGCTTAGCTCCCTGTGAATTGAGGGCGAAGGTTAGCACGAGCGGTTTCTTCGAGCTGTACGCCAAGTCCACGGTATCTGCGATACTGGAAAGCGCTTTCAAGATGCTTTGAATATATTCGATGCTGAACGACGCTTTGCTGTCTGCAGAAGACTCAAGTTTCAGCACGTCCGCATCGTTCTTACTCAAAGACACATCGGCTTTTCCAATGTCAGACTTGCCACTGAAAGTGAGTTTGTCCTTGGTCGCCTGAATCGTGACCTGGTCGGCCACCACTGACATATCTGCGAGGATCTTGTCTAGTATCGACTTCGTGAGGGTGGCTTTTGTCTCCAACTCGAGCTTTGGCAGAGGGGCAGAGGCAGCAGTGCTTTCTATCAGGTGGATAGTGAACTCGCGCTTGTATCCGTTCTGAAAGGTGAAAGCCAGGCTGTCTTCTTCGGTATCACGAATCTCGAGACTGTCTCTAGAATCGCCTCTTCCGACGAGCTTCACTAGGTCTTCGACCCTGACGCTGAACTTGGTGGGTTTCTGGCAAGAGTAAGAGGAAAAAGACGAATTAGGTAGGGTGAGGTCGACCAGAGCTACATGAGACGGGTCCATGGCCCTGAATGTCAAACCTTCGCTTGTCGCGTCGAAGGTTGCCTCCTCGACTAGGGTCTTGACGGCAGCGGAGATGGCTCTCCATTCGGTTGTGCTTGCGCTTTTGGCCAGGAACAATCGATGGCAGCCTTCGCGGAGGCTCTTCCGGGTTGGATATTAAGCGTTGGGCGTTTCGTTCTTGAACAGGTCAGGTCTTTGGTGAAGGTATCCATACAATCAGCTCGCGGTTTCACAGGAAGGGGCGCAACCAGTCGACCGTCAGGCCTGGTTCCCAGGATTCGTAAGCCTCTCCAAAGCATGCGCCGTTCCCGACTTGAAGTGCTTTTCGTTCCATCTCGACACGAGGCGAAAGGCTCCCCTGAACTTCACATCCCACACGGTGATTATTTTTCTGTCGGCTACTTCGACCGTCTGCTTCCCTGTGAATGGACCTGCCGTGTAGTCGATCGTAAGCACCCGCTTCGCTTCGTCAGTGGAGATGTCTGCCTCTCCTGATCCGCCGAATGCGAATCTGATCTTGACGCGCGCCGCGCCTCGGCTCTCGCCCGTCACCTCAAGCGTCCGAGTCCCACGCCAATACTTTGGGATCTCGGTGACGGCAGAAGCCCGCTTCCAGACTTCTGTCGCGTCTCCTTCGAACTCCTTCGTCTCTTCGAACCGCATCTCCAAGAAACCGGCTCCGGGCCATAGAAAAAGCGAGCGCCACGGCTGGAGCAACGGCCCGGCAGCTCCCAACGGTCGGAGCTGACGAAAGTTGCAGTGGAAGTCCAAAGGTGAAAGCGAACATCACGCCTTCGATAACCAAGACGAGCGGGAGTCGCTGGCCCTTTCGCCTTTAAAGCACGAAGCACGCATCTCCTACGCCATGGAGCTCTGGAAGCCGATGTACCTGATAATCTGGGTCGCTTTCTTCCAGATAATTTTCATCCTCTTTTCGCCGCTGGGGGACGAGGTGAACCTCGCTGTCCATGTCAGCACAGCTCTGGTGATCCTCGGCCTGGCCTTTGAGGTCTACAGAGGTGCTGCCCGCTCGTCATGCCCCAGCAGGATCAAACGAATCACGAGGGCGACATGGTATCTGGCCCTCTTCCAAGTGGCTCTAGGGATAGTCCTTGGAGTCGGGTTGATGCTCTCTTGGGGTGGCGCTTTCGTGGGTGCACTAAGCCTCATGCACGTTGCGACCGCTTTGGCTATCGTCACCCAGGCATCGTCTTCGGCGACAGCGTATGACATGTGGGAGGAGAAGGAGTTTCAGAGCACCTCGGCTTCCTCGGGGCCAGCATGAAGAACGTGCCTGGCCGACGGTCTTCAGCCGGGTTATGCCAGGGCAGCCCGCGGCAATACTGAAATAATCTTCGAGTCGTGAACTATCGGTGCCAAGCAAGGTTAGGTTCTACCTGAACGGGGGTGGTTTGTTCACAGTCCAAGGCAGATGGTGGGACGAGCAGGTGGAGTCTCTTCTCAGCGAAGCGGGGGCCGGTGTCTACAACCCAGGGCATGAGTCGGAGGGGGCCCTGCGGGCCAACCCTCCGGGAGGCGACCTGCGGAAGGCGGTCTTCATCTCCGACAGAGAGGGCGTCGATATCTCTCAGGGGGTCGTCATGCTTGGCGAGGGTGCGGCTGGGGAAGTGAGTTCGGGGACGGCCTGGGAGACAGGATACGCCTATGCGAGGGACAAGCTCGTCCTGTGCCTGAGGACGGACATCCGGGGCTCGCTGAACCCCCTTCTGAAGGAGTGCCTGTTCGAAAGCACAACGTGCGGCGATTTCGGTGCCCTTCGGAACCAGGTGGCCCGTGCCATAGCAAAGATTGACGAATCGGGTGTTACCAAGACCTACTACGCACCTCCCACCTTGCGGAGAAGCATACACAAGGTGCACCTTACAGCACCATACTTCACGGCTACAGAGTGGAAGTCCACCAAAGAACTCAAGCGAAACCTCTCCGCCCTGGGTCTCGACGTCAAGTTCCCTCCAGGGGCGAAAGGTGTCAGGGAGAATCTCACGTCGGGGCGAGAAGATGTTTGGCCGGCCCTTTTCAGGGAGAAGGTTCGGTCCCTGAACGAATGCGATGCCTTGGTCGCCCTGCTGGAGGGCTCTGACTGTAACAGCGAGCTCGCCTGGGACTGCGGTTATGCATACTCAAAGTACAAGCCGGTGTTTGGTCTGCGGACTGACACAAGGACGCTGGGGGACCTCGGAAGCCGGGTCAACCTGATGATCGAGCAGTCCCTGGTGGGTTCGAAACTGTGCGGTTCGGCGAGCGAACTCGGACAGACAATCATCTCTTGACGAACCTTTCCGAGAACAAGTCCCTCCTCCTGATGCCTCGTCCCCCATACAACTTCGGCGCCAACTTCCACAAACCCTCACACTTCCCTTCTTCCAACACCACATGGGAGGAGGGGCGCTGTTGGGCGACCATGCTTTGGAAGGGGGAAGCCCCAGGCCTCAAGTTCAGGAACGAAGGGACGACCAGCAGGCCTAGCGCGAGGTTGGCTGTCTTTTCGAGAGACAGCCTGAACCAGGAGTACTTCGACGAACTAGTGGCGGAGGTCCGCTGGATGTTCAACTTCGATTAGGATATCTCGGAGTTCACGACGAGATACGCTGGCGACGAGCGTCTTCGGGGTCCCATCAGGCGATGGAGGGGGATGAACCCCGCGCAGCAAACTCCCTCTACGAGTCTTTGATGATATACATCGCCCTCCAGAACGCGACCATCCGGAGGGCAGCACAGATGTTGGAGAACCTGTTCTTCAGCTTCGGCCAGAGAATGTCGTTCGACGGGCGCACCCACTCAGTCTTCTGGCCTCCAGGCACCGTCGCCAAATCGAAGGTAGACGAGCTCAGGCTCCTAAAGGTGGGGTGCCGGGCGAAATCGGTCACGAAGATATCCGAGCAGTTCGCTGATGGGGCAGTCGATGAGGTCGCACTGAGGGGCTACCCCGGACAGGCCGTCGCGAAGGAGCTAGACAAACTATACGGCATCGGCCTCACTACAGGGAATCCTGTACGAGAACTTCTATTTCTTCGATGCGCTCGAGCTTGTCCCTCCCTGGGAGAGGAAGATCATGTCGCGCCTGCTGTTCGATAGGCGCCTGGTCCCGGCCGAGAGGGTGCTCGGTTTCTTCAATGCAAGTTATCCAGGGTATGGGGACCTCGCTTTCCACTATCGCTGGGAGAACCTCTTCTGGAGGAGGAAACGCGAGAAGATAGAATGGCTCGAAAAGGAGATCAGGCTAAGTTGTACATGGTACCCAAGGGCCCGAGTGGTCGCCGAACCGTCGCTCGACAGACGGTCTACAGAACAAAATCCGAACGCATCGTTCAACGCCATTGTTGACTTCAACCACGTCTTGTCTCTTCAAACATAGTCGAAGGCGAGGTGGAAGACTCAAGCACCCACCCGGCCGAACAGCGGTGTTCTCCGGCAGGCGTCCGCGAGAAGCGGACCGCCAAACGTTCGACCCCTGACTGCCTTGCCAGAGGGCCGCGATAAGAATCGGCGAGGCTCTAACGAAAGCACGGTTCAACGTCTGAACCGATTAGAACCCGACCTCGGATGAAGGGGGGCCAGCCCCCACCAGTGCCGGCTACTGAGAACTCGTCTCTTCCGATCTTCTCCGGACACCCACCGCATATCCTAACGCCAGGCCGACGAGCGCCCCTCCGACGTGGGCGAGCCAGTCCACGCGCGCGAAAAGAAAACTGCTGAAGACGAAGACGACTGTGAACCAGGCGATGAGAGCGAGGTTGAGCCTCCGGTTTGTGGCCAGGTCGAACGTTATGACTCCTGCGAGGAGCCCGAAGATCCCGCCCGAAGCTCCGAAGCTGAGCTCTCTGGGCCCGTTAGCCAGACTCGCAATGTTCCCCGCGACGGCTGTCAATAAGAAGACGCCGTAGTACTGGTTCTTGCTATATGCCAGAGAAAAGAACCCGTCGAGCCAGAGCAGCGCCATGGCGTTGAACCCCACGTCGACCGCGCCCTGCCATGTCGGGGGTGCCACGATTATCGACGTGACCAGCTGCCACACCCATCCCGCCGCCACCAGCCCATTGTACTGGAGGAGGAGTACGGTCAGGGGAATGCCGTCTAATGTTACAAAGGCCAGGGCCGTCCCGACCACCAGCCCGCCGACGACGGCAGCGGTGAGGTTCCGTCCCTGCGTTGAGAGCTCCAAGGAAGACAGCCCACCAGGGTTTGGGTTGAAAACCTGTTTCGTCAGACGACAGTGGCCGACCTGGAATACCTCGCCCGAAGCCGTCTGAGGAAGAGCAGGAAAACCCTGGCTGCTCCGAGTACAAGAGAGCGAGCGACCTGGGGGACGAACCCACCAAACAGACCGAAAAACGAAGAGTTCGCCCGCCAGAGCCACCGACCGCCGCTCGTTCCGGTTCGCGCCATCGAACACCGCTCCCTGAACCCTAATGTTTTTGGCTCGACCCTGGAGCGCCTCCACTGATTGGTTTCCAGCATCGAACTCGTCGGCCTCGTGGCGGGGTTCATGGTCGCGACCGGCTATGTCCCCCAGATCTTCAGGGTCTGGAAGCTCAAGGACGCCCAGGAGATTAGCCTGACCTTCAACTTCTTCTCTCTGGGAGGCACCGTCCTCTGGCTCGCCTATGGGTTCTACCTCCAGCTCCTATCGGTGACGGTCTGGAATGCGACCAACTTCGTCCTCCTCAGCCTCCTGCTCGCCGTGAAGCTCAAGTACGGGATGCGCAGCCAGCCGCCACAGGTCCACTGACGGTGGTCACTTGAACCCCACAGAAGACAGACTGTTCAGTTGGGTGCTCGGCCTGGGGCCGAAAGCGAAGTACAATCTTTCTTCAAGCGGCCTGAGCGAGCCCGACCTGTCGGAGATGGGAGTGGACACTGCCTACCACGACTACGGTCTCGAGAAGAACGACCACTTCCGCGAGCTGGAGTTTGCCGAGGAGGTCGCGACCCTCTACGGGGTCGAACCCGAAAACGTCGTGCCCACGGCAGGCGCTTCCGAGGCCATCTTCCTTGTCTATTCCACCCTTGGCGCCGGTCGCAAGGCGCTGGTCCCCCGGCCTAACTATCCCGCCATGTTCACAGTGCCGAAAGCCCTCGGACTGGAGGTGTCAAGCAGCCTCGCGTCCTCTCGCGGGGGCGGGGTGATTGTCGGCCTAACTGATCCCAATAATCCCACGGGACGACTGCTGGACGGAAGCTACACGGACTGGATAGCATCGAAGGGAACAGTTGTCTTCGTCAACGAGACCTACAAAGGATTCGCTTCTTCTGGTCCGCAGGCGACAGTCTTCGGAAAGATCCCTGGCGCGGTCGTTTGCAGCACCATGACGAAGTTCTTCGGCCTGGGAAGGCTCCGGGTCGGGTGGGTAGTAGCTGACAAACGAAGTTCCAAGAGGCTGTTGTACGCGAAATGGTCGGTGAGTGGCCACGACTCCGAGTATTCGCTGTGGATTGCGACCCAGGTCCTCAAGAACAGGCAAAGGTTCGCGGACCGCGCGCGCAAGTTGCTCTCGGCCAACACGAGGCTCGTAAGGAAGTTCCTGGCCGAAACCGAAGGAGTTTCTGCCGAGATCGGGGTGACACCGTTCTGCTTAGTTCGCTACAGGAATGGCCCTGGTTCGGTTACCTTGGCGAGGGAGCTCTTCGCCAAGACAGGGGTCCTCGTCTCGCCCGGTGACTTCTTCGGCGCTCCCAAGACGTTCCGGCTCTGCTTCACAGTCGACGAAGAAACCTTGGTTCTCGGGCTGGAAGAGCTCTCTAAGTTCTTCAACAGGACCTGACGGTCGCCGAGGGAGCTGGCCAAAGCCCATCCGTCACCGAAGCCGTCGAACCCGGAGAAGTCGGCGAGTCTAGAACCGTTTACTAGATCAGTTTTCGTGACGCCCAGAACACCGACCCCTTTCTGCTCCTCGGCGACGCCTTTCACCCGTGCGAAGGGCTTGGCCGGTCTCGCTCCTCTTGATTTCCGCCACCCAAGCTACATGTCCGACCCGACTTGAACCTACACGACTCCAAGCACGGATTCGGGGCCAGGACTCCTTCCAAGTAACCGCCCGTCCAGCGGCGCCCCTCAGCCAGTTCCTTCACAGGCATCTCGACGTCGCTTTACCGATGTCCGGCAGTCAGTCGCCCCGAAGCATATGCCCGCTCTTTGAAACCATTTCCTGAGCGACCCACGGGCACGTTAGAGGGTGCTTTCTGCGTACTTGGCAAACGCCTCCAACTCTTCCATGGCCGACGCCTCGGCCTCCATCTTCCCTCTGGTCTTCAAAATCCACCCCCAGTGCCCCTTGAATCTGACCTCCAGTAGAGCAGTCACCCTGGTCCCCCCGGTCGTTTCTTCAAATTCCACTGTGCTTTTGGCCAAAGTGAACCTAGTCTCCCCATCAGACTCGACCCTTGCAGGGGTGACGAGTCGTATGTCCCTGGATGCCCGCTTGCCTGACGCCATAGTGATACCTATGGTGACCCGCCCTCCCTCATTCCTTGTCACCGTCACCGCTCTCATCTGCTTCGACCACTTCGGCATGGCTTCGAAGTCGGTGTATGCGGCATAGGCCCTGTTCCGGGATGTTCGGACGACCAGCGAGACCTCGAAGCGCAACGAGGGGGCTACCGCCCCCGACCGATTAAGAAGTTCTGTTCCTCCGGCGCGAGCGCGTTAGTGCTGGACTCCGAAGCGGCGCAGGTCTACTTCGACCATGACGACGCCGACTAAGACGATCGCGCCGGCTATGCCACTTCTTACGCACAACGCATCTAGGTCCGGCATCTGGTTAAACCCAAAATGGCTAAGCCTGACTCGTCCGTGCCGGAGCCTTGACTGACGAAAGCCAATATGGGGACCGCGCGACAGGCTGGAAGGGCGAAGTCGGTCGAAGTTTCCAAACTGGATGAGGGAGTACTCTCTTTCAATCGGGCTCGTGTTCCTGATAACGGCAGTCGTCGCGATTGAGAATCGCATCGCCGCTGTGGTCCTTCTGGCGGCGGGGGTGATCTTCCTCGCACTATCGATGTTGGCTGCTGTCTCCGGGCCCCCCGGCTTCAAGGAGGAGGCGGGCGGACCGACATCGGGCAGAGAGAATCGATGGGCTCACTAACAGGATTTCAGAGACACCGCGAACCTCACGAGGCTCCCACTTCGCAATCGGTCAATTCATAAAACCCGTTCGCCGATGTCGCGCGTTGAAGAACGCATTGGACTGGCTGCTCGAACCGTCCCAGCCGGCGGTTCGATACTTGGCGATGAGGGATTTGGTAGACGGGGCGAGTTCGAAGGACGTCGAGGAGGCGAGGGCGAGGGCCACGAAAGCGGGGTGGGCGGCCGAGATACTCTCTAAGCAGCGGCCTGACGGCCGCTGGCTCGGAGATGAGAACAACCTCTACCTCCCAAAGTACATCTCCACCAACTGGATGCTCCTGACGCTGTCTGACTTGGGAGTTACGCGGGACGACCCGAGAGTCGCGAAATCTTGCTCGCTCTGGGCGGAGACGTACGCGAGGGACGATGGAGGGTTCGACACCCCGGGGGCGAAGGAGAGCGAGCACTGTCTGATAGGGAACACCGCAAGGGCCCTAATCAAGTTCGGCTACATCGACGACCCGAGGGTGAGGAGCGCCCTCGACCTCCTAGTCAGGAGGCAAAAGCCAGACGGTGGATGGCACTGCTTCCCATCGAAGACCGGGACCATCGACGCCTGGGAGGGGATGAGCGCCTTCGCGGCGTACCCGAAACAGAGGTGGAGCAGAGGGATGAAGGCGGCCGTGGAGAGAGGGGCCGCATTCTTCTTGGAGAGGAGGTTGTCTAAGCAGGGATCCCGCTACGAACCATGGCTCCGGTTCCATTTCCCCTACCACTATTACTATGACGTCCTCGTTGGCCTCGAATTCATGACGGCGCTGGGGTATGGCGACGACCGCCGCATGAAGCCTGCGATATCACGGCTGGAGCGGAAGCGGGGGGAGGATGGCAGGTGGGCATTGGATGCGGTGCATCCGGACTTCCACGACGAGAGGTGGCCCCGGTGGCGGTCCAAGTACGAGAAGCACTACACTCCGTTCTCTCTGGAGCGGCCCGGGCATTCGAGCAAGATGATTACCCTCAGGGCGATGACGGTCATGAAGAGGCTCGGAGAGTTCAACTAGAGCCATGCTGCTATTGAGAAACGACTACACACCCCCAGTCACGCGAGGGGTCACCGCCCGGGACGCGGCCTCGCTAGGCAAGGTGAAGGGCAAGCTCTCAAGTCTCCAAAGATGACGTTCCGGCACTCCGTAACGCCTGACATCGGCCGACCTGGCCAGTAAACATGCCTGAAGATTATCACGCGCTGGTCATCCCAGTACGAAGCAAGAGCGCTTCGCTTGGTCAGCCCTCCGGGCGTCGTATTCGACAAACCCTCTGAATGGAGAATCAACTGGCGTCTTGTCTCTATGGCAACTCCGGCAAAGGACCCGGAGGTTCCGCCGTCTGTTGTCGAGAGAGTCTCTATTGACGTGGTCTACCACCAACTGCCCCTCGTCTGATTGGCCGCAGGCCGCACAGACCCTCGGAAGCGATTTCAAGGTCGACCGCGGGATGTGGACCGACCTGCGATGAGGGTAGTTCCTGACGTGGCGGCGGTTTTCAATCCACCTGTCCCTTGGCGGGGGCATACAGGAAGGGGCACGCGCGGGCCCTTTGGTCTTATCGTCTTCTCTTCAACGCTTCTCGTTCTTCTGGGGCGTCCCTGACCGGCTTCCGCCAGTCGAGAGCCAAGCAGCCGCGAGAAGTACGAGAGATGGGTATCGATAGGAACCGTGCCGTGATCTGCATTTATGCTGAGAAGTCTTGCGCGAAGAAGGGTTGTGGCCCGGCATAAGCCGAACCGGGCGTCTGACGCCTCAGACTGTCCTGCATGATGCCGGCGCAGATGTTATTGGGTGCCCATGCCGGGTGCGGCCTTCGGGGCTTGTCGATCCTCATCATCAAGGGGAGGGCGTTCGATGGGAAGGTTCTCCATCCCCACATCGAGGTCAAGGTAGACACAGAGAAAGGGGTGGTGCTCGAGTTCGGAGAGAGGGGTTCGGTGGAGGAGCCCAGAGGTGCGAAGAAGATGGAGATAGAAGACATCACCATCATACCGGGGCTGATGGACGCCCACGTCCACTTCTACTCCTCCAAAGGCCAGGGGGTCAACGACTGGGCGATGGTCCCCGACGCGCTCGCCGTCCTCCGGGGGGCAGGAGACCTAAAGAGGCTCCTGCATGCCGGTTTTACAGCCGTCCGCGATCTGGGAACGAAGGGAGGGGTCTATCTGGCGCAGGCGGTGGCAGAGGGATCTATCGAGGGCCCTGAAGTCGTGTCCTGCTCCAGGGCGCTGGCTCTGACAGGAGGGGACGACGACCCGCCTGCTTTTCCTCTGAAACTGGCACAGGAGCTCGCGTCGTACTCATATTTCTGCGACGGCCCCTGGGAGTGCCGGAGGGCGGTCAGGATGGTGGCGAGGGACGGTGGGAAGGTCGTGAAGTTCTATGCGTCGGGAGCCTTCTCCCGCGGAGTGAAAGTCAAGCCGAACTTCACAGAAGAAGAGACCCGCGCCATCGTAGACGAGTCGAAGCGGCTTGGGCTCAAGGTCGCGGCCCACGCTTACGGGGAGGAGGCGATAGAGAGGGCGGTCGCCTGCGGGGTCGATTCCATCGAGCACGGGCTAGGGCTTACGGAAGCACTCGCCTCGGAGATGAGCAGGAAGGGGACTTACTACGTCCCTACGCTGGTGACCTACTCCAATCCCGCCTACAAGAACAAGTACAACGAGATGGTGAAAAGGCACCTGTCCGACGACATGACGGTCGCCAAGGAGAAGGGGGTGAAGGTCGTGATGGGGTCTGACATAGTGGGGGACGCGGCGAGACCGCACGGGCGGAACTTCGAGGAAATCGCCGAGGAGGCGAAGTTCCTTGGGAACAGGGAAGCCCTGGTGGCGGCAACGTCGAGGGCGGCCGAGTGCATGGGGCTGGAGGACGCGGGGGTGCTCAAACCAGGGTACCGGGCGGACTTGGTGTTGGTCAAGGGGAATCCCCTGAAGGACATCCGAGCTCTGTCCCCGGAGGCAGTCGTCAGGGTGATGAAAGCAGGGAAGTTCCTCTAGAGGGTCACCGATAGCCTATGGATTCCGGGTCCATCTCAGTTATTATCAGCGGAGCAATTTTTCCCTTGTCATGAACGCCCTCGGAGAAGGGTCAACCTTCGGGGCCGGCTCATTACAACTCATCGGACTAGCGGAAGCAACTTGACCCCCTATCACTGGTCAGTGCTCTTCATATCAACACTCTTCGTGTCAGCGGTCGGAATCGGCGAAGTATCTGCGAACTTGCTGGCGCAGTCTGCTTACGTCGCTATGTTCCTGGCTTCCGTCCTCGGGCTTATGTTCACGAGCCTAACAATCTTGGTTAGTCCTTCAGTGCTTGGGCGTCGGAGAGGCATCACGCGGCCCGTCACCCCTGTCCCAGTAGTGAGGGGACCAGAAAAAATCCCGGATGCACGAACGGACCGGAAGGACCCGGCTAGCACTGCTTAGCCGACCTCTCTTCAACCAGACAGGTCATCCTTGCCGAGTGGAGAGGCCTTCACCCCCACTGGCTTCGAGGTCGCGGGTGTGAATCCCCCAGAGAGCCAGGAAAGGAGCGGAGTGACACCGATCTTCCAAAGCCCGGCCTCGGTCCGCCCCCGGGTCGACGACTCAGGGTCACAGAGGACCCGTTTGTCGTAGTCGCGTCTCAAGCTTTACTGTCACAGGCGTACGACGGCACGTTAAAAAATCAGGATGTGACTCAGAAGAACCACGACTGTTAAACCAGCGGGGACCGTCAGGCCAGAGAAGGTGCAGAAGGCGGTGAAAACGGAGATAGAATGGCTCCTAGACCGGCGCGATGGGGTCCCCAACTTCGAGATGCGGAAGTTCACCATCGAGTCCGGAGGGAGCATCCCAAGGCATTACCACCCTGACATCGAACACGAACAGTACGTCCTGAGGGGGAGATACGAAGTGGGGATTGGGAACGAAGTCCACGAAGTGAAGGCCGGGGACTCGGTCTTCATCCCAAAGGGGGTCTTTCATTGGTACAGGAACACCGGGAAGGGGGACGCAGAGTTCCTCTGCATTGTCCCCAAGACAGAGAAGTACGAGTCAGTCTACGAGGAAGAAGAACCCAAGTAGACGTGCCCCTTCCTCCCAAGGCGCCAGGGCAACAAGGGCCATGGCCAACGACACGGATACCCCCACCGCGACGGCTTCATGTCCCTTGATGAACCTCCTTCTGGTTGGAAGTCCGGAGGCCGTTTGGCGAGTAGATGATTTTCCTCCTGGCTCTGAGATAGGAGAGGGAAACCAGGGCTGCGAATATCGCGACGCCCGCGAGTTGGTAGGGGAACTCGGGGATTCCACTTCCTACGGTGGAAGAACTCGACTCCGACAACACGGTAGAATTGGTCCCCGGAGACGCGAGGAGCGCCTCCACCGCCTGGAGGGAGAACGTCCCCGAAGCCGCCCCAAGGTAGGTATAATCGGGGGTCCCCACAGATACCTCTGCCCTGCCTTCTCCCAGGTACTGAACAGCGATGTCCCCCGCGGACTCGGCTGTGTCTTGGCCGAAGCTGAAATACGATGGGAACGCGTTCAGGTATGTGGAGGTGCCGTTAGCATAGTACAGCCCGAGGCCCGCCGACAACCGGGTGAACATGGTAGACTCTCCTCCTCCCTCTCCCCCAAAGACCAACTCCGTATCGTAGAAGGTGCCGGTTGGGGTTGTGTAGTTTCCGGCAGTGAAGAAGTAGGCGTCGGTGACCGATGGGTCGTGAATCGTGACGTTATCGAACCAGTCTGTCCTCACCACACCACTCATCTGCGCCCCAAACTGCACTAGGACCCCGGTCCCCGGAACGGCAGTCGCGTTTACGAAGAGCGCAATCGCTAGTGGGAGCGAGTAAGTATAGTTGGATTTCTCATAGGCGTAGTAGTATTCAGTGGCTCCCTGCTGCTGGAGTACCGACACATACCCGCCCCCTCCCTCCGATGTGACGGATTCATTCGAGAGAAAGCCGCTGACGCTGGAGTTCCAGACATTGTCGGCAAGAGCTACCTGTGACGTCGCAGTAACGAAGTCTGGGGTATTCTGGCACCAGTAGACCTGGCTCCCGCCTCCCCGTTCGTCCACGACCAGCATCGAGTTCAATTGCAAAGTCGCTCCCGACGGGTTCGCTCCTACGGACCCGGCCGTGGCGTTGTACGCATCCAGGGCGGATACGACAGCGACCCCCACCACATCGGTCGAGGCTACTGCATAGGGTGTGTCGGTCCCCGACTGGTTCGCAATCCCGTAAGTCGCTATACCCGATGGCTCTGGAGGAGCGAGGGGCCCGAGCCCCAACGGGTTGTTGGGGTAGACCGTCAGCGACAGGGTCGCGTTGACGCCGTCGTCATACGCATAGACGAGTATGTCATAGGAGCCGGCGGTGACCTGTAAAGTCTGGGAGTCGCTCGAGCCGTTATGATAGGCCATGGAGCTGAAGACCTGCCCGGAACCGAACTCAGCGAGCTGAGTAGACGTCAAGAAGGCAGTGGTGACGCTCGCGTTGCTCGTCAGAGAATAGCTGACCACGGTCCCGTTCATGTAGGCATCTATGGGGAAGTAGACATAGTACCCGGAGGAAAGGATGACCGGGCTCTCGGTCAATCCTGATGGTAGCACTGGCGGGGCAAGGACGGGGACATGCAAGAGGAGGGGAAGGAGCAGAAGCGAGATGCATCGGCTCCCCCCCACGGTCAAGATGCTCATGCAGTGAGGTCGGTCTTTTAGGGGTATCCAACCCCATCGCCCGGCCGGCCCCACCAGGCGGCCATACCGCGCTTCAGCTCGCCCATCATCTCGGGAGAAGGCCGGATTTCCAGAGGACGATCCTTCCCTCGTAAGTCTGGGTTACCGCTCGCCAACGCAGAGTGGACGTTGGCCAGGAACCGCATAACCGTCGCTTTGTCGCCCCTCCATCTATCTTCGATGACCCGGACATGTTTCCTCCTATGATAGGAAGGTGGGACGCCTAGCACCGACCTGAGCATGGCATTGGCTCTCACCTCATCATTGCTCATAATCCCGAGGTCGAAGTTCGATGAACCGTCCCCGCTCAGGTTGACCACCGCATGACAGTAGAGCAGTACGCCATCCCGCGGATCGAGCTTGCGGACCATCAGATAGCACTGAGGGCTTTCAGCATCACTCTCCGAAGGAAGATACCAGAGTCGGAACCTGTCCACCGACGCATTCCACTCGCCCCGGGCGAGCCGACCGAGGTCGAAGTCGAGAGGAGAGAAAGGAAGGCCGACCACCAGCGAGTACACCTTCATGGCCCCATACTTCAGGTACGACTCAAGGGGGATCCTCAAGGCGACCGCTAAGGGCCCCGCGCCCGATATAACAGCCCGGGTAGGGTGACGGCACGAAGGCCCTACAGGGGAATGAGTTTCTCTTCAGGGGAAGATGTCCAGCGGGATGGAGGCACCTACGACCCAGTTGGGGGCGTCTACCACCTCGTGTATCTTGAGGTCTGCCGCGACGCTGCAGAGGATATACGCCTCTTCCCGCCTAATGTCATAGGCCCCAATTAGATGGTCAATCATTCCTCGGACGGCAGACTTGGAGGCCGTCATGAGGTCAGGGCCGATGCCGGTGGTCACATAGTACCCTCTCTTCGACTGCTGCTCCCCCTTTGAATAGTACCTCGGCCACCGCAGTCCGGTTTCCTTCGCCAAGCCGAACCTGAACCTGGCTCTCCCGGCGGATTCGATGGCACTCACGCAGACCTCGCCATCTCCCATGGCTGCGTGCAGGTCCCCAGTGGAGAAAAGCGCCCCGTCCACCCAGACAGGGAGCTCCAGCCTGCTCCCTGTTGTAAGGTGTTTGATGTCCAAATTCCCACCATGTTTTCCTGGAGGCATCACGGCCCAGGCGCCATGCTCCGGGGGTGCCACCCCCATCACGCCACAGAAAGGACGCAGGGGGACCTTGATCCCTTTCTCGAAGAGGGCATAGTCTTTCCGGACGAGATTCCATTTGTACAGGTACGGTTCCTGGAACTCCTCGAGGAGTCCTTCCCCGGGAAGTATGATGGACCACCCAAAGTCGTCGTTCTCTACCCCAAGAACGTCCACCAGGAGGGTGTCCCCGGGCTCAGCCCCCTCGACGTGCACTGGTCCTGACAGGGGATAGAGCTTGGACTGGTCGAACCTTGGTCTTTCGGCGACGGAGTCCCTGGTCACCTGCCAGGAGCTGACGTCGTTTATCTCGAAGGCGACCTCATCCCCGGGGACAATCCGGAGGACCGGTCTGTGATCTCGGCTCCAGAGATAGTGGACCTTGTCTCTTCCGACCCTGTGGCTCTCCACGCCTGTCCCCGGCGACACGGATTCTTTATCTTCCGCGCCTGATGATGCAGTCGTTTCGGATGAACGAAAAGACTTCCGCCTTCCTGCGCATGGCCTACAAGCAGTTCTACTTCGAGAAAGGCCGGTCGACCATTGAATTCCCGGGGGAGATTGCATCCAGGGAGTTCGGCTACATCCTATTCGGGGGAGGGATGATAAGGCACCTCTCATTCAAGAGCGAAGGGGAAGCGCTTGCGGAGATTGTGAAGCACTCTCCATCGTCGGTTTACTGTTCCAATGCCCGCTATGAGCTCCCAACTAGACCCATTGAGGAGAAGGGATGGCTGGGGGCGGAGCTGATTTTCGACATCGACGCCACAGACATCCCCACTGCGTGTAAGAGAGGGCACGACGTCTGGTACTGCGAGAAATGTTTCACTTCAGGGAAGCTTCCCCGGGCCGCGAGGTGCTCGAAGTGCGGAGGACCCACGGCCGAGTTCCACGGAACCTGTCAGACCTGCCTCGAGGCCGCCGCGGACCACACCCGACGAGTCGTGGGTTTCCTCACCGACGACTTTGGAGTCGACCCAGGGGCGGTCAGAGTCTACTTTTCCGGGAACAGAGGATACCACCTCCATGTGTTCGACGCCAGATTCGACCAGCTCGATCAGGTGGCGCGGGGAGAAGTTGCCGAGTACGTTAGGGGGTCTTCGCTTCCCCTAACCCAGACGATAGCGTCGACCCTCCGGCGGCGGGCGCAGCCCGGCCTCCAGGGCGCAGGATGGACCAAGAGGATAACAGGGTACGTCGACAAGCGGAGGGAGGTGTACCAGGGAACCTTCCAGAAGCTCGTGTCAGAAGCGATATCGTCTCAGCGCGCCTTGGTGGATTCCTCTGTGACTACCGACATTCACAGGGTATTCAGGCTGGCAGGAACCCTCCACGGGAACACGGGGATGTCGAAGATGAGGGTGGGATCAATGGAAGAGTTCGACCCTCAGACAGACCCGGTCGTCCTCACACAGAAGCCCGTGACAGTTACGGTGTCATTCTATCCACGGTTTAGCGTCAGACACAAGGAGTTTGGGCCGTTCAGGTCCTCGACCGTCGAACTACCGACCTACGCCGCCGTTCAGATTTTAACAAGAGGCCTAGGGGAGGTCGTTCCAGATGCCTGAGGCCACCCTCGACCGTCTGAGAAGGACCCTCGACTCGGAGAACCAGTCGACTGGGCTCTTACCCCTCTCCGGGGACTTCTACTCAGAGGTCTCCGAGTACAGCCAGAAGCTCAAGAGGTCGGCGGGGGCGGGGGCCTCCGAGGTCGCCGTCAGGCTGGCCGCCACCCAGACTAGGCTCATCGAGTCGATGGTGAGCCAGCTCCTAAAGGTGAGGACGAGAAAGGCTATGAAACAGAACGCAGTCCTGCAGCTCCTCCCCGAGGAGAGGTATGTGTGCTCAGCAGAGCAGAGATTCCAGAGGCGTTTCCAGACCCTGGTAGATGCCGTCTCTTCCGGCCAGCCGTCCTTCGTCGAGTTCGCTCACGCGACCGAGAACCAGAGGAACGTAACCGTGAGGTTCGTCAGACACGTCAACGAGCTGGTGGGTCTCGACATGAGACGCTACGGGCCCTTCGACGCAGAAGACGTGGCTTCCATCCCCGCGGCCAGTGCCGACATCCTGATAGCGGGAGGAGACGCCGTGGAAATCCTTACCAGAGACGACGTCTGAACGGCGGTGCAATCCGCTTGATGGTTTCTAACTCCGCGCCTTCTCCGCCTTCCACGCCATTGCGGAGATGTCGGCTATGATCTTCTCTCCCTTCCTCACGCAGCCTCCACTTGCACCTGCCTGAATCCCATTCACCAGGACCACTAGGGCGTAGGCTTCCCGGCCCCTGATCACTATGCCGGCATCGTTGACCACCCCCCTTACCGTCCCGGTCTTGTGAGCCAGCATCGCGTCCCGGGGAATGCCCCGCCTTATTCTGTTCAGACCCGTCTCGCACATGGCCATGATATCGAGGAACTCCCCAGTGAACTTCCCGAGAACCCGTTCGCTGTAGACCCGCTCCAGAGTCGTAATCAGGTCCCTGGGAGAGGTAAGGTCGTCCTCACAGAACTTGTTTGAGGGGGCCTTTCTCTCTTCGTCGGAGAGGGACGCTTCGAGCTCCTTTAGGGGGCGGACCCCAGAGAGTCTGTGGATGTTC
The DNA here is from genome assembly GCA_029785825.1 of Nitrososphaerota archaeon. Classification (NCBI taxonomy): domain Archaea; kingdom Thermoproteati; phylum Nitrososphaerota; species Nitrososphaerota archaeon. Next base: position 1,603,933 of record JAFLYY010000001.1, on the reverse strand, counting down.
TTCCTGAGGAGGGCAAGAGCCTCCTGACGGTCGAGCCTCCTTGAGTCCAGCCCAAGAAGCCCGAGTTTGCGCTTCACTTCAGCAGTGCCCTGTTCGTAGGTTAGGATGTCCTTGCAGCCAGACTTCACGACAGTATTCTCGAGCCCGAGCCACGAGACCGTGTCAGCCACGCTGTCTGGGCCCAGATAATCGAAGAGGACATCCGCTGCCGTGTTGTCACTGATTATCATCATCAGTCTGCCATAGTCCCGGAGCCGGAGCGCAGCGCCTTCTCCCAGGTACTGCAGGACCCCCGAGCCGGGGGACCTGTCAGCGTCCTTGAGGGGGACGCGGGTGTCAGGGTCGAGATTACGCTCCAAGCAGCGCCGGAAGAAGTCGACCAAGACGAAGATCTTGAAGACGCTCGCAGTCGAGAACCTGGCGTCGGGTCTCACGAAGGCTGTTTCACTGCCGGTCAGCGACTTGTACCCGACGCCGACTCTCGCCTTCTCCATCCCACAATAACGAGTCAGTGAACGTTGGAGCCTAGTTTGATTCGGCGCCAAAGGACGAAAGTCAGCTGTATGATCTCCACGTGTGGTTGCATTTCACACAGCGGTAGAACTGGGTCGGAGGTTCGTCTCCGCTCCTCGTCTGAAGGAACCACCAGAACGCTTCGTTGTGACCGCACTTCGGGCACTCTATCTTTGTCGTGGGAAGAGAGTTGAGCTTCTCCTCTCTCTCCCCGACCACCTTAATCTGCGGCGTGGCTGACAGTTCTTCCTCGGTCGCCTGGGTCACGGTCTTACCGGCTTTCGGGTCTTTCCAACCACAATTCTCGCAGAGAAACGTTAGCGTCTTTACACCTTTAGCGCTCTTGTCTTCCTTGAGCTTGAGTCTGGTTCCGCATTTGGGACAGAACTTCAGCGTCACGAAGATCCACCACCGAGTGCTTTCTTCACTCCGCCGTAGAGCTCCTTGGTGGTCTCCATCGCCCTTTCGACACTGTTTGCGAAAGCCTTCTCGGGCTTCATCCTCTGGGCCCTGACCTTCAGTACCAGCTTCTTGATCAATGGGTGCGGAGGGATTACCCCTGCGAAGGTGACGCTCTTCTCCTCTAGGAGCTCATGGTGGACGATTTCCGCGAGTGAGTAGTCCTCCCCTGTGATCTCGACCGTAAGCCCCTTCTCGTCTTCACTGATGGTCTGGACCTGCATTTTGCCTGACGGGCCCCCTGTCTCGAGCTTTTAAGGAAATAGGAACACTCGTCTCAAGTAGGTCGGCTTCCGACTAAGGCTCTATCGGAACGGTCCCGAAATCCCTTGTCCGCTTCCTATCCTCGACGTTGCCGCACTCGTCGCACTTCACCTTCGTCGCGCTCCCCCTTTGGAGGGGCTTCCCACAGATGCCGCAGAGCGCTGACACCACCCCCATGTCTGGCTCGTCGATGTTGAGGTGGATGATACCATTGACCAGGCTGAACACCCTGCACCTGACTATGTCCCCCGACTTCACCGGGGTCGTCCTCCTTGCCCCTCTCTCCCCCCTCCCGCCCCCAGACAACCCCCTGAGCGAGAGCATCCCGGAGAAGTCCTTGTGGTTGGGCTTTCCGTTATGGAAGAAGATATGCACATTGGCCGAGTTCGCCTGGGTTGCCTCTACCTGTCCGGTGACCCAATCGTCCACCCTGAACAGTTCGGGCTCCGCTGCCGGCTTAACCGATATCTCCATGCTCTTTGCGTCCTTCACCACAGACCCCGCCGTCAAGGATCTGATTAGCCCCGAAGAGTCGTAGGTGTGGGAGCCTGGGAGGAACTCCTCAGACACCGCCAGCCTGTCTCCCGGGAGGACCCCCTGGACCCTCTTTGCCTCTTTCATTTCTTAATCAGCCCCACCGTGAGCTCAATCCACTTCGCGCGCTCAAGGAACTCCCCCATTTCCCTCCCCTCAATAAGCGCAACTAGTGCGTCCGCCTGGGGGATCGAAAGGACCGGCCTGTCGAAGGTGAACCCATCAATGGAAATCCGCGGGCACGCTGTCTGGACGAACGCCTCTATCTCCCGGTGCGGTGCAAGTCGCTCGGCGGTCACCTCGCTCATAGCTAATTGGATTACCTTTCTCCCGTTCATTTCGAGTCGCTTTGATATCCACCTGCTCCTCCCGAGCATCTTCTGTCCCTCCTTCAGCCCGGTGATGACTCCGAAGACCCTCGCGTCCCTGGCCTTGTAAACTGCGAGTATCGCCTTCTTCAACCTCTCCTCTGCAGCCTCCTTCATGTCGGTCACCTCTTCCATGTATGGGTCCAGCATGAAGGTGGGTTTCCCTGTCGCCAGCGCCAGCCCCACCGCGTGGAATTCGCTCTCCCCTAGGAGGGCGAACGCGTCCACTTCGTCCCGGATCGGGAATGCGGTGGAGAAGTCGCAGCCGAAGACTTGCCCTTCAAGCATTAGCTTGTTGCCCTTCCCTACCCTGACCTGGAATCCCCTGGCCTCCAGGGCCTCCCTCACGGGGCGGAGCTGATGGAGGTGCTGGCTGAACGTGGCTAGCCCTACGCGCCTGTAGGGGGCGAGAGCTTTCGTGGCCTTCTCTATCACTCCAGCGAACTCCACGTCGTCAACGGCATCAATCAGGTAAGTGTACTCGCCGGCCCGTTCGATAGCCGCGTTGTGCCCAATATGTAACGCCAAATCCGCTTGAAGTTTTCCCACTTCATCGTCGACAGTGTCACAGATGCCGAAACAGCTGTCTCCCGACAGAATGGCAGTCACACCATATCTCTCTCTCACCCGCTCCATCAGCTCCTTGGTCTGCCTCAGCAGACCCCCGGGGGCGTTGACCAGAATCACCTTGGGATTCTTGGTCTCGATTATCCTGAATACCTTGTTTTCATCGATTTTCACAGTCATGGGGCATTTCTCGGATGCGGTTTCGAGAAGCGCCTTCCGAGGCCTGTTATATACTTGGGGGAAGCGGACGGCACCGTACTGACATACGCCAGAAGAGCGCGGCCTTAAGGCCGCGAAACAAGTCACCATGAAGTCTCAGATAACCCTGAGCTGGACTACGCTCCCGACATCAGCCGTTCCTAGCGAGCCGGTTCTAGCCGCTGGGGAACGTCTCCGCCATCCCGACGTACTCTTGACCAGGATGTGCACGTCCCTCTCCCCCCTTGCGCTCCCCGGCTGGAGTACTTCGCATTGGACATCCGCCCTGGAGAGCCGAACCCCCGACCGAATCGCAGGCGCCGCGGCGCAGACCGACATGGGCGTCTTGTGTGCTATGAGCTGCAAAGGATAACCCGGGCTCTTGACCGCCCTTCGCGGCGGCTTCCAAGTGGACAACCAGAAGCAGGGCGTGCTCGGCGTCTCCCGTGTGCTGTTGCTGAACAGGAACATCAGGGTAATCGCGGTCACCGGTCTAGTCTCTGGGGTCTACATCGGCATGCTCAACTTTGCCCTCCAGCTCTTCCCCCTATCCATCGGGCTCGGAATTCCAGCCATTGGGATTCTCCAGGCTGTGGGAAGCCGCTTCTCGGGCGCAGGTGCAACTTTCATCCAGCCTCTCGCCGGCCACTACTCTGACCTCCACAGCAGAAAGGGCTCGATTATGCTGGGAAGCGCGACTACAGTAGCATCCATGCTATGCTTCGTGGGGACCGCGTTAACTGGGAACCGGTATCTGGTCCTCGTTGCGTTCATCCTCTACGGCGTGTCGATTATGGGAAGCCCCGCATCACAGGCCATGGTTGCAGAGTCGGTCGCCCTCGACCCCCACAAGATGGACGTCGCCTACAGCTTGGTGTTCTTCCTGGGGACTGTCCCCGGCGTGGTGTCCCCTGCCCTGGCGGGCTCGGTGGCTGGAACCACTGGTTACCTGGCAATCTTCGCCGCGGCCGCGCTTCTCGAGTCACTGGACCTTTTTCTCTACTGGAGGGAACTCTCGGAGACGAAGCACACCATGACCGCTGAGCCCGAACAGGGTCCGAGATTCTCGCTCAGAGAGGCGTTCACGTTCCCAAGGTCGGCATGGGGATACTACGGCGCGCTCGCAACCGATGCCTTCGCCTTCGGCATCAGCTCCAACATCATCTATGCCATGGCCCAAGATCAGTTCCACTTCTCCCCACAAGAGATAGGTCTCCTGGTGGCAGTGTGGTACCTGGCCATGCTGGCTTCACAATACCCTGCCACTCGGCTCCTGATCCGGCTCGGGCCGAAGAAGACTCTGATAGCCTCCGAAGCCCTTGGAACCGTGCTGATGACTGGCTGGATGTTCTCGAACAGCCTTTCCGAGTTCCTAGTCTTCTCCGTCGTCTTCGGGGTCTCGGTCACCACCTGGGTCCCGGGGGTCTCCTCCCTCCTGATGACCCACGCCCCACCGAAGACTCGAGGAGGGGTTGGGGGGAAGGTGGCAGCCTTTAGGGGGCTGGTCGCCTTCCCAGCGCCGATAATCGGGGGGTTCCTCTACCAGTATCTGGGCTACGATGCCCCCATATTGGCAAGTCTCGTCGGGACGCTGGTCTGCGTCGCGTTGATGTTCCGGTTCCTCCCTGAGCGCCCGAGAGTGCCCATTCGAGGAGGTAAAGGTCCTTGACTCGCTTCAAGGTGGGAGACGCGGGGCCCAAAGGAAAGGGGATTTTCGCGGCGCGAGCCATCAGGCGTTCGGAGGTGGTGGTCAGGTTCCAGGGGAAGACGAAGTGGATTTGGAACATACCACATGACGTGTGGCCATACACTATACAGGTCGACTACGACAGATACATCGTGCCGAAGAAGAACGGAATCGAATGGTATCTGAACCACTCCTGCGAGCCCACCTGTGTGGTCTCGGGCATGTCAGTCATAGCCGCCAGGGATATCCGGAAGTGGGAGGAACTGACATTTGACTACTCCACCGACGTGGACTGGCCCGGTTTCAGGATGAAGTGCAGGTGCGGCGCACCGAAATGCAGGAAGGTGGTCAGAGCATACCGTTTTCTTCCGAAGAGCCTGAAGGAGAAGTACGGGACGCACGTCGCTCCGTACCTCTTACGGAAGCATCTGAAGCCCCCGAAGGCGCTTTGACGATTTCGGGATTGTCTTATCACGCGGTCCTCTCGACGAGCCTCACCTCTGTCCCGGGATCGCTTTTTCTCTCCTTGGGTTTCGGAATCAGAACCGCGCCTACAGCGGAAACCAGCGCCAAGACAGCCATATACTCGAAGGTAGCGCCGAGCCTGCCGTAGTCGTTGAGCACCAACGCGTATACCATCAGGGGACCCAGCGCATTCCCCCCTGTGGTCCCCAACCCCCAGACCAGTGAGTTGCCCAGGCTCGAGGCTCCAGCAGGCGCATAGTCCGCCGCGAGGGACAGCAGTACTGGAAACCCTGTGTACGCGAAGAATCCGAAGAGGGAGAGGAAGGCGTAGCTCATGGCTCCACCCGCGCTGACGAAGCCCACAATGGATGTGGAGGCGCCGGCCGCTGATACAGCCATAATCAGCCTATGGTCGACTCTGTCCATGAGCCATCCGAACAGAGGCTGCCCCACGATGGCTGGAGCGAAGTAGATAGCCGTCAGGACTCCAAGAAGGGACCCTACTCCCACTCCCCTCTGGGCGGTGAGGAATATCTGTACGTACGCGGCAACCCCGAATATCGCCGCCGACCTGATGAAGGTGATTATCATCAGGATTACCATCGGCCTGGTGAGCGACCTCCGGAGAGGTTGACCTTCTCGTCCCTCCTGCTTCCTGCCCGTCCTGGCCGCCCCGAGTCCGACCCATATGAGAACCGCCGCAACGACACCGACAAGCCCAAAGGCCGCCACCGAGTCGGGTATCGTGACCATCAAGACTGCTGCCCCGTAAATCAGCGGGTACAGCGCTCTGCCGACGCTCCCCAGGGCCCCGTTCAAGCCCAGGGCCCTTCCAGTGTTGTCGCGGTCGAACGAGGACTGCAGGATGCTCCCTCCTAGGGGATGATAGAACGCGCTCCCGAACCCCATGACGGAGTCGAAGAGCAGGGCCAGGGTGAAGAGCTCGGTGCCTGCCGTGTAGATCATTGTAGCAAAGAACCCGATCAGCCCCACCCCCAGACACGCAATCCCGACTGCCATCAACATCCCGGGCGCCCCTGTCTTGTCTGCCCGCCTGCCGACAAAAACACTGGACGCCATCGAGCTGAAGTAGAACAAGAAGAGCAGAATTGCCTGTTCAAAGTGTGTGGCTCCGTGCTGGCTTCCAAGAAGATCGACGATCAGAGGAAGGAGGAAGACCGAGCCGTCGTTTATGAAATGGCCGAGGGAGGTGAACGCTAGGGCTCTAGCCCTGCCCAGACGGGAAGTATCGACGCCTGCTTGGCTACTCGCGGCCGTACGCCCCTCTGATTCTCTTCTGCTCCACCTCTGTCAACCCGGTGACGCCTCCGGCCAGCTTCCCCGCGAGGTAAACCCTGGCGCTCTCTTCGAGGACCTCGAGCCTGGACGCCGCTTCGTGCAGGTCTTTTCCGAGCGAGAAGAAGCCATGGTTCCGTACCCCCACCACGTCGCATACCTTCAAGCTCTCGGCCACGGCCGCCGCGCCAGCCGCTCCTGGGGTGGCGAAGTCAACAGTCTCCAGACGTCTGACCATGACTGCGTGCTCGGGGGTCATGACCGGTATCTGAAGTCCAGCTGTGACGAGCCCCACTGCGGCTGGTGGGTGGGCATGGACGATGGCGCAGATGTCGCCCCTCAGCCTGTAGGCCAAGAGGTGGGTGGGAAGTTCGCTCGAAGGGGTGCCGCCTCCGGACACCTTCCCGTCTAAGTTCACCTTTACAATGTCACCACTTGCGACCCCGCCCTTGAAGAACCCTGCTGGGGTGATCAAGACCTGCTCCTTCGGCCGGACAATCACGCTGGCGTTCCCGCCTACGCCAGAGACAAGCCCGCGCTCGTAAAGCCTCTTTATCGTCTGGGCAATTTCCTCCGGCGACCCTAAACTCTTGGCCAACGGTCGAAGCCGGCTTTGGGGGCTTATTAGCGGCACGCCAGCCGCCCCGGTCACATTCGCCGAGCCCTCGAGCATCCCGACCCTATACTTCCGCCTCATAAGGTCGCCCACGTGGGCCCCCGCCTCGCCGGCACATTCCGCATCCCCTTCGAGAGTCCTGTTGTCGGCGTCGGCGGAGACCACGGGGCGTCCTCCGAAAACCACAATGGCTTTCCCCCGAACGGATGAGCATGGGACGTCCAAGAAGGAAGGTTTCTATTCGCCGTTGCTGGTCAGTAGTATCTCGCTGCCAAGTAGTCCGTCAGCTCAAGGAGGCGCGACCTCACGGTGCCTTCTGGGGTGGGGCCGAGGATGCGCTTCGCCTCTTCTGTGTGGCGCTCGACCTCCTTCCGTGCATAGGCGAGGGAACCTCGCTCTCTGATAAGTCGCCTCAGTCTCTCTATCTCTGGCTTGCCGTAGGCCCCTGTCCGGTTCATGAGGCCACGTATGAACGCCTTGTCCTCGCTCCCACATCGATCCATGCAGTGCATTAGGACCACGCTCTTCTTTCCGCCCCTCATGTCCGTAAACACAGGCTTCCCGAGCTCCGACTCGTCGCCAACAAGGTCAAGGGCATCGTCCTGGATTTGGTAGGCCATCCCCACCTCCTCCCCGAACCTCTCTGCTAGCGCCGCTCCCTCGTCAGACGCCCCTCCTACCAGCGCCCCGCTGGCGCAGGGAGCGCTCAGCAGGCTGGATGTCTTGAGCCTGATCATCTCTTCATAGCGCCCTTCCGAGGCCTCCCCGTCGCCGGCCATCTCCATGTCTATGAACTCCCCCCAGGTGGTCGCCCTGCACGCCTCTCCGAGCAGGTCGAGGACTCTCGCGAGCCTCCTGCTCTCTAGGTTCTCATACCTGGCGACCATCTTCGGGACGTTGAAGAGTAGCAGGTCTGATGCAAGCAGCGCAGTGGCAAGGCCATATCTCGCCCCTATCGATTTCTCCCCCCTCCGCATCTCGGAGCGGTCGATGATGTCATCTTGGATGAGGGCGCTTGCGTGGGCGAGCTCATAGGCCGCCGCGAGGTTGATAGCCGGCTTATAGTCCCCCGAGTACATCTCGCACCAGAGCAGCGCCAGGGTACCGCGGACCCTCTTACCGCCTACGGACAGTGCGTCGAAGGCTGCCCTCTCAAGTGGGGTGGCGCCTCCAGGCGGGCACAACTCTTCGAGGGCCGAATTGACGGGTCCGATATAGTCCTTCAGCCACCGAACGATGTCCGGAGTCTGCACGGCTGACTACAGCGCTGAGTGTTATGTAATACATCTGTCGCTCGCAGCAGACGACTCATTTTCGTGACTCCCACTAACGTCGCCGGCTGCTGAAGACCTCAGCGATGATATTCCAAAACAACAACGGGGGGTGTCGCAGCCGCCGGGCCGATAAGCGCCTAACGGTCGCATCGCGATTAGGGCGGTGAAGCGCAGCACCCCACAGTCCACATGCACGCCCACGGCACATCCATGGACTACGCAGCCAACAAGAACAACGATCCACCCACGGCTGCATGTAACGTTACCTTCCGTCTCTGACCCACGACAAAAGGGAATGGGAAAGTTACGTAGACGCGAAGGGCAGCGCCCCGGAGATTCGGAGCGCGAATTGGGGACCCCGAAGAAGTCCGTTATGTTCCTCTCTGCCGCCTCCAGCCATATCCACTGGTGGAGGCGCGGTAGATGCCGGCGAGGCGGTCACCGGCGATTCTGCTGAAGAACCGTTTCCATATCTCGATTCTCACAATGTCGCCGCCCGTTCTGAGACCTCGACTCTCTCCACCAATTCAACCGGGCTTAGGGTGGGCATTCCATAACATCGGCCCACGTGAAGCCGCTCGAATCAGGAGTCCCGCCCCCATATGGGAGAACGGAGACCCCGAGGACGCCCGCAGACTCCGTTGCCCTTCCTGATCGCAACCCCTTATATCGGCAGAACGGTATCTGCAGGTCATGTCGCTGTCAGGCAGAAAAGTAGCCATCTTGGTGGAAAGCCTCTACGAGGACCTCGAGTTCTGGTACCCTTACTACCGGCTGAAGGAGGCGGACGCGGAGATTACCGTGCTGGGGACAGGCTCGGGCGTGCTTTACAGAGGGAAACACGGCCTGGAAGCGAAACCTGACATGCCTGTCGACCAAGCAAAGCCCGACGCCTTCGACGCCGTAATCATCCCCGGAGGCTACGCCCCTGACTACATGAGGCGCTATCCTTCGCTCCTCGGTTTTGTGAAGGAGATGCACGCCAGAGGGAAGGTGGTAGCGGCCATCTGCCACGCTGGGTGGGTCCTCGCGTCAGCCGGGCTGGCCAAGGATCTTTCTATGACCTGCTTCAGCTCAATCAAGGAGGACGTGGTCAACGCCGGCGCCAGATACGTCGACCGACCCGTGGTGAACGACAGGAACATCATTACCTCGCGGTCCCCCGCGGACCTACCGGCGTTCTGCAAGGAGATAATCGCGGCCTTGAAGTCCTCCAGACTCTCCACTGCGCCTGCCCGCCAGAGCTAGGCGGGATGCCGCGTCTCAAACCGTTTCATAGCCTGGCACACTCGGTCAACCGCGCTTAGTCGCCCTTGTCGGCGTCGATTATTGCGCCCACCACAGCATAGGCCCTCATGAACTCGTAGCCTCTCGGAGTCATAACGTAGTCAGTGCCATCTTCCCCTTCGTCGGCCCTAAGCAACCCCCTGCCGGCGAGAAACTGCAGGTATTTCCTCGTCCTGTCCAAGGGGGTGTTGGATGCGTAAGAGAGGTGCGTGATGCGCCCCGACCCGCCGTAGGAGTCTATCGCGCGGAGCAACGAACAATATATGTCAAGCTTCGACCTCTTGACCTTGCTCATAGCGGCGGATTCGGGAGTTCCGTCACCTTCTCAGGCTGAATGGTCAGGCTTACGCCTCTTCCAAGCCTAAGAGCCTCAGTATACAGCACCCTCCCGGACACGACGCAGCCGTTCCCGATTTCGCCCCGTCGGATGTAGATGTCCCGGGCAGAGCATTTGTCTCCCAACCACAGGTCCTCCGCATGAATGTCCTCGGCTATCGCGTTGTCCCTGATCCTGACCCTCCCGCCCACTATCGGTCCCTTCACCTTCCCGCGCCTTCCTATCTCCACATCCTCTGCCTTCGACCCCCTGATTGTGAGGAGGTCTCGTCCCGTCTCAAGTTTCCCTTCTGCGAGGGCGCTCGCGGCTTCGAGCCCCCCTCCGACGGAGATGTCTTCGGCCTTCAAGTCTCCTCCTATCTTGACCGTGCCGCCCACGTCAAGGTCCTCATCCAAGACGAGGTCGCGGCTGACCTCCAGAGTCCCTCCCACCGATATGCTCCCGCCCTTCCCTGACGCCAGCGACACGCGCCCGCCGACGTCCACATCTTCGAACGAGATTCCACCTGACGAGCTCAGGGTTCCTCCGACCCTGGCGTCCTCTATGGTGCCGCTTCCGACCTCAGCCGTCCCCCCGACCACCAGGTCTTCGATTCTCGTCTCTCCCGTTATCTGGGCAGTTCCGCCCACTTTCACCCCCTCCGCGTCTATGGTCTCTGCCTTCAGGCTCCCTCCGACGGTCACATCTTCACAGACCAGAGCCTTCACCTCAAGAGTCCCTCCTACTTTGACGTCTTCAGCCTTCAGCGTTGAGCTAGCTTTCAGCGTCCCTCCGACCTTCACATTCTCAGCCGCAGCTTCTCCTGACAAGATGGCGGTCCCTCCGACGCGCATGTCACTGACGTCGGTTCTTCCTCCGACCTCCAGCTGGTTGGGCACGTCAACGCTCTCCGATTTCAGGTTCCCTCTCACCTCCAAGCTCGCACCGTCGCCCAGCCTAACCTCCTCCGCTTCAAAGTCTCCTTCCACTTGCAGGTCGCCGTCCCCCATGACCGACTCGGCCTCCAGGCTCCCTTTCACAACCGACCTCTGCCTTACATGGACGTCACCCCGGACTGTCACGACCCCTGCGGCCGGGACGACGACCCCCCCTTCTAGGACGAGGTCGCCGTCGACGTCTGATAGTGTAACCGACTGCCCACGCTCGACTCTCAGTGCGAAGTCGCTCACGTCCGGACCTCGCCTCCCCGGTCGATATATTGACGACTCACGTCTGGTGATTACCGAAGGTGCCCTGACTATCTGGGCCCGCCAGACGTTCGCATAGCGTAAGTTGAAGGAAAGCGACGAGAAAAGAAGGAAGGACGAGCATGAACCGAAGTAGCATCGGCCGTGGCCCGGGCGATTCCGCTCCGCCACTAGCCGGCGCCCGCCGGCTGAATCCTTTTACCACTTCAGCGAGCAAAAAGTCCGACTAGAACTTGGCAGCTTACGAGTTCAAATGCAAGGACATCGGCATGAAGTGTGGCTTCGAAGTGAAAGGTGCCTCCTCCAGGGATGAAGTGACGCAACTGGCGGCGGTGCACGCTAAGCTGACGCACGGCATGCAGTCGATTCCGCCTGACGTGGCGCAGAAGGTCAGCTCATCCATCAGAGGTTGAGCTGACCAGCCCGTTTTTCCTGCACCAAGCTGGTTAGCCTCCACTTATACTCGGCCGGCACCAAAAAATCAAGGTCCGACAGGGCGGCTCTCCGACAGTGTCGACCTCCGCGCGAAATACCCACCACAACCCCCACAACGACATCATATACTTCCTGAAACAGAAGATCGGATTTGACATGATGTCCACCGTGGCTGGTGCGGCCCCCTGGAGGGTTCGTTTCCTCCTCTTATGTGCTAGTCCGCACCGAAGTGGATGCGCCAGCGAGACGGAACATGCCGCCAACGGCCCGTTGGAAACATAATGTTCCAAGGGACGGGTCAGATTGCCCTAACTGATGGGGGTCTTTATCGGACCCATTAAGGGTGGCTAGACTCTTCTCAGTTCAGTTTTCCTAACCTGTTGTTCAAACGAATCACGCCCGCGGCGATATAGCGAGAGTGACTATGTGGAGGTTGTGTCTCTGCTTGCAACCACGGACGACGCCGAGCAGGTGGCGAAGTCATGGATGGAGAAACGATACGGCAAGAGGCTCGGCAGGGTGAAGTTCGTCGAGGTGATGAGCGACAATGGCATCTGGAGTGTGAAGGCCGACGTGAAGCTGGCGGCTGGGGTCCTCCTGATCAAGCGGCATCTAATCCAGGTCAAGATTGACGCCGGATCTACCGACGTCCTAGGATACTCAGAGTCGGAAATCAGCGAAAGTCCTGGTTAAAGCACTGTGAAGCGCAGGCCCTCTACGCTTTCCGGTCTCGCAGAGTGGGTCCTCACAGACGGCGAATCCATCCAACACATACGGTGCTCTGGCGAACCCGCTTTTCTAGCCCGGGCGAGGAGGGGAGGCAGATGGAGCAGGGAACGTTCCCCCACCTTAGGGAGATAGAGGCAGCCGCCGAAAGGATCGCGGGAGTCGCCAGCAGGACCCCTCTGGTCGAATCTCCTTCGCTCTCACGCCTTACGGGGCGAGAGGTGTACCTCAAGTTGGAGTGCTTTCAGCCCATTAAGGTCTTCAAGATCAGGGGAGCTTACAACAAGATCTCTGAGGTAAAAGAAAGTGATGTTGTCGCAGCCTCTTCAGGGAATCACGGCATCGCAGTAGCCTATTCCTCAAAACTGCTCGGGAAGAGATGCACCATCGTAGTCCCCGAGACGGCGGTGAGGGAAAAGGTAGAGGCAATCCAGGACTACGGAGCAGACGTGGTGAGGGCGGGGCGGTTCAGCGAGGAACGCGAAGCGAAGGCGAAGGAGATAGCTAGGGCTACCGGAGCGGCTTTCATTCATCCCTTCGACGACCCAGAGGTGGTCGCCGGGCAGGGAACCTGCGGGATGGAGATTTCCGAGCAACTCAGCGACTTCGACTCGGTCCTCGTACCAGTGGGAGGAGGTGGCCTCATCTCGGGGGTCGCGACCGCCCTCAAGGAGAGAGGTGTTAGCGCGAGGGTAATCGGCGTCGAGCCAAAAAACGCCCCGAAGCTCACTGCCGCCCTGAAGGCGAACAAGGTGGTGAATGTCCCTTCCCAACCTTCCTTGGCAGATGGCCTCATACCCCAAGCTCTGGGGTCACTCGCCCTTCAGGCTTGTTCAAGGTACGTCGACTCCGCCATAGCAGTTTCAGAAGAGTGGTTACTCGCTGCCACCAAGGCCATGGTCAACACAGCCCGGATTGTCGCTGAGCCGTCGGGTTCCGCGCCGCTCGCCCCCCTTCTGGCCAAGGCGCCCGGCCTAGGAGACAGGGTGGTCTTGGTTGTCTCCGGCGGGAACATATCTCTGGAACTGTTGAGGAAGATCCTGGAGCCGCCACCCTCACAGCAATCGTAAGGGAGATATCCCGGTTCGCCTGACCGCACTTTGTGTACGCCAGAGGCTTGGTGGTCTTCGCGCTCTGCACTGCCCTGGTGATTGGGGTGGGGTTGGTGCTCAACTATGAAGCCACTACTGTGGGGTACCAGATTCAGTCGCTCCCTGCCTCTCCGACCTCGTGCACACCCTTACAAACCACATGCCCGCACTTCTCAATAGTCTCCGCGGAGCTCGTCACGATGAACACCACGGATCAGCTTGGGGTGGCTACCCCGGACTACCTCACGCTGAAACTGGACGTGCAGGGGTCCACACCTCTCTCGAGCATCCGTCTCTTCGTGGGGAACGCCTCGGCGGGGAGAGTCCCTGGGCCCTTCGCACCCGGACTGGACAGCATAGCGAACATCACCCTCCAGTCTACGGCCTCTGTCTCGCCGGGGCAGACCTACCACGTCACAGTAGAGGGCATCGGGAGCGACGGCTCCTATGTTCTGGAATCCGTAGACCTCGTGGCCCAACTGACGGCGCCGTATCTCTCCTGACGCTTTTTCATTCGGCCCTTTAGTGCCGTTCAACGCCGATGAACGCTCTCTTCATCCGTTTTCAAAAATGACGTTTGATTAAGTGGCCGCAGGGACTCCTCATTGTTGATTGAAGGCCTGAAGAAGAGGTTTGGAATCCCCGACGTCGAAACCGACTGGGCCGTCGACCAGGAGTTCGAGTCTGAAGAGACCACAGAGCTCCCCTCTGATTCGACCGTCCTGTTCGCTACCGGCTTTCCGAAAAGTTACCCCGATTCAAACGACGTGGACCTCAGGGAGTACTACAGGGGCGTGATGAGGGCTGCCATACAACACGAGGGACGGTACCAGGGGCAGCAGATGCCATTCCACTGGCTTGTGATGACCTTGGCTGGGCTTGAAATGAAGCCCATCTCTCCCGAGGCCCTTTGGGAGCAGAGTGGCATGGCATCGAGCCCTATCTTCTCCGACGTCTCGTTGTACGAGGAACTCTTCCCTTCAGATAAGTAAAGGCACCGAGTTCACGACGTCGATTTGCGGAGCGTCATCTTGTCCACGAACAAATGTGAATACGCGCGCAAGACAAGCCGCAGTGGAACGGGAGAGGAAGAGTCTTCTGACGCCTGCCTCTCGGATGTCTCTTCGGAACCTCGGAAAGCGTTAAGCGGGGCATCCAAGTCGGCTGAGGCGTGTTCGACGTCGATCTCAGGCTCGATCACACCCTCCCGTTCTGCGGCCTCTCCAAGATGTTCCCATCCGTGACCTTCCAGAGGTGGTGCAATCTCCAGGTCGATATCTTGGAGTTCCAGGCATCCAAGGTTGATGACGCCGAGAAGCTCGACTCAGCCCTGAGGGAGATGCTGAAGGGGCTCGGGGCGCGCCTCATCAGGTTCAACAGGTACTCGCCTAGGAACTTGGAGGCTGTCATCAGCTGCAAGTGCGCCACTGACAACTCTACTGTAGCCAAGATAGAGTGGGCAGGGTGCATCTCTGTGATGCCGGTCAGCTATCATGGCGGGTTCGAATACTGTCGCCTGCTGGCCTTCACCAACGACGCGCTGAGCGAGGCGATGGCCGCCCTTTCGAAGGTGTCCAAGGTGGAAGTGGAGCGGAAATCAGTGGTCGCCAGGGAGTCGGCGAGAGGGGCCATCACGGTCCCCGTGGATGAGTTTCTCGGTACTCTGACCAAGAAGCAACTGTCTGCGTTCATTTCGGCCCTCCAGATGGGATACTACGAGATGCCCAAAGGCGCTACCATAGACGAAATCGCCCTCAAACAGGGGATGAAGCGGTCCACCTATGAGGAGCATCTGCGGAAGGCAGAACTGAAGATACTTCAGGCCGTGAGGCCATACGCCCGCCTCGCCTACGTCACGTCAAAGGAAAGTCCCTGATTCTACTGGTAAGGTGAGCCTTTGGCTCCAGATACATATGGCCTTATCTTGGCCTCGATCATTTGCTTCGGCGCCGCTCCCACCAGCCCATCCACCGGCTCTCCGTCCTTGAAGACCATGATGGTGGGGATTCCCTGAATCTCGAACTGCTGCGAGATAGCCGGGTTATCGTCAACATTGAGCTTCCCGAAGGTCGCTAGGCCGACCATCTCCGAGGCGAGTTCTTCGAGCACCGGAGACACCATCCTGCAGGGTCCGCACCAGGGTGCCCAGAAGTCGACCACCACCAACGGGTGGCTCTTGACTACCCGGACGAAGTTGGCATCTGTCAACTCTACGGGCTTCCCGGAGGGCTCCTGACTGCTCTTCTGAGGCTTTTGCTGCTTAAGCATCTCTTCGAACTTCTTTTCGTTGATCTTCTTCACTTCTTCATCATACGGCATGTTAGACACCAGCTATCAAGGGCAGTACTGACGCATTTAGGGATATGGCCGGCGCCTGCCGGCACTCATTCAAGGAAATCCTCCAACTCTCGCAGAATCGACCTTACGGAGAACTCCCTGAGGTTCAGCGCTTCGGAAATGCGTCCTACCTCGCGGTCATGCTCGTCGAGCACGTGAAGAAGCACCTTCCGGGTGTCCACCTCTTCGAACCTGCTGGCCACCCTGGCGGCCTCGCTCATGGCAAGGTTCCTCACGGCAAGCAGCTCTGTCCTCTCATCTTCGATCTCTTCCATCCTGCCGTCCACGTCGTCCAGGACTCCCGAGAGCTTGACGAGCTTTTTTGCGTCGTCCGCACTGGAGACGGCCTCTTCAACGCGGTCCCTGAATCTCTGGACTGCTTCCGACCTCTTCCTTTTCGGCCCCAGTCCGAACAAAGATCCCCTTTCGATGAAAAGATTGGGACCGAGGTCCATTGTTATCGAGACGCCCTTCACCAGGGAGTACTTCCACGTCTTCGGTCCGCCGCTCTCGCTATCCTCCTGCGACCTGGTAACCAGGCCGGCATTACTCATAATCTTCAGGTGCTTGGCCACCAGAGACTGACCTAGGCCTAGCTCCTTGGAGAGCTGCAGCTGGTAGGCGGGCTCCTGACTCAGCCGCTTGATGATCTTCTTTCTAACCGGGTTCTCGACTACCTGGAGTATCCTGTTCAGTTCTTCGCTCTCCATCTTGGGTTCCCTTTAGCAAAAAAGAAGTAGGGTCTCCCCTACTTCAGGTCCACCTTCCTGTACCGGTCAGCGAGCCCCGGCTCCTTCTTGGGGAGCTTGAGCTCGAGGACACCGTTCTTCATAGCCCCGGTGACCTTCTGAGAGACGATCTCCTCAGGGAGGGTCAGGGACCTCTGGACGTAGGACTTTGAACTCCGTATCTGGGTGCCGTCCTCGCTCTCTTTGTCCGTCTTCTTCTCGCCTTTCAACTCGAGCACCCTGTCGCTGACTTCGACCTCGACATCCTTCCGGTCGAAGCCAGGGAGTTCCGCTGTCAGTACGTAGTGGTCTCCTCTGTCTTGTACGTCAATGCTAGGCTCTTTCCCTCCGAACTCAGTCCAGAGAGAGCCGAAAGAGCTCGGGAACAGCGGCCGCACGAGTTCGTCGAACGGTCTCATGAAGTCTTCGAATAGCACGCCGGCCCCGAAACCGGGCAGCGCCAGCGACTTCGATTCTTGTTCCTCGTCTTCACGGGGACTTTCCTTCCATGTCTTGTCTGCCATGTTCATGTCACCTAGTATATCACTCTAAGTGATATACTATTTAAAATTAGTGCTTCTTCTTCCATCCAGTAGACACTAAGTTCGTGCCGGTCGTTGTGTTACGCCAGGAACTTCTTTTCGAAATACGCTAACAGTCTGTTGGGGTTGTACGCCTCTCCGAAGACTTTGGTCTGGAATGCTTTGGGAGGGTACGTGGCGCCGTACCTGTGGATGTTCGTTCCTAACCATTGCTTGAGGCTGACTACGTCGCCCTTATCCAAGGACTCGCGTATCGTTCCTCCATCCTTCATCTTGTGCCAAATCATAGCGGCCACTATGTTCCCCAGCGTGTACGTCGCGAAGTACCCGAAGGAACCTCCGCTCCAGTGGACGTCCTGCAATGCCCCCTCGGCGTCGTTCCCCGGCCTGACTCCCAGATATTCATCGAAGGTGTCGTTCCAGATTTCCGGCACTTCGCCTACCTTCACCTCGCCTGCGATTATCTTCTTCTCGACGTCATATCTCACGGCGGTGTGGAAGTTGTAGGTCAACTCGTCGGCTTCCACTCTGATGAAACTCTTCCTTACTGTGTTGAAATAGAGGTAGAGCTGTTCATCGTCGTAGCGCCTGACGAACGGGAGGTTCGTTCCGAGCGTCGGGCGGAGGAGCCTGACGAATTCTCTGCTTCTGCCGACCACGTTCTCCCAGAATCGCGATTGTGACTCGTGGACTCCGTAGGAGGCACCGTCGGCGAGTGGCGTATACGCCAGTTTTGCGCCGATTCCAAGGCCGTAGATTGCGTGCCCACTTTCGTGAATCGTGCTGAAAAGGGATTCCTTGAATGATTTCCCCTCGTACCTAGTGGTAATCCTCACGTCGTCCGACGCTATCTGGGTGGTGAACGGGTGGGTGGAAACATCTACCCTGAACCTGTCGGCAGGCATCTTCAGGAGCTTGACTACGTCCTCGTTCACCCGAATCATGGCGTCTGTATCATAAGCCACCGACTCCAACGGGTGCTTCGGTGGGTAAATCCCTTCGGCCGTCACCTTATCGAGAATGCGTCTGCTCTTTGGAATCAGAGCCGCGTAGACCCCATCGGCGTCATTTACCGTGAATCCTTCCTCGAAGAGGTCTAGCAGAGCGTTGTAGGGGTGCCCCGAGTACCCCAGCCTGTCAGCTACCTCTCTCTCCAGCCCTACGATTCTCTCCAAGTGCGGCCTGAACAGCCGAAAGTCAGACTTCTTGCGAGCAGTCCTCCACACCACGGTGGCTTCCGTGGTCACTCGTTGAATCTCGTCCACGAGTTCGGGAGGAACCTTCAGGTAATAGTCGAGGCTTCTCCGAAGCACCCTTACGATCCCTTTCTCCCTGTCGTCCAGATCCCTCGCCTTCTCGGCCTTCTTCACCAGTGGCTCGAGGCTCACCGTCGCCTTCTGTGCCAGGACCGCCAGCTGACCGGACGCTATTCCCCTAGGCTTCGACCCTGCCTCTGGCATATGCGTCTCAGTGTCCCATCCGAGCACTGCCATCGAGTGCCCAAGCGCCCAGACCTGCATATGCCGTTTCAGAATGTCACGCACAACAGGGTTAGCCAACCTCGGTCGGCAAAGGGTCGACCCGGACCACTTTTCAGGCTTTGGAAACGCCCTAGTCATAGAGGACTTCTGTGGGGCGCATGACGAAGGAAGATCAGGAGACCTAGCGAGGGGTGCTCATCAGGCTCGGAAAAGAGAAGCGCGGATTCTTACACATGGATGCCGACCCGCGGCTCTCTCGCGGATGATGCCGGCGTGGAGTGGTGGCGGATCAACTTCCGCCTGACGAGAGGGGCAATCTCTCTTGTCGGGTACTTCAGGAGCCGGACCCATGCCCGGAACCAGGCTACCTCGTAGTCCCTGCCTTCAAGGCGTTGACATACTCCGTGACTACCTGGTGCGCCGGGTTCGACAGGAGCGCTTCGAGCCGTATCTTCGGATTGGCACGGAGCACCTCCCGGAGGGATTTCAGCAGGTCACTCGGCTTCTTAACCGAGTCCCTTCTCGCTTCTGAAACGACCGACTCATGGTCGCACACCACGGTGAACCTCCCCAACGAGCCCTTCAGTTCCTCAATGGCGAACATTATCGCGAGCACTTCTGCGTCGTCACTCTCTTTCGCCACTACCTTCCTGACATTGCGCCTCCCCTTTCCTTCGACGACGTAGCCGACGTATGCTTCTTTCGGGAGGGATGGGTCGTGCATGTTCAGTATCTTAGCGTCGACGAAGACCCTGGGGGGCTTGGTTAGCCCTGGGAGCTTCATGCCTTTCATGGCTGCGGGACTATCCACACTTAAACGACGTCGCTCGCCCCGAAAACAGGTCGCCACGGTTCGGCGAGCTTCCAACTGGGGCAACTCATGGCGATGCTTCCCCGGGCTAGGGGAGAAGAAGACACTCGATATCTGCGCTGAGAAGGGGAGTCCTCATGATGTAGGTCGCACGTCAACCGTCAGTTAGACAGAACCGGAGCGCCCCAGAGTTAACTACAGTCACAGAGGAGACACGGCCGTGCCATCCTTCGACCTCCGCCCCTGGAGAGTGGTGTATTCTGTCGTCAAAGGGACGAGCCGGAGGTACACCTACTTCCGCTTCCTCCCCGACCTGACGCTGGAGGTGACCCTCCCACGGGGACGGCGGGTCGACGTCGAGGCGGCGATCAGGGAAAAGGCGCCATGGTTGCGAAGGGAGTATGTGCGTGTGTCACGGACCAAGAGGGTCCTCGACGGGAACATGGTTATGCTCAGCGGGGAGCTGCTCCGGGTGGTGTACAGGGACGGCGCTTCCGACCGCTTCGTTCCCGATCCCGCGAGGGGGGTCGTCGAAGTGCAGACCAGCGACAGTCGGGCGCTAAGGGAGCTGGTCCGCAGGTGGTTTCTCCGGGAGAGCTCGGCATATGTCGTCCGTAGGGTGGCGGAGCTGGCTCCGAAGGTCGGCGCCAAACCCACAAGAGTGGATGTGAGGGAAATCAACAAGTGGGGGTATTGCACCCGCAGCGGCAGATTGTCGTTCAGCTGGCAACTGGCCGCGCTCCCGGAGCGGCTCCGGGAATATGTCATCCTCCACGAGCTAACGCACTTGGTAGAGTTCAACCACTCCCGCGCGTTCAAAAAGAAGTTGGAAGCGGTGTGCCCCGACTCCAGAGAAAGGGAAAGGGAGCTCGACCTCATCGAGCCCTACGACAGGTTTCGTCTCCCATAGGAGCGGGACCGCATCAGCTCCTAGGTGCCTGCTTCCCGAACTTCCGCCTGTTCCACAGGCTCACGGCGACGTAGAGGACAAAGATGACCACGATGATGACGGGGTCGTCGAAGAGCCTGAAATAGACGAGAACGATTACCAGGGCCGCAATCACGGGGAGCGCGACCAACAGCTTCGCTCTTGGGGTCAACTTCCAGCCCGAGCCCTTCTTGTCAGGGATAAATATCGAAGTTGGCAGGTCGTGCCCGTGAGCTACCAGCTTACAGGCGCCCAGGAACGGAGAAGGAATAACGAGACCAAGGCGAACGAGTACTACGAACGTGTCAGGAAGCAGGAGCAGGAGCTCCGTGGTCTCCAGGCTCAGCTTGCTAACACGGAGAAGCAGTACGCTGACCTCCAGGCGCAGAAGACAGACATGGACGGCAAGATGCGGACGCTCAACTCGTCCATGGACGCCGCGAACAGGTCCCTCACCGACCTGAAGGCGAAGATTACCAGCAAGAGACAGAGCATAGACAGGGACCAGTCGGAGATGGAGCGTTACCAGAGCGAGGTGGTCAGGCTAGACAGGGAGATTGGCGAGCTCATGAAGCAGCGGCGGTAAGGCCGAACGCCCACGAGAACGCGGACCCAGTCTTCCTTTCCGGAATCAGATAGTGGGTTCGAACCCCTGCACAAGCGATTCGGCCTTCCTCATCTCGATTAGAACGCCTAGGTGGCATCCCCTTTCCCCGGTGGCAGCTGTGAATCGCCACATGCGATACAACACGAATCTCAGGCAGCGCGACCCCAAGCCGACTACCGATACCAGGCTCCAGTCCTCCCAGGCTCCACGTGCGACGGTTTCTTGTAGTGCTCCTACGCGTAGCGCTGCTGCCTCAGCCATGAGTGAATGGCCAGCGAGGCGACCGCTTCCATGGTGGTGTTCCTTTCCTCAGCGGCCTTCCTCAGGCCGTCTGCCACCCTAGGATCCAACAATATCTCAAGCTTGACGGCGTGGAGATACGACGCCTCTTTCTTGATGTCCTCCACAGGGCGCTGGGGGGCCATCACGAAATGGCTCACCACATTCTCAGCCTCGGGGGTCGGTAGCGGCGCAATGGTCTCAGCCAACTCCTTCAACTGGGTGGCCCTCTCCCTCTTGGGAAGCTCCTGGACCGTGGGCGCTTCCTCAGCCCGATGCAGGAACGTCGCATGCCTGACCGGGAGGACTCCCTCCTTCCTCTCGCTCTGGAGCGGCGCATGTTTTACTGCTATGTCTGCTCTTGTCTCCTTCCTTATCGTGCGGATCGCCTCGACGGCGTTTATTCTGTCGTCAACGTACCTCCTCGACTTTCCCAGCGCCTTTGCTATCTGATCCGACGAACCATAGGCACGCGGATTGACCTTCCTTAGGGCTATGATGGCGTCGTACTCTTCCTCGGGCTCGATGTCTCTCCTCTGAATGTTCTCCACGAGGGAGACTACGATTGCCTCCTCGTCAGTCATAGGCCTGACTATGGCGGGCATCTTCTTCAGCCCCACAATCTTGGCGGCCTCGAACCTTCTCGACCCGACAACCAGCTCGTACCTACCGCCTATGGGCCTGACGAGGACGGGTTCGAGTATCCCTTTCTCCTTAATGGAGTCGACAAGGTCTCCAACGTCTCCGGGGGATTTCCTGGCATTCGTCTTCCCGACGAAAAGCTTCGAAGTCTCTACGGCCATGATGCTCCCGGTCTGCTCCTTCCACCCCTGTTGCGCAGAGGAGAACTTGGCCAAGGATTCCTGGGATATACCATATGGAGAGACTCTTAAAACTATCCGGGCCGTTCTGAAGTTTCACCAATCGAAACTTTATACTCGTCTTCCGGCAGTTTCGAAGTAATGCTCAGTAAGGAAGAGATGGCGAAGAAGAAGGCACAGTTGGATAGGGAGGCGGTGAACGTCTGTTTCCTCAAGGGAACCGAGGCACCATTCACGGGCAAGTACTGGGACAACCACGAAAAGGGTACTTACACATGCGTGGTCTGTGGCGTCCCCCTCTTCAACTCAGGCACCAAGTTCGAGTCAGGGACCGGGTGGCCTAGCTTCTTCCAGCCTGTCTCGAAGGAAGCAATCAACGAGGAGGCTGACCGCAGCCTGGGGATGGTCAGGACCGAGGTGTCATGCAGGGCGTGCGGCGTCCATCTCGGGCACGTCTTCGACGACGGCCCGAAGCCCACAGGGCTCCGCTATTGCATCAACTCGGCCGCCCTCGAATTCAAGAGGGATTAGCCCCGTCCAGAGCCAGCACCGGCTTCGCCTTCGCGCGACAGAGATCGACGAACCCCGCAGGCTCAAGGAGCCCCAATGAGTGGAGGCGGAAGCGGATCAACGGCTCTGGTTTTCACTCTGTCGCCTATCTTTCTCTTGTGACTCGAGCGAATGCTTCCCATGGTACCTTCGGGACTTCGTATACGCTACAGAGCCGGTACTCAAGAGGCAAACCATCTGTCCGCTTCATCTGTACCGGACTCCTAGTCGGATTATAGCCTCAACAAGGGGTCGACTCGTTAGTCGATTGGCGAATAACTATGCTAGACGCCATCGACGGTCGACGATGCGGACACAAAGAGACGCCGTCAAGTAGGGCGCTTAACTTTGGTTTACTAAAGAGGAGCGCCGTTTTGACAGCCTATCCCTTAGGGGCCCCTGGCCGGGCAGGCACTCGACTTATGTCATCTCAGAGCTTCAGGCGCGTCCCCCTCAGACCCGGCACCGGCTTCCCCAGGGCGCACTCCAACCTGCTCCGTCCCAGAGGGATGGTCAGACGGGCAGACATCAAACCCATCTTCACAGTCGCCCAGGTGCCTCACAGGAAGCAGAGGTACGAGACTGTCGGGGACTGGATTCCGGGCAAACCGGCTGAGATAAGGGTGAGCAAGATGAGGGACCAGAGGTATGTCTTTCTGGTAGCGCTCCACGAGATGGTAGAGTACGAGCTATGCAGAGCTCACGGAATAACTGACAGGGAGGTGGTCGCCTTCGACGTGAACTTCGAGGCCGAAAGGAGGATGAACCTCCACCCGGTCGACGCGGAACCAGGGGACCACCCCAAGGCCCCATACAGGAGCGAGCACGAGTTCGCCACGATTATCGAGAGGATGGTGGCCCAGAAGCTCGGAGTGAGTTGGGCCGACTACGAGAAGACAATACTGGGGTTGGGGCCGAGGCCGAAAAAAATCTTGGTCCGTCCCCGAGCAAAGAGCCGGAGACAGTCGAGGCGCTAGACACCCGTACCGGACTCCCTGACGAACTTCTCAGGGGAGCCAAGGAATAGGTTCGATCGAGGCTCCTTTGATAGGACATACCTGATGTGCGGGTATCCTCTCTTGTCGTGGTAGAGGTCAGATCCAGCCTCTCCATTCTTGAACGCCGACTCGAACTTTATCCACTCCTGGTCGCGGATTGACTCGAAGAGGGGTAGCAGGAACTCCTTATCATATGCATCTAGGTCGTCAGCGAACTTCGGCCTCGTGACTTTGGCCTTCCTGAACTCTGCCCTGACTTGGTTCAGGTGGTGTGCGGCCAGCTTCCAGTTGCCGCCCTTGGCCGCGTAGTAGGTCTGAGTGAACCTGTCTCCGACCTCTTTCATGACTGCCGCCATTCCGGGCTGGATTTCAGCCAGCTGGTCGACGCTCATCTCGCCATGGCGGGTCTTCGCCTTGATTTCGCTCACGTCCGGAGCCTCCGGGCCCGCCCTAATCAACCCAGCCAGGCCCTGCCTAGAAGGGAGGCGGGCGGATTGGAGGGAGAGGTTCTCTCGGTCCTCCAGGATGGGGGAAACCCGGTTCCCTGGGAAACGAAGCCCGCTGCCTGCGCATCTACCCCTCGACCTCCCTCGGGGTCACGCCGAACTCCGTGGCCTTCTCGCCCCTGAGGACCTTCAGGGTGACCAGCTTGCCGACTACATCTGAGGCCAGGGCCTTGTGGAGCTCATACTCGTCTATGGCCTGCGCCTCTCCCAGCTTCAGGATTATGTCACCGATAGCGACCCCAGCCGCTCTTGCAGGGGACCCCGGGTCGACGGCTCTCACGAGGAGCCCTGTTCCCTGGCTCACATCGGGAGATTTCGCCAACTCCTCTGGGAGCTCGATGGGTTCGACCACGACCCCCAGGAATCCCTTCTTCACCCTCCCGTCTCTGGACAGCCTCTCCACGGTCTCTTTCAACACCTCGACGGACACAGCCGCCCCCCTCCCTGCAAAGTAAGCTACATTCATCCCGACCATCCGTCCAGAAGCGTCTACCAGCGGGCCACCCGAGTACCCTGGGTTCAACTTGGCGTCGGTGACCACTGCATCTTCGATCATCACGCCCCACAACCCCCTCATCCTCCTACTAGCCCCTGTGACTATTCCAGACGTTGCGGACGGCTTCTTGTCCATGGCGTTCGCCAACGCGAGCACGAACTCACCCACCCTGACGCGGTCAGCGGTCCGAAGGCTCAACGGCGAGAGCCCCAACGCGTCGACCTTCAACAGGGCCACGTCAGCATACTGGTCCCTGCCTACCACCTTCGCTTCGAGTTCCCTTCCGTCACCCAGGACGACCGAGGGAGACTCGGACTGCCCGACCACATGGAAAGCTGTCACGATGAGACCATCTCCGGACCAGACGACGCCGGTTCCACTCCTCCTACCGGCGCTTACTCTCACCACCGAAGGCGAGACGTTGTCTGCCAGTTCAGCTACAGCGTTTGAAAAAGACCGTAGCAGCTGCACACCTTCTGCTCCTGTCATCCTGTCAGATTCACCATCAGAGGTGCGCTCCGGCAGCTACTTGTTGAGCGGGTTCGGGAACTAGCTGCTCACATCGCGTAAGGAGTGGAATACCCCATGCGCATCAAGGTTGGTTTCCCGCTCCTCGGGCTGGCATAGAGTTTCGATATCTTCCCCATGAGTTGGTGGGCTCCTCTGACGGCTTTGGAGAGGTCGGCCTCGCTGGCGACCTTCGCTTCGATGTCAAGCTGGCCGGAGCCGAACTTCACGTCTATCAGCGCAGAGCCGTCTTCTGTGACCCACTTCATGATGGGTCCATCCTCTCCCTCTGACATGCCGACCCATCTGACATTGTCGAACCATCTCCCCTTCAGAGCTCCAACGATCTTGCCGGCGCTGGCCGCATAGGGAAGGTAAGTGTGGAGGATTGAGACGCTCTTGGGTCCAGTCCCGACCGGGCTGAGTTCGAGTGTCTCCCTGGCCCTGCCTGTGAGGCTGTACCCACCAGGGGACTTGACCACCATGCCGTCGTCTTCGAGCCGTTCCAGCGTCCTTGACAGCGTTTCGGGATGAGTACCTGTAATGCGTCTCAGCCCGTCGAATGTGAAGACCGACAGCTCTTCTTCCGCTATCGCTCGTACGACTTCGGCGTCCCTCGCACTCATGCCTGATCCGCCGTCGCCTCCGAAACTACTCTCGCGGCTCACCAAAGATAATCCGATTCTCTTTCACCGCTTCCTCCTTTTAAAACAAGCGCGGTCACATTCGCCCTCGCGCTGGTCACCGCCTATCGCCTCCGACAGGGTCGTAGCTTTGTCCCCCGAGACCGAAGTCAGTGACAAGATGGCGTCACTATTAGCTGGGCTGATAACAAAGTCTCAGCCCCCGGTCCGAGAGTCTCAGAATTGTTACCTGATTGTCTCGATAGTTCTGACGTGCGCGAAGGTCCCGCGTCGTCTTTGATTCCCCCTTTGCCGATGGCGGTCAGCGGCTGAATGGGCTTTACGCATCTTCCAGAAATACCGCCCCGGCGGACCTAGATCTATGACCCCCAGAGGGAATGTCGCAGGCATGGCCGTGGCTGCGGTGGTGCTAGTGGCCGCTCTTCTCGTGGTCAACGACGCCTATCTGTCCAGCGTGGGGCCCGGGAGCATGACGACGGCCGTCCCTAGCTCTTTCACGGTTGATGGCAGGACGTGGTTCTTCAACTACACTGCCACCACTCCGGCCGAGCGAGCGGCCGGGTTGATGAACAAGAAGGTGACAAACACCACAACCATGCTTTTCGCCTTCCCCGGTTACGGTGTGTGGTCGTTCTGGATGTATGACACCAACACCAGCCTTGACATGATCTGGCTCAACGTCACTGGTGGGACGGGGCGCGTTGTATACGTCGTGACGGGGGCCCAGCCATGCTTCCTCCTGGGAGACCAGTGCCCAAAGTACACCCCCACATCTGCGGCAAACTTTGTAATCGAGGCTAAAGCAGGTTTCGCGTCCACAAGTGACATCAATGTCGGCACCACGGTCCGATTCGGCTCGCTCCCGCCCCCGCTTCTGGCCCTTCTCAAAACCGTCTAGGAATTTCGACCACCCATTCTTTTGCCCTAAGGCGCAGCCTGCAAATCATGCAGTCAGCTCCGAGGCCGCCAATGTCCCGTGCCCAGAAACTTGGGTGGTACGCGGATCAGTTGGTCAAGGATGCGGAAGCTGACGCGAAGTCGGGGAACGGGGAGACGGCCGTGAGCCGCTACCTCCAGGCAGCCGACATCCTATTGCTTCTCGCTAAGGTCGAGCAGAACTACACCGCCTGGAGGGGATACACTGACAAGGCATCACTCTGCCAGCAGAAGGCCAGGAGGCTGATCGCGACCGTCCCAGGGAGCGGTCCCGCGACCGGCCAACCGTTTCCCCCAACCAGTTAGGCCGCGAGTTCTTAATATACTACGGACCTGATTTCACATGGGATGACGAAATGGCAGTGCTACCGCTGCGGATACGTCTTCGAGGGGGAAAACACGCCGGAAGAGTGCCCGAGCTGCCACTACTCCCTGGCCTTCTGGATTGAGGCCGCCGAGACTAAGGCGCCCACCGTGAGGAGTTTCGTCAAGACGGATCCTCTGACGATAGACGCCAACGAGTCTGTCCTGAGGGCCGCCCAGATGATGCGAGAGAAGGGGGCTGGAAACATACTGATCCTCATCAAAGGTGAACCGAAAGGAATCCTCACCGAGCGAGACGTTCTCTACAGGGTAGCTGCTGACGACCTCATCTCCTCGACCATCCCCGTGAGGAAGATCATGACCTCGCCCATGGTGTCCATAGACGCCGACTCACCTCTGTCAGAAGGGGTCAAACTGATGGCGAAGCACCGGATCAGGACCATCTTCGTGACTGACGGGGGTAAACCCTACGGCCTCCTGAACATGAGGTCCATCGTCGGGGACCAGTTCAAAGTGGCCAAACTCCTGGATTCCTGACGCCGTCTAAGATGGCTATTATAACGAGGGAGACCGGAGACACATCTATGCCTGCCGTCCCGCTCATCTGCCTCGGAAACACCCTCCAGAGTACCCTTTCTGAGGAGCCCTTCAACCCTGAGGCGCCTTCCAAACGGCGGTTGCGGTGAGCACACCTTACCAGGGCTTGATGAGCTGAGGCAGGAGCTTGTGAAGGCAGCCAGGGCCCGGAGTACCCTCACCTACGGCCAACTGATGAATATCTTAGGTGTCTCCAGGGGGCGACCCCTCTTCGATTCGATCGTCGCCGTTGACAGAGACGAGTACGCTAAAGGGGCCCCGGGGTTCGCCGCCATCATAGTCAGGAAGGACACGGGGTTCCCAGGAGGAGGCTTCTTCTGCGATGACGACCTTCCCGCAGGCCTCAGACGGCCCTTCTCTAGGGCTGCAGACCCGAATCTCTCGGCAGACGAGATCAACTACGTCAAGGAAGCGCAACAGAAGATCTGGGACTATTACACGGCCCAGCCATAGATCAGTTGCTAGGGCGACTTCAATTTCCGGGCTACCTTCCCCGGGTCAGAGGACTCTGTGATGGACCTCCCGACGATGGTAAAGTCAGCTCCCGTCGCGGCAGAGGCATCCCCTCCCTGGGCGCCCACCCCCGGGGAGAAGATCAGACATCCCTTCCCCACTATCTCTCTGGTTTCGGCTATCTTTTCGGCCGACTTCGCCGACACCACCACCCCGTCTGCTCCCCACTCCCTCGCCCTCTGTGCGAACACCCGGTAGAGAGGCTCCCCTCCTTCGAGGCGGAGGCCGTACCCTTCGGATGCCCCGCTGTGGCTCATGTAGACAAGGAAGATGACGCCGCCCTTGTTCGCATGGGCACGCTCCACCACCTTCCCCAATCCCTCTTCCCTCCCGACGAAGGGGTTGGCGATGACCGCGTCGAAGCCGTAGGCTAACAGAGAGTCGAACATGTTCAGGTTGGTCGCTTCGATGTCATTCATCTTCAGGTCAGCGACGAGCGGAATCCCTCCCGCTCGGCAGACGTCGACGATCCTCCCGAGGCCGTCTAGCCCATAGGGGAGGAGCAGATGGTGGTTGACTTTCACGGCGGCGACATGTTCCTTTACGAGGCCAAGCACGTGTTCAGCCTTGGCCAGTCTCGCGTCGTAGGAACCGGCGAAGTCAAGTGCGAGCACCAGTCTGGACCGCCTCCTGCTCGCGGAGTCGAGAATCCGCCCTTTGAAACTCACGTCCGTCGCCCCCCCGGATGAGCCCCTCCGACCAAGTCGGCCAGGCTCCGGAATCCTTTGCGCTCGAGATACGATATAATCCCGAGGTTCACATCGTTGAACCGGTCGAACCTGCTGATTGTCGAGGTCCCCAACTGCACCGCGTCAGCCCCTGCTATGAAAAACCGCACCGCGTCCTCCCAGGTGGCCACCCCTCCGCACCCCATTATAGGCACGCCGAACTCTTCCCTGAGCTCGTAGACACAGCGCAGGGCGATGGGGCCTATGGCGGGCCCGGAGAGCCCTCCGAAGCCGTTCGAGAGGGCAGCCCCCCCACTTTCCACGTCGATGGGGTAAGCCTTCACCGTGTTGATGGCGGTCAGTCCGTCAATCCCAGCATCTATGGCGGCGCTCGCCACCTCGGTCAGCCTCTCCGTGTTGGGAGAGAGCTTCGCGAAGACCGGCTTCGCCGTCGCCGCTTTTACTGCCTTGGTCACCCTGCCAACCAGGTCAGGGCGATGCCCAACCTCGGTCCCCACCCCAGACACATGAGGGCAGCTGAGGTTCAACTCGAAGCCAGCGAAGTCATTCCCGTCCAGAGCTCTTACCACATTGGCGAACTCCTCCTCGTCCCCTCCGAACACCGAGACGAAAATCGGCAGTCCCTTCCCTTTGACCTGCGCCAGCTGCTCCGAGAACTTCTCGGCACCTGGATTTGGGAGCCCGGCCGCGTTCACCACGCCCCCTTCCACATCTACCAGGATAGGCTCTGGATACCCTTCCCTCGGCGCCTGGCCGATTGACTTCGTGACCGCGGCGCCAGCACCTACCCTCAAGGCGCGGATGACCTTCTCGAGGGAGCTCCCATGCACGCCTGATGCAAGCACCGTGGGGTTAGCGAGATGCAAATTCCCCATTTTCACCTCTATTGCAAGCGCTTCCAGGCTACTTCGTCCCCATCTGTTTCAGCACGGCTTCATAGTCCGCCTTGGTAACCTTCTCCTGGGCGTACAGCGTCCCCACCAGATCCTTGATGTCGGTGAACGACCTAAGCTTCACCCCGACCCTATCCAGGGTCGTCTTGCCGCCTTCGAGCCTGTCGACCAGTACCATCACGTCATTGACCACACACCCTGCCTTCCTCAGGGCCTCGACCGCTACGACCTTGCTTCCTCCGTCGGTGATCAGATCGTCGACCACCAGTGCTTTCCATCCGGGCCTGACAGCACCCTCGACGAGCTTCCCCAGGCCATGCGCCTTCTGCTCGCTCCGAACGTAGACCATAGGTTTCTTGAGGACGTAAGCCATGGGCGAGGAGATGGCTATCCCGGCGGTAGCCACCCCACCCACGACGTCGAAGCTCCGCTCCGCCATCTCACGAACCATCGCCAGATAGGCCCCAATCGCCAACCCGTAAGCCTGGGGGTCGCTGGGTACCACCCTCAGGTCGAGATAGTAGGAGCTGGTCTTTCCGCTGGCGAGCGTGAACTTGCCGAATCTAAGGGCCCCAATGCGGAAGAGCGCCTCGGCAAGAGCGGCCCTCCCACTCGAACGCTCAGCCATAATGAGTGACACTCCTAAAGCCGGGTCCTTTCATTCTGCCGATTTCTGCGAAAATTGAACCCGCGCCTGATTGCGAATCAGCGCGGATTTAAGCCTTGAACAATCCGGTGCCAGTCGAGAAGGACCAGGGCACTCCTGGCATAGGTGTCGGGGTCGACCTCTCTAGTGGTAGCAGAATCAACGTCTATCAGGAAGATTGCATGCAACCTGGCCTGCATCAATTCGTCAATCGAGATTTCAGGCTTGTGGTACGTAACATCAGTGAGCGCCTTGATTTCAGCCGCCTCCTCCACGGTCCTGCTACGGGGAGGCTTGACGAAGAACTCGGGGAGGTCCAGAACGTACGAGGGGGTGGTCCCCAGGGCGAACTTCCCAGCGAACTTGCTATACCTAGCTATCTTGCTGGATATTCTGCTCCGGGCGTAGGCTGACGGATCCAATGCAGCCTCGGGGGGGATGAACCCGGTCTCGATCTCCACAACAAGCTCCCCGTCCCCTCTTTTCCCCACTACGTCGCAGACCAGCGCCCTGTCGAGCCTCTGTTCCACCCTCACATCGTACCCCTCCTTGATCAGGCTCCTGGCGCAGACCAGCTCAAGTGCGGAGTGGTTGATCTTAACCAGGTTCTTCTTGTAGAGTCCCACCAGCATGTCTGCAGTCTCGAGCACCTTCGCCCGTACTGTCTGATCGTCATGTTCGCAGGCCCGCGCTGTCAGCCGATGGAGGTCGTCCCTGAACCTGGCCACGTCTTCCTTCGTCCCAGGTCGCCTAGAGTGCATCGGCAAACTTTCTCTCAGCGGCGCCTGGCCGCACTCTCGTCGAGGATGCGCTTCACTTCGAGATCCTCCACCTGACCGAAGTCTGCATAGAACTCCCCTATCGCCAGAAACGGCCCGGGGGTTGAGAGGCAAACCACCCTCGTTCCGTCCTCCGACAACGACTGGACGGCGTCCTCCGGGGCGACCGGGACGGCGACCACGACCTCCTTCGGCTTTCTCTTCTTCACCGACATCACAGCTGCGCTGACCGAGCTCCCAGTCGCTATGCCGTCATCAACTATCACCACGGTCTTCCCACCGAGCGCGGGGTAGGGCGCGTTGCCTCGCAACCTCCGCATCCGATTCCGGACCTCTTCCCTTTTCAGGCGAATCTGCGCGTCGAGGTATGACACCGTCGCTCCCAGAGACTCGCTCGCCCGCCTGTCCATCAACACTTCCCCCTCCTGTGTGACAGCCCCAAGGGCATATTCTGGCTCCCCGGGCGCTTCAATCTTCCTCGTGACCACGACGTCGAGAGGGGCTCCGAGCGTTCGAGCTACCTCGTTGGCAACAACGACCCCTCCCCTGGGTATCCCCAACACCACGACGCCTTCCCCTTTGCAGTATGCTAGAGCTTGCCCGAGCTTCCTCCCCGCCTCGACCCTGTCCCGGAAGAGCACCATCGGTCCCCGCTTCGGGGTATCCCCTACGCGATATTTGGCTGACTCGCCCGGCTTTCAGGAGGGATGTGGCTTTCCTCCGACGGCGGCCCCGTAGCGTTCCTTCATTGCCGCCGCCCCGGTTCGCCCTCGGTCTGGCTTCCGTGAAGTCCGGGTGACCCCGGCTCTACGCGCCACCATCCCGCTCGCGGGGTCGTCCCAGGCGCCAAGGCTTTCCCAGGCGCCTCATCGTCCCCGCGAATCCATCCTTTTCCTGGCCGGACGAGTGATTGATTTAATCGCGCGAGGACTATAAATCAATTGCTACAGTTATCGATTTCGAGAAACGTCGGCCGCAGGCGCCATATCCGGCTTCGGGAACCTAGCCATAATTGTGCGCCGCCCCACGACCCAGACCTCCCACCCTCCCTTGACTGGCATGTCTACTGCGCGCAGCCTACCCTGCGGCACGACCAGTATCTTCCTCAGCGTCCCCTGGCCATAGAGATGTGCCTCGAACCACACGCTGGAGAAGTTCTTGGCCCCGAGCCGCTTCATGTTTGGCCGAGTTTCGCACTCTACTATCATCAGCTCCTCCTCGTCGCCCTTTGTCCTGTAACCCAGAAGGTCTGGTCTGTAGGAGGTCCAGTGCACCTTCTCGCCCGGAGCGACCGTCGGCTCCTCTACCACGGCGTACCCATCCCGTTCGAGTTCGAGCCTCACCACAGACTTCATCGTGCTGTGGACTTCAGATTCGGCCACGGCCCCCTCGGTCGCCACCCGATTTCTTCCTTGGGATGAGCAGTCTACATCTACGGCTGCCCGCTCATGGCCAAACGCACAACTCGGTGCTCTGCTCCACTGGGCACCCCTCGGCCGTGATAACCTGGTCAACAGAAAATTCGTTCTTTGTCAGCAACAAGAGTCAAACATGGATAACAGGTTCACGAACTAGTATGCTGGTAGCTCTCTCGCTGTTGGCTTCGCCGATGGCCTGGGGCGCAGTCCGAGTCGACGCCTGCAACGCGCGAGGCCGGGAATATTCCGGGCTGCCCCTGGATCAGAAGCAGAGCCTTGTGCTCGCCAGAGCCCGGTGTGGTCCGACGACCACGTCCTGGGATGGCAGAGAAGCGCAGGTGGGGGTTGGAACGCACGAAGGCCGAGGTACGAAAGAGGGCTGAGGGCCCTTCTTCGACCGAGCGCGGTGTGGAGCTCCATGCTTAGCACCAGACTCGACCGACGAAGCGCCCGAAGCCTGAAGGCGCACCGACGCCTGAACGCGAGCCAACGCCCAAATGCGACTCGAAGCCGGAACAGGACGGGGAAGGAGGACTCCCACCGACGCTGGCTGGCAGACGAAAACAGCGAGGGGCGGCTCATTCCTTAACTACATCCTGCAGCCAGCTCAAGTCCTATGAGCGAAGCAAGCGCCCAGGTAGGGGACACGGTGTCCGTTCACTACGTGGGGAGGTTCCCTGGAGGGAAGGTCTTCGACACCAGCATGAAGCCCGAAGCCATGAAGTCAGGGTTGTTCAGCCCGGCCCGCGACTACAGACCTCTGCAGGTGGTCCTGGGGCGACACCAGGTGATCAGCGGGTTCGAGGAGGCCCTGCTCGGGATGAAAGTCAACGAGACCAAGGAAGTCACTCTCCCGCCCGAGAAGGCCTACGGTAGGGCGGGGAAGCACCCAATGGCAGGGAAGACACTGCAGTTCAAGCTCCTGGTCACGAATATCAAGAAACCCTAGGCATCGGAGCCTCGGTGCCGCTTCCACCCATTCGAGTTACTGGTGTATTCGCCTTGACCCCAGAGCTATTTACCACGGAAGACACTGACTCGAACCCAGGAAATGGCGAAAAGAGCCTTCACCATAGACATTGGGACAGAGAAGATTCCTGTCGAGGGGCACGCCCACCAGAATGTGGCAGTAAAGTACCTGATGAAGCGGAGGAGGAGCCTCATCTTCACCAAGGACCCTGCCAAGGTGGAGAGGCTCTTCTCGGATGTCCCCAAACAAATCAGCATCGTGGGTGCTAACGTCACCAAGACCTACAAGGTGACTTGGGAAAGGGTGAGCACAGGCGAGTTTGCGGGGGCCAGGTTCACCTTCACACTGGACGAGGTCAAATAGGACAACTTTTTCTGGGGGGAGGTCCTACATATTCCATGGCTAGGGGATTCAGGCGTGACGCCTACAGCGACGCCATAAACAAGGTCCGAGCGGAGCATTCCGGTTCAATCAAGCACGCAAGCATGTCAGTCGAGTGTCCCAGGTGTATGACGAGGCAGGTAATCACCGACGCACCCGGGATGAGGGTGTGCGTCAAATGCGGTTTCGAGTTCAGGCCGCTCAACAGGTAGATCCCGGCCGGGCGAAGACTCGCATCGTTGCCGTCTGCGGCTCAGCGTTTCTTCCAGGTCTGGGCCCTCTTGCAGAAATCCTCGACTTCTTCGGCGGCCCTGTCGCACCGCTCATAGTGGCCCACAACTTCCCGCAGGAGCTCTTCGATGGGGGTGGGCTTCCCCGGACATTCGGAGTCCAACTGGGCCCTGATCTCCATGAGGGGCTGCCAGACGTCACTTGGGATGTTTATGGGCACTTTCTGCCTTCGTTCAGCCATGGCGAACCGGCTGACGCCCCGTTATTTCTGGGTTCGGCGCTCTAAAGACCTATGCTGTTTATGACGCCGCCGGAGTTGGCGTCAATCACAAGCACGATTTTCCCGTTCTTGTGCTGGTATCTGACGAACCACACGGGGGCGTGAAGGAGCTCGGCTTCCCCCACGTCAGACTGGGTCGAGAGCTGTTGTATCATGTGATGGGCGGCGTGAGCTTTATCCGACTGGAGCTGGTCGACGAGGGTTTTGGCTTGGGTCTTCGCAACCTCTTCGCCCACATCTCCGTTGAGCACCTTAATCCCCTTAACCTTGCTCTGATCGAAAATCACCCTGTCCTCCAGCTTGAACTGGTAGTCCTTGGGCTGGTAATCGGTCAGGGCTTTCATCCCCACTATGGGAAAGTTGTAGTCGTTGTCCATCTCATAGGCGCGCTTAGTCCCCTGGCCTCCGCCGCCGAAGCCTCCACCCCCCATCATGGTCCCTAGAAGCATTCCTCCCATCAATCCGCCTCCTCCCCCACCCCATCCTCTGTTGTTGCTCATGGCCCCTCCCAGGATCCCAGCCAGCGCCGCCGTGGTGGCAATCTGACCGGCCTCGGCAGCCATGTCGACCGCGACCAGGGACGTCCTAGCAGAGACCGGCATGAGCCAGTATGGGACCATGGCAAGGTTCGCCTCTTCCAGGGTCGAAGACTCCTGCAGATGCCTGTGGAGCAGCCCCTTGTCCATCAACCCGCGGACCTCCTTCAGGACATCGTCCTCCTGAGAAATCTTGACAGGGAGCATGGTGTGCTTGTCGATGCTCTTCCACCCCCCGTCTCCGAGCGAAACGCTGCTCCCGCAGTACTGACAGGTTATGAACATCTCTCCGAACGCGGGGCTGATTGGCGCTCCGCAGCTCGGGCACTTTAGGCTCTTGGCACCCATGGGGGCAATCACGTCCTGGCTCTGCTTGGGAGCCTGCTGGGTCACAAGCCCCACCTTGGCTCCACACTTATAGCAGAATCCCGCGTCATCGGGAAGTTGCGCGCCGCACTTTGGGCAGAACACCATAACCACCTAGAGCTTGGTCCCACAGCTGTTGCAGAACTTCGACCCGGCTGCGACAGGGCTCCCACAGTTGGGACAGAACTTGCTCGCCCCCGCCGGGGCCTGGGGACCCTGCTGGGAGGGCATGGTCACTCCACAGTTGGGACAGAACTTCGCTGTAGCAGAGATGATGGACCCGCAGTTGGGGCAGCTCCGGGACTGTACGTTCTGGTTCATCCCCTGGGCCATCTGCCCGCCAATGGCAGAACCAGCACCAATGCCGGCCCCGAGTCCTGCGAAGACCCCTGCGCCTCCGCTGGGGTTCTTCGCGGCGTCGTCTATCGCCTTCCCTGTCTGATATTGCATATAGTTCACCCCCAGGACCTGCATCTCGGACCGCGTGTCGATGGCTTTCTGCACCTCGTCGGGGAGGCTTATTGTCAGCCCCGAAATCTTGTTGATCTCAATCCCATACTGTCCAAGGTGGTCGGGTGCCGCGGCCAGGACCTCCTGTTCTATGTTGGTGAGGCTGGCGGCCAGGTCGGTCACCTTCAGCCCCTGTTGCTTCATCTTCCCGAGGGCGTTGTAGATCAGGATGACGACCTGCTCCTTCACCCTCCCTTCGACGTCGTCGGAGGTGTCCGCTCCGAACGTCCCGACAAACTGGTTGATGAAGAGCTCGGGCGAGGATATCTTCCACCTGTACTCACCGAACACGCGGAGGTTGATTATCCCAAAGGTCGGGTCTGTGAACTGGTAGGGCTGGGTGCTCCCGTATTTCCCGTCGAGATACCTCTTCGGCACGAAATAGACTTCTGCCCATTGGGTGACACCACTGAAGAACTTCAGCAACTTCCCGACCACCGGAGCGTTGAAGTCCGTCAGAGCGTATCTGTTGGGCTGGTCGAAGTAGGTCAGCGCCTTCCCGTCCCTGTAGAACACAGCAATCTCGTCCTCCCTCACCACTACGTTGTCGTTTAGCCTGATTTGGCGTGGCGCCTTCCAGAGGACGTTGTAGACGCCGGGCGCAGGCTGTTTGTCCTTGTCATCCCAGGCGAATGTGGTGGAGCCGAACACGCTCCCTCCGGTCGCTGGGACAGCGTCGCTCTTCTTTCCGAACACCATCACAATCACTGTCCGAGGGCTATGCCCTCTATTGCCTCCATCCTCTGAGACCACTTCTGCTTGATGTCAGCCACGGTCCTCGCGAACCCGCCCATCACCGTCTGGACCGTGTTCGGGGCTGAGCTGTCGTAGCTGAGCTTCCCAGGGGACGTGGCGTCATCGAACTGGAAGACCAGGCTCACGAAGGCGTAGTCGTAGTCGTATAGCCTGTTCAGCTTGTCATCATTGATCTGAATTGGGGCCACCCACCCGGAGTACCCTTGCCCTGAGTGCCTCACCTCTCCGCTGAGCCCCTGCACCTGAGATATCAGCGACCCGACCGTCGTGAGGTTGTTGAAGTCACCTGCCGCGGCGACCTGCTTCCTGAGCTGTTGCAGGTTATCCTTTACCTTGTCCAGTCTGTCCGCTACCTGATTCCGAAGGAGCGCGTCGGACGCCCTAAGGTCTTCCTTGCTCCTGTATCCTCTGAGGCCTGGGATGAGCAACTCCAGCTTCTTCGCTATTCCTCTGTTGGCGTCAACCTGCTGCCTGATGTCGGGGTTCCCCTGAGACAAGGGAGTACGAGCGCGACCTTGGTTCCATCTAAATAAATATGGCGAACGCTCTGCGCTACTGGGAAGGGCTTCCCCTGGTTGGACCTCGAGAACCTCAGGATAGGCTGTAGCGGCTGGTCTTACAAGGACTGGCAGGGGATTTTCTACCCCAAGGGGGTGCCTCCGAAGGACTACCTCTCCTACTACTCCAAGGTGTTCAACTGCGTCGAAATCGACTCCAGTTTCTACAGGATACCTAACCACCTTATGGTCAACCAATGGAGGAGCGGCACGCCTTCGGGGTTCCTCTTTTCCCCGAAGCTCCCGAAAAAGATAACCCACGAGAGGAAACTCAAAGACTCTGAGTCGACCCTTGTCTACTTCTATGGCGTTCTCAGCAAGCTGAAGGACAAGCTGGGACCCATAGTGATCCAGCTCCCACCTTCCATCAAGCTCAGCACCCACGAGGGGGCCCTCAAGGGGTTCGTTTCCCAGCTCAGCCCCGAGTTCAGGCACGCTATTGAGTTCCGACACAAGTCTTGGTTCAACCCAGAAGTCTATTCCCTTCTCAGGACGAGCAACATCGCGATGGTGTGGACCCTGAACCAGTTTGTGGAGTCCCCCCCGGAAGTCACGGCAGACTTCGTCTACCTGAGGATGGTGGGGGACAGGGAGATCACCGAGTTCAACGGGATTCAGAAGGACAGGTCTGGCGACCTGAAGCGCTGGGCCGCCGCCGTCAAAGAGAACTCCAAGAAGTTCGAGTCGGGGTACGTCTTCTTCAACAATCATTTCGCCGGCTTCAGCCCGGAGTCAGCGAACGAGTTCCGCAGGCTTCTAGGCCTGATGGAGCTCGACTGGAAGGGCCAGGGAGCCGAGCAGCAGACACTCTTCGGGACGTAGCTGACAGTTGCAACCCCCGCACCGGACTATCCTTCATGTTGACCTGGACGCCTTCTACGTGTCAGCCGAGGTCAGGGAGCACCCTGAGCTGAAAGGACTCCCTGTCGTGGTCGGAGCGGACCCCGAAGGCGGGAAGGGGAGAGGTGTCGTGGTAGCCTGCTCATACGAGGCGCGCAAGTTCGGCCTCAGGTCAGGAATGCCGATTTCACAGGCATACAGGTTCTGCCCCCAGGCGAGATACATACCGCCAGACTGGGAGCTCTACGAGCGCACGTCGGAGGAGGTCATGTCCACCCTCAAGGGGTTCGCCGACAAGTTCGAACAGGGTAGCGTTGACGAGGCTTACCTCGACGTCACTAGCAGGGCGACTGACGAAGAGTCGGGCAGGAGGGTGGCCGTGGAGGTCAAGAAGGCGGTGAAAGAGAGGCACGGGCTGTCCTGTTCCATCGGGGTCGCTCCCAACAAATCGTCAGCCAAAATCGCGTCCGACAGAAACAAGCCCGATGGCCTGACGGTAGTACCTTTCGACGGCGTTGCTCGCTTCCTTGCGCCCCTCCAAGTGTCTGTGGTCCCTGGAATCGGCACGAAGACAAGGGAATTCCTCTCCGAGAAGGGGGT
This sequence comes from Nitrososphaerota archaeon, assembly GCA_029785825.1. NCBI lineage: Archaea > Thermoproteati > Nitrososphaerota > Nitrososphaerota archaeon. Next base: position 1,565,573 of record JAFLYY010000001.1, on the reverse strand, counting down.
CTCCACGATAGCCCAGCTGCAGCAACTTGAGGGGAAGCAGCTCACTTCTTGGTTCGGCAAGAACGGTGTCTGGCTCTGGGGAGTGATTCACGGACTGGAGAGAGTGGATGTGAGACAGCAAGAGATACCGAAGTCCCTCAGTGTCGAGAGGACGTTCAAAGACGACGTCAGGGAGTTCCGGGAGGTCAGGCGGGAGGCCGCCGACGGCGTGGCCGAGCTCATGAGACGGGTCAGGTCTGCGGGGTACTCCTACAAGGTCGCCGGAATCAAGATAAGGTTCGGCAGGGGCTTCGAGACCCACACTCGGGAGAAGACTTTGGTCAGTCACACAGACAGCGACGCCCCCCTCATCGAGGCCGTCGATGCGCTTCTCGACGAGTTCGAGACGAACGGGAAGCCAGTCAGGCTCATAGGCGTCCGCGTGGCTGACATCCAGCGCTCCGTCTCCGGGCCCTCGAAGCTGGACGACTGGGCGGGACCCTAGTCCGCCCCATGCTCGCCCGGCACTCGAAGAGTTATCCGCCCCCCTAACGGGATAAACGGGAATAATGGGTACCGCGTCGCGGGGATTCCTCAAAACTCGGAGCTTCCTCAGCTACTTTGGGATGAACCTCTCTGGACGGACCGCCAGCGCGGTGGTCAACGTGGCCATCCTCCTACTGGTGGCCAAATCAGCCAACAGCCTGAGCCAGTCAGCGTTCTATGTCACGATTGTCGGAGTGGCGGAGACCCTAGCTGCCGTGGTCACCACCCTGCCGGCAGGTGTCCTGGTGGACCGCCATGACCGTAGGAAACTCCTAGTGTTAGCGAACTCCGTCAGGGCGGCGAGCTTCGGCCTGCTCGCAGTGGTCACAGCTCTCTATGGGTTCCAGCTCTTAGCAGTCGTGGCTGTGGCCGTAGTCTGGAACTCGGCCGGGGAACTGAACAGGTCGACGTCCTACTCGGTCCTCCCGGACCTGGTGAGCGCGGATGCGATCGCCGACGCCAACGGGGTGACGATGGCGGGCTTCAACCTCGTAGGATCTGCTTCCAACGCGTTGGGCGGGGCCATGATGGCCGTGGCAGGGGCTGCTCTGGCTTTCGGATACGGATTCGTGGGATATTCAGCAGCCCTTGTCTTCTCCCTACTCATACTCCGCTACGCAGCCAAGCAGAAGCGCACGGTCGACAGGGAGCGAAAGATGGGAACGGAAATCAAAGAGGGGTTCAGCTGGCTCGTCACCCAGCGGGGCCTGCTGCAACTCTCTGTCTCAGCGCTGGTCTTCAACTTCCTGTTCGGCATGGCCAATGCCTTCCTGGTGCTTTATGTCGTCTTTGCCCTGGGAGGGGGCGCCATCCTCTTTGGCGTCGTGCTCGCCGCCTTTGTGGTTGGGAACGCGACCGGATCTCTGCTCGTGGGGAAGACCGGGGCTATCAGGCACGCGGGCAAGGTATGGGTCCTCTGCTATGGAGGAGGTGTCGGCATGCTTACACTCTTGATGGGTGCCTTCCCCGCCACCCCGGTCGCTATGGCGGCCATCGTAGCCGTCGGCTTCGCCATCAGCTTCAGCGGGAACGTCTGGTTGTCATCGGCCCAGGGCCTGGTGCCGACCGCCATGCGTGGGCGTTACTTCGCAGTGGACGGCCTGTTGAGCTTCATAGGCGGGCCGCCTTCTATCGCGACCGGTGGGATCCTCATCGCGACCTTTGGGGTCGCAAGGATGTACGAGGTGGTCGGGGTCCTCATGGTCATCTCCGCAGCTGTCTTCGCCCTTATGAAAAACCTCTGGGCCCTCGACGGTCGCGTCAAGACCGAGTCTCCGGGTGCAGGCCAGTCGTCACAGGCGGCCTCGCCCCTAGCGTGAGGCCCCGGTGACCCAGTCCACGCGCAACGCCTGATTTTCATCCGCCTCTCGGGGCGGTCGTCAGGATTCAACACGAAGGACTAGGTCGGCCATTTTAAGGAAGGTGCCGCTTCCAGTTCAGTCTGAGCCCTTCTGGCCGAACCTGGCCAGGCTGAGGAACGAGATGTCGTAGTCAAGCTTCTCCTCCGAGACCAGGCTCGACACCACTTCGCCTATGACGCTGGCGAACTTGAACCCGTGCCCCGAGCCTCCACTCACGACCAAGACCCTGCCGTCGTCTGGATAGGGACCTACAGCGAAGTTGAAGTCCGGCGTGTTGGTGTAGAGGCAAGTCGTAGATGATATTGGGGGACCATCCAGCCCCTTCAGCCTGCGTGACGCGAAGGACCTTACGGGGGTTATGTCTTCCTCAGTCACTTCTCTCCTCACTTTGTCTGGTTCCCCCACCTTGCCGCCATGATGCCTGGCCACCTTGACTCCGTGCCCCAAGTCCGGGACTCCATAGTAGACGACGCCATCGCTCTCCTCCGCTATGAAGACAGGCATCTTCTGCGAAGTGAACTTCTCCTCTCCTCCTGATGAGAACCAGAGAGGGACCTGCCTCTCCACCCCAAGGGGGACTACCCCCTTGAGCAAGGGGCCGCTCCAAGCCCCGGCGCAGAAGACGAGCCTGTCGGCCGACTGGGTCCCGAACTGGGTCTCGACCTCCACACCATGCGTTCGTGCCCTCCACCCCCTGACCTCCTCAGAGAACCTGTATTCGCACCCCGCCTCGCTCCCCAGCCCCACGAATGCACGGACACACTCCTCAGCAAGCAGGACCCCCGCCCTCTGCTCGTGCACGGCCACAAATCCTTCATCTAGCCTGAACGCCCCGAAGCGCCCCTCCGCCTCCGACGCCGTCATGAGTTCGTAGGGTATCCCATGGGTCCGGGCTGCCTTCAGCGTCCCAGCCACCAACTCCCCGCCTGGCCTCCCTATCATAAGGCCCCCTGTCATTTTCAGCAGCGTCTTACCTGACTTCAACTCTAACCCCTTCCACGCCTCGAAGGCTCGCCGGAGGAGCGGTACGTATCGTGGGTCTTCATAGTAGGCCGTCCTGAAAATCCGTGTCCTCCCGTGCGACGAACCGTGCTCATGGTTCACCCCAAATCTTTCGATGTTGAGAACTCTGAAACCCTTCGTCGCGATGTTGTAGCTCGCCGCTGCACCCATTATGCCACATCCGACTACGATCACGTCCCAGCGGCTACGGGGGCGATAGTTCGCCGACGGCGGTCTTACCTCCTGGCTAAGAGTCAATTCTTTCCTCTGCCAACCTGAGCCTTCCCTCCAGCCATGGCAGGGCCTCGGTGATAAACGACGGGCCGTGGTGTGCAAGGAAATCTAGGCTCCTCGGCGCCAAGATTTGGACGGAGGACCTGGAGCGGAGACTATCACCCGCGCAGCTTTCGATAGTCAACGGCCGGCGTCGACGACTTCCCCTTTCAACTTCCTCGTGAACCTGGACAGGAGGCCATAGAGGGCGACCCCAAGGACGATGAACGCAGTTCCAGCGACGTCACTGGCAAGGTCCCCGGCCACCAGCCCTGTGAACAGGACGAAGGCACCCATCAGTATAATGAGGACCGCCGCTGTCTTCGAAATCGGGCTCGCCTTGACCGCCATGCTTTTCCTCGACTCTGCGCCTAGAGTTAAACGGTTGGTCGACGCTTCAGGCTCTGCCGGAGCCTTTGCCACGACTTCCCTTCTCCTCTTCCTTCAGAAGCTTGTAGAGTCTGTACTTGTCGCTCTCTCCCGGCGAAAGTGCATATCCACATACCATGCACACAATCTTCTGGCCAGTATCGCGTAGGTCGGGCCTCCCACACTTCGGGCACCGCATCTCGTCGCTCTGTGGTTTCATCAGGAGGCGTAACGGCGGGGAAGTTCAAAAGCATTGGCTCTCTGGGAATTCACCCTTGCGCCAGGCTACCGGATTTCCACGGTCGGGGTTCCCGGAACCTTCTCGACGTCGGCATGATTTCTCCACGCAGGGCGAGCTTGGGGGCCCAGCCTCTGTCACGTTCCGTTGTTCCGGTTCTTGCCGCTGGAACGCACGTATGTCTGTTTCTGAACAACGGCCAAGCATCGTGTCTGACCTAGACCGCTTGCTAGGCTAAACAGCACTCACGTGATGTTAAAGTCACGTCCGACGAATATGCATCAGCCGACACGACAGTGCTGTCAACTTTATTTCTTCAAAATGGCATGTGGATTAGAGCCCCCGGTATATTGCATCCCCGGGCTCCTTTGTAGGCAAGCATGAGCTTTTCATCCAAGTGGCAAAAGAGGGACCAGAGCCCTGGCCTAGTAGATAGACTCAGGGGGACAGTGAGGCCGCCGACGCCACTGAAGTCGCAGATAGAGCAAGCTAACCGGCAGATTCGACTCCTGATTTCACAGCTCGACGGCACTGTGAGCAAGATTAAGCAGCGGGATTCGACCATCTTCAAGAACGTGGTTTCGTCGCTGGCAAAGCACGACGCGCAGCACGCGGCGGTCTATGCCAACGAGCTCGCGGAAGTGAGGAAGATGGGGAAGATGGTCACTCAGGCCCAACTCGCCATGGAGCAGATATCGCTGAGACTGGGAACAATCACGGACTTGGGCGAAATCGCGAACACGCTCGCTCCTGCCGTGTCGGTCATCAAGAACATGAAGGAGGGTCTGACCAGCGCGCTCCCCGAAGCGGACAAGGAAATCAGCGAAATCTCCAGCCTGCTCAGCAGCGTACTAGTCGATGCGAGCACCACCGGCGGGATATCACTCAACTTCGACGCAGCGAACGAAGACGCCCAGAAGGTCCTCGAGGAAGCCTCGGCCGTCGCAGAGCAGAGGATGCGAGAGAGCTTCCCAGAGATACCAGCAGGTGTGTTCGTCCAGGACGAAGGGGAAGGGCTCACCGCATAGCTCAGCGGTCCGAAATCAAACTGCGGCTTAGACCACGACCTCCCCCTTCTGACATTCAATACCGTTGAACGGTTTTGAATCCCATTTCGTTTAATACCCTGACGGGATGTCTTCTCCCCTAACTTGAAGATAGGGCAAGAATACCTCCGCTCGTTTCCGCCTGGAGGCCAGCCCTCGGTCCCCCCAGCTCCGCAGCGGAACGGTTGGAGGGCCGCGGGCCTAATACTCGTCGCCCTGATCCTTATGGCAGGGTTCATAATAGTCGCTCCCTATCTGTCGACAACGCTCAAACAGGGATACTCGGTGTTCTCCCAGCTCACGTTCGCCAGCCCCGGAGTGTCCACGATAGCGGGAGGGGTCACGACCGCGACCTCGGTCGGCAACTGCTCCAGTGTCGTGGCAATCAAGCCTTTGGCTGCGCCAGACATCATAAACGGGTCCGCCGACGTGGCTTACCCTCCCGACTACTGCACGCTCGTCCAGTACGCCCTCTCTCTCATCAACACCGACAGGGCTGCCAATGGAACTGGTCCGGTGGCGCTCGACTTCAACCAGGCCGCCCAGCAGCACGCCGACTCCATGATCTACTACCAGTACTTCAGCCATTTCGACACGCAGGGGTACAAGCCCTACATGCGCTACACCCTCTTGGGGGGGACCGGCGCCGACTACGAGAACATAGCGTACCAGACATACGGCCCGAGCCCCTTCGGTCAGCTCTCGGCTCTGGAGGGCGCCATCAACAACCTGGAGCACCTAATGGTGTACAACGACGCAGCCTGTTGCAACAACGGGCATAGGGACAACATCCTGAACCCCCTCCACAACTACGTCTCGATAGGAATTTCATACAACAGCACCTACGTCTTCTTCGACGAGGAGTTCCAGAATTATTACATCAACCTGAATCTGACCATGAGCGGATCTAGCGCCCCATCTCCTTACTACGTATCGATGCAGGGTACCCCGGTATCCGGGAGCCCCGTCCCCGGCTCGGTCTATGTCTTTTACGACAGCCCTCCGGCGGCACAGACTAGGTCCCAGCTGAACGCCGGGCCCCACGAATACACTCCTGGGACGTTCATAGGCGGAGTCCTTCCCCGCAACGTCCTTGGTACCTGTAGCCAGTTCCTCAGCGGTACCACGGTCTGTGCAGACAAATGGACCTTCAACTCCGGCGCCGTCGATATAGCGTTCCCACTGGAACAGCTCGTCAACGACTACGGGCCCGGGGTCTACACGCTCTACCTGATAACGGGGCCGAACACCGACTATTCACTCACCACGATATCCCTCTTCATTACCTAGACCTTCGCCATCTCGGCCCGAATCGACCGCGCCACCTCATCCATCTCGGCAGCCGTGAAGCGCTGCCTTCCTGAGAACCTCCCTTTGTCCGCCATCTTGACTGGGATCACGTGCACGTGCACATGGGCGACCACTTGGTTGGCCGCCTCGCCGTTGTTCTGGACGAACCTGAACCCGTCAGCCTCCATGGCCGCCACCGCGGCCTTCGAGATCTTTGACGCGACCTGGAACAGCTCTGCGATATCGCCCTCCTTCATGTCCCAGATTGTCTCGCCGTGCTCCTTGGGACAGACTAGCGTGTGGCCCCTGGAGAAGGGAAATATGTCGAGAAAGGCGATATATCTCTCGTCCTCATACACGATATTCGAAGGAGACCGCTTGGACGCGATTTGACAAAAAATGCAGCTTCCAGCCCCCCCGACCTGCGTAGCCACAGGTAGCCGTCTAGACAAACCAGCAGTGTGGTTAGTCGGCGCAGTTCTCTAAACCTTTTGCCCGGGACCCTAACACTCTGGGTTTGCCGACCGAGTCGACTAGTCTGCGAAGGGTGCCATGCAGGACAGATGGTCGAGTACGAGAGGAGCGTAGGAAAAACAGAAGGGACGCTGTAACCCAATGGGAAAGGTGAGATGGCGCGGCTATATCGGGACTACGAAAGACGACGAGAGACCGTCCGCGGCCGGCCCCTATACGGTCCCGAGCACCGTCAGCCGGTAGGCGGCGATGAACTCCAGGGCGAACCTGTCAGCCTGCTTTTCGGTCCCCCTGTGCTTCCCACTGACGGACCTGAGGTGATGGTAGAACTCATGTATTATGACGAAGGGGTCATACAAGAACTCTCTATTCGCGGCCAGAATCTCCTTCCTCCTCGGCGAATACACCGCAGCCACCCCCTTTGTCTTCCCTTCGAAGACTCCCACCCCGAGCCTAGGTTCTGAAATCCTGTACCAGCGGCTGAGGACTCTTATCGCCTCCTCGGGCTTGGAGTCCAGGATGAGCGCGACGACCTCAGCACGCATCTTCCCCTGCGACGGGTTCAACGGACCGAGCCGTCCATCCAGGCACTTAAGCAGTCGCGCAGGTGGTTGGCGTTTTAGCCCCTTGTCATCAAACATTGATTCCCCTGTTCAACTGGCGAAGGCGCTCGCATCTTCCTCATGAACAGGCGCAGACACATCAGGATCGACGGTCCAAAGGGGATGAGGTTCAGGGGGCCTCCATCCTTGTTTGCCGTCGGCTGAGCGCGAACGAGCGAGAGTCAACCGCAGAGTAGCAGCCAGGGAACCCCGTGGCGGTTCCTGTGGAACAGGGTTACAACCAGTGGTTCTGAAACCTCAGTATCGCGAATGACCAGAATGGCTTGCCATGGCCGTCATAGCCATACTTGGTCGCAGCAGACGCAACAATTGTGATCTTTACGCCTAACCTAGTTCGCCCGAGGGAACTTCTCCGCCGTGGCGACAATCCCCGAACTCAGCGCCGCAACCCTTGACCTTTCGTCGAATGGGAGCCTTATGGCCAGAATCTGCCGGCAAACGGCGGTTATCTCCTGCCGCTGTACTTTCCTGGAGTGGGGGAAAAGACAGCGCGCTCGCGCTCTATGATGGCCAAGTCCAAGGACTTCGAGATAACACCTCTCATGACCACACTGACCAGGGGTTTCGACAGGATAAGCATGCACGGGGTCAGGGCGGCCCTCTTGAATGCCCAGGCGGATAGGCTACGCCTCCCCTTCGACGAGGTCTGGATATCGAAAAGCGCTTCAAATGCCGAGTACGAGAGGCGCATCTCCGACGCCCTTGCCGTCCGGCGCTCTGTTTCTCAAGGACGTCAGGGACTACCACGAGAAGCTGCCCTCGAAGCTCGACATGGCCGGGATATTTCCCCTCTGGATGAAGGACACCCGGAAACTGGCCCACATATTCCTCCGCCTTCGGTTCAAAGCCATCGTCTGCGCCTTGGATTCCAAGGTCCTCGACGGCAGGCTCTGTGGAATGGACTTCGAATCATTCCACTCCGAATTCCCCACAGGTGTTGACCCACGCGATGAGAATGGAGAGTTCTGCATGTTTGTCTACGGTGGACCGATATTCGGCGGAGAGATTGGCGTGAAGAGAGGAGAGGTAATCTTGAGACGGCTTCTGCTTTGCTGACATCCTCCCCGACTTAGGGGAGCGGGCAGGTGGGGAGGTAGTCTGAATTCTCTGTGCAGTAGATCCAGGCGAATGTTGTCCCGTTGACCGCAGGTATCGCATCTGCTCCTGCTTGGGCCACCTGCCAGGATGAGGAGCTGTTGTAGGTAAGGAGGAACCAGTACTCAGACTGCGAGTCGGACACCCCTCCGATTCCGGTCACATAGTGCTCGCCGTACTGGGGGTACCACGTGGCCTGCACTCGTCCGTCGAGAAGGACTAGGGCGACGACATAGGCGTTCCACCCGGGTTGGGCCGCCGTGTCGTTGTACCAGACCCTCGTCCCATTCCCGTAGTCAACCAGCATGTGCACTCCATAGATCAAATGGGTTTCCCCGACCGAGCTCGCAAGTGCCTGATACTCGCCCCACAGGGTGGACAAGGCGACGCTCGCCTCCTGATAGGCCGGGGTGCTGGTGTTGAGATTGGCGACCGCAGTCGCTAGTAACGATATCGTCTCGTTGAAGTCTGACAGGCTGCTGTCATAGGAGCCCTCGAGAGTCCTGTAGCTCGCGAGCGCAGTCTTTAGCTCCCCTGCATAGGTCTGGTTCTGGGAAGCAGCGGCCTCGTATCTCCCGTAATAGACCACGGTCGCGGTTGAGCTCAGTATCAGGAGGGCTGCAAGGACTGCGACGACCCCCCAGAACGTCCCCTTGGCAGGCATCAGGGGTGCCTCCCCAGGGCCCTGGGAATGACGGTAATGAGCGCAGGTGCGACGAGAATCCCAAAGGCGAAGTCGCTCCCCTCATGGGCGATTGAGAAGAGCAGGGTAAACGGATTGAACATCGTCCCCAGGAGTTGAGGAATCCCAAGGGAGGGCCAGTAGGAAATCAGTGCGGTGGCGGCGTTGGTCTCAAGGTCCCAGAGGAACGCACAGATGGCGAGGGACGCCCCGATGAAGACGGAGTTGACCGACAGGACCCCCACCTTCTTACCCCAGGCGCGCGAAGCGGCCCACCCTGCTAGCGCGAAGAGGAGTTCGCCGGTGACCAGGAAGGGTGTTATGGCCCCCGCCATCCCTATGGGGCTGACGAAACTCCACGCTGTCTCGGAGACCACTGCAACCGCCGCCCCGACCCGGAACCCGAACAGGTAAGCGGAGACGAAGACCAACGTGTCTAGGAGCTTGATGTTGGAGAATTCCGGGCCCGAAAGCGCGAGGTCTGACCCTATAATCAGTGCCGAGAACGCCGCGACGACTGCCACGTCACTGGCTCCTCGCATCTTGGATGGATAATCCATCCAGCATAAAAAGGGTTCGCGAGGCCTTCTCCTCCCTGACGAAACATGATAAAGAGACCGAACGAAAGTCGGCGGCGTTGCAGTCGTTCCGTGGTCTGCTTCGGTTGGCAGTTCGGCCTTCTATTGGGCCTTCTCCTTCTTATGGGAAGGCCCACGTGGTTCTGGCTTTTTTGACCATAGGAGAAAGCGGGCTTATCGGCCGACAGGCCCTCGCCACCAAGGCCGGCCTCAAGGAAGGGCCTGCTCGCACGATCATCAAGAAGCTCCGCGAGGGTGGATACGCGGGGGCAAACGCATCAGGGTGCTACCTGACGAAGCCCGGGATGAGCGCCCTCCAGTCGCTCGCAGCCAAGTTCTCCCCACTCGTCACAGTTGAACGGTCCGCTATCACCATGGGATCCATCCAAGTCGGCCTGGCTGTGAAGGAAGGGGGGCGGGCGGTAAGGGGCGGGCTTGAGCAGAGGGACGCGGCTATAGGGGTAGGGGCAGCCGGTGCGACCACCCTTGTGATCAAGGAGGGGAGGTTCACCATCCCTAGTGGCTCCGCTGACTGCGAAAGAGACTTCCCCGGTCCTTCATGGGGCTCGCTCCGCGAGCACCTGAAGCTGGCCAACGGAGACGCAGTGGTCCTCTCGGGGGCATCTGACGAGGTGACGGCGAAACTCGGGGCCCTGTCCGCCGCCCTTACCCTACTCTGACTATTGTTTCGGGGCCTGTTCTGTGGGATTGGGCTCAGCGCCGGTGAGCGGTTTGTTCACCTGTCTATTGATGGCGTCAGCGAAGTAGTGCCCTGTGACCACGACCCTCACAGACTTCACTCCCTTCACTTGCGTCAGACTGTCTTTCAAATCCTGAGAAATCTTTAGAGCGAACACGGGGGGGCAGAACTGGGTGGTCGCATGATATTCGACGTCCACCTCTCCCTCCTTGACGTCCAGCTTGTCAATGAGGTTCATCTCGACTATGGGCATGCCTATCTCGGGGTCAACGATCTTCGAAATCTGACGCTGCAGTTCCTTCACGTCAACCTGCTCTGAAGACATCCGATTCCGAAAGACTGCTTTCCGCTACTAAAAGCTTGTCCCGGAAATGAGGGCCACCGGTAGGTTTACACTTCGGAGAAGGCTGACCGCACCCGTGACGCCAGAGCAGCTCCTGAAGTCCATTGAAGATGCTGCCCCTGTAAAGGGGTGGCCCATCATAGGCCCGAAGAGGGGCATTCTGCTCGACGAGGTAGTCGCGGCTCACAGGCCGTCCTCCATACTGGAGGTCGGCACCAACGTAGGCTACAGCGCAGTCAGGATGGCGAGGCACCTAGACGCAAGGGGCAAGCTCACCTGCGTAGAAATCCGGGAAGACATGGCTAGGGCCGCGCGGTCCAACTTCGAGAATGCAGGACTCTCTGACAGAATCGAGGTGGTCGTAGGCGATGCACTGAGGGTACTCCCAACGCTGGATGGGAGGCTCGACATGGTCTTTCTCGACGCAGTAAAGGAGGACTATCTCACTTACTTGAATTCTGTTGAACGACTGCTGCACAAGGGGAGCGTGGTGGTCGCCGATAACGTGAAGTCCCACGCCGCCGAGGTCGGACCCTATCTGGAGTACGTAAGGGAGTCGGGACAATACAGGAGCGCCTACAGGGAGGCGCCGTCTAACTGGGGAACCGACGCCGGGGACGCCGTGGAAATCAGCGTCAGGCTCTGAACCCCCGTACCACCCGCTTCCAGTTTTCGCTTCCGTCGAAGGGAAGGTATAGCCTAACCCTGTCTAGGATGTTCTCATATCTGCCTCTAACCGTCCTCCCGATGTCGTCCCATGTTCCTTCCACCACGAACTCGTTCAGGATGTCATCCGTGATTTCTGACGGCATCTTACCCCAATCCCCCCTGGTCGAAAGCCCATGGAGTCTGTCGCAGACGTCTCCCCACCCGTGCAGTTCCATGACGCGCCTGTAGCTCCGCGTTGACGCATAGAATGATATCTGTCCTCTGTATGCTTCCCTGACACTCCGTATCTCTTCTCTTGTTTCACCTACTGCAGCGAACACCGAAGCCGCAGCCGCGGCCCGCCCTCTCCGTCCTGTCTTGGCCGCCCCGGCCTCCAGCGCGGGACTCACCACCTCGTTCAGGTATCTTACGGTGTGCAGAGGATGCACGTGGAGCCCCTCCGCAATCTCCCCTGCGATCCTGCACATCACCGGGTTGACCCCTGCGACGTAGACAGGTATCTCGGGGTGCTCCACCGGGCCGGGGTTGAAGAAAGGGGTCATCAGATCTAGCCTGAAGTATCTGCCGTGGTAACCGAGCGTCTTCCCTTCCTGCCAACTCTCCCAAACCGCCTTCATTGCGAGGACTTCGTCTTTCATTTTCGGGGCGGGAGCATCCCACTTCATCCCGAACCTCCTTTCGATATGTCCCTTCACCTGACTACCAAGTCCCAGTATCAGCCTCCCGGCCGACAAGCTCTGGAGGTCCCAGGCGGTGTATGCCAGGGTGGTGGGGCTCCTCGTGAAGGCGAGGGCTATGGAGGTCCCGAGGGAAATCCTCCGAGTCGACTGGGCAGCGAGCGAGAGCTGGATGAACGGGTCGTGCTTCGTCTCGTTCACCCAGAAGCAATCGAATCCGTACTCCTCAGCCCTCTTCGACAGCTCTGCTGCCTCCGAGGGCGCCCCTACTTGCACCTCGGCGTCTATCTTCAACCGCGGCGCCCAGAAGGCAGATGGCTCTTAAAGTCGAGCGAGGAGGGGAATGGTCTGTCCACTTGGCATACATCCCAATGGCAGCAGGCCTAGTCGCGGCCCTCTGTTGGGGGACTTCCGACTACCTGTCGAGAAGCCAGTCGGAGAAGTTGGGGTCCTACAAGACCGTCGCTCACTCGCACGTGGTCACCCTCGTCGTCCTGCTGGCCCTGATGCTGCGGGGTGTTGCAGAGTCTGCTGGGTCCGCCCTCGCTCCTGTACTCGGTCAGGACATCAAGCCCAGCCTGGTTGACTTCTCGGGCACCGTACTCGCCATGGGTATCCTGGAAGCCGCCCGATTCCTCTCCTTCACTTATGGGATCATCACAGGGACCGGCTTTCTCCCGATGGTTGCTGCCCTTTCGGGAATGGGCGGGGCCGTAGCCGCGGGGTATGGGCTAGTACTCCTGAGGGAACGCCTTGAGCTTGACCAGTTGGCTGGGATCCTCGCAATCGCAGGTGTCTTCGCGCTTCTTTACTTTGGAGGTTGAGAGGGTGGACTATTTCATGGCGGTCAGCACGGGCAGGAAGAGGGTGGACAGGGCCGTCGCGACGCTAGAGGCAGTCGCAGGCCCCTGCTATCCCATGCTCTTCCTCAAGCTCGGGGCCTCCGAGTGGACCCCGGTGGGGGAAGAGATGCTCCAGAAGGTGGTCCAGGGGAAGAACAAGACCGCAGCACTCGTTGTCTGCGACGGCGAAGGGAATTCGAAGTCAATGAGCGCGTTCGTTCCGGCCGACAGGGCGAAAGAGTTCTCGAGGGCCCTGGAGCTCAGGGGCGTTCACATCTATCCGGGAGACGTGAAGCTACCAATCTGACCCTCCTCTTTATTAACAGGTTAAGGTTCTGGAGCACTGCGTCTTACCTGCACCGCCCAAACTCCGACGAACTCTTTGCAGCTCGACGAAGCAAGGGGGCGTGCCCGTATGACGCAGAGAAATTGGGGGTGAACGAATGGCAAGATGTTCGGTATGCAAGGGCCACGCGGTAGCTACATGCGCAGAATGCCGGGCGCAGGTGTGCATGTCGCATTCTACGACAATTTTCGACGAGGCTAGCAGGGCCATGAAGACCTACTGCGGTAACTGTACTGCGAAGAGGATGCCCGTGTGGGTTTCGCGGCGTAGATAGTGTTCGGGAAGAACTCAGAACCATCGGCTCAGTCGGCGTGCTGTACCCGCTAGTCGGTTCCGAGTTCCAATATGAGAACTCCGGCGCTAGGTGTCTCAGAGAATGCCATGAGACACCAATCCGGCGAGTGGTTCTCGATTGTCAGGGCTCTACCCCGAAGTAAAGCCGCCTGTTGTTTTTCCCCTTGTTGTCGATTTCAAGGCCGACTACCTTCCCGATTTCCCGGGTGTTCTTCACATGGACCCCGCCGTCGGCTTGTGTGTCTACGTCGCCTATCTGAACGATGCGGAGTTCCTCCAGCGACGGAGGCATAGCGTTGGCGAGCTTGACGAAGCCCGGGTTGGCCAGGGCTTCCTCCCTTTTCATGAAGAATGTCGTGACGTCAAGCTCCCTCCTCACCGCTTCGTTGACCCTGTCGATGTAGTGGGACATCTTGCCTCTGTCAAAATTTTCGAGGTTAAAGTCGACCCGCGACTTGTCTGGGCTTATCTGGTTGCCAGTGATGAGCGCCCCAGCCTCTCCGTTGACTATCGCGCTGAGTATGTGCGCCGACGTGTGCATCCTCATGATCCTGTGCCTCCTATTCCAGTCCAGGGCGCCGTGAACCTTGTCCCCCACTCGCAGTTCCGCAGGTTCCTCGAGCAGGTGGATGATGTTATCCCCCTCCTTTATGGCCTCCATTACTCTCGCCCCATTCAGGCTCCCCACGTCGGAGACCAGTCCACCGCCCCTGGGACTGAACGCAGTCGAATCCAGGATGACCCTGTTGCCATCAACCAACTCGGCTTCCGCTTCGAATTCGCGCAGATACATATCTTCCCAGTACAGCTTCCTGGTCATCATAACTGCCCACCGGCAGGGCCAGATTAACATTCGTTCTCAATAGGCATTGATTTTAGTCTGGGTCAGCTCGCGGGAGATAAGCGTGCTCTCCCGCTTCCACTTCGCTTTGGGTATCCTCATCTTCGACAGCGCCGAGTCCATCGCACCTCTGAACGTCTCGTGCTTTTCGAACGGCTGCCTCATGAGGGCCCTTATGCTCTCCCTCACGTTCCACACCCCAAGTGGCATGATGAACCCGGGATACGTCTCTCGTAGGACTATGGCGGCCGCTTGCTTCCCCTCCCTTTCTAGGGCTTCCGTCACCGCAAGCCGCGTCGAATAGTAGCACCCCCCCACTCGTGCATACTTCGTCCTGCCGAAGTACTCTTCGTGGTCGCCTATCATGTAAGGGGCGGTGGTGAACTGATTCCAGGTGGTGTTTGGAAACCAGGCCTCCATCCATTCGAATCTCCAGGGCTCGGGGAGGAGCATGGCGACGTACTGGTTGTCGTAGACGCCGAAGCTGTAGACTCTGTACTCGTCGATGGTAGGATGGCGCTTGACTTTCTCTACCAAATCTAAGCTTATTGAGCTGTCTACCGCGGTGATGCTCCATCTGGTGGGGACTATCTTCCTCCTGGTGCCGAATCCGAACATCCCAAGAGAGAACGCCTTCTGTATTCTGGTGATCAGTACCCCCTTCCTGTACAGCTCGCCTATGGCTCCGGTCGCGTCTAGGTCTCTGTCATAGTAGGCCTTCTGGACCCGCCTGTCGACTGACGGGTTGTCAATCTTGAACCTGTCGAGTGGGCCTGACGGACCGTAGGGCTGTGTGTCCTCACTGAGGGTCAGGATCCTTCTGGGCGCCTTCGTCAGTCTGAGCTCTGTGTCAACGGGTCTCGCGGCCATGGCCAGCTCCTGGAGGGAGGACAGGAACCTCCCCGGGTCCTGAGCGTCTTCCACGCTCGCCCTGGAGTTCCCCCTGACGAGGGAGTACCTGTAGCCCACGATCTGGTCTATGGGCCTCCCTAGCCACTCCTCCGGGGTGTCCAGCACCGCGGTGTCCCCGAATTGCGGCGGGACCATCGGACCTATGGAGACCTTCGGGTACCCGAGCCTCCCCACAAACACGCCAGGTGGAGAGGAGCCGAGGATCTCGTTTGTAGCCATCGATGGGCCCTGCCTGGCCAGCGCCTGGGCTTTCACGATGACAGGGCACCTGGGCTTGCCGCAGAGGAGATTCGCTCCCCGGCACGCTAAGCACATCCAGGCGGGAGGGCTCTCCACGACCTCGATGGACTTCGCCTCGTCCTCCTCTAGCCCGGTCACGGACGGTGCCATCACGTTCGAGAGCCAAGCGATTCTCTTCGGCAAAGGACTTGGGAATGGACGCTTCCGCTCTTAAACCCGTACTGGTCGCTCCCGGTCGAGCCCGACGAAGCTCTTAGACTTCGAAGACGGTCTTGATGCCCGAGCTTGAAGCGGCGGACTCGAACGCTTCCTCACACTTATCCAGGGGGAACCTATGGGTTATCATCTCCTCCACTTTGACGTCTCCCTGGCATATGAGTTCTATCGCCTCCTCGAAGGGCCCGCACCTAGATCCCTGGACTCTGAGTTCGTCTACCGCAACCTTGGTCGCATCAAACTTCACCGGGACCCCATGGGTGCTCTTGAGGTGGAGGGTCCCCCGGGGCCTCACTAGGTCCATCGCCAGGGACAGACCCTCCGGAGTCCCGGTCGCTTCGACTACGTTGTCGAACTTTATCCCGCCTGTCAGGTCGAAGACCCTCGCGGTTTCCTCCGAGTCGAACGCGTGAACGCCCAGCCGGCGCGCCATCTCAAGTTTCACCCCTTTGTGGCCGATGGCGACCAGGACCTGTGGGGCGCTGAGCTTGAGGACCTGTAGGGCAAGGAGCCCCATCCTCCCGACGCCTACCACTACGATGGTCGACCCACGATCTATCTGTGTCACCTTGGTCATCTGGACGCAAGCTGCGAGGGGCTCGACGAAGACGGCTTCGTCGTCGCTTACGGAGTCGGGGACGAGGTGGATGTTTTCAGCCGGGGTGGACACCTGTTCGGCGAAGCCGCCGTCCCTGCGTATCCCGAGCGCCTCGACCCTCTCGCAATGAGTCCTCAGGCCCATTCTGCAATAAGCACACTTTCCGCAGGAAACGTTGATCTCTGTCACGGCCCTCTTGCCGACTAATTCGGGCTTCCCGCCGGGCGCGCTGACGACGGTCCCAAGAATCTCATGCCCAAGCACCAGCGGGGTCGGAACCGAGAGTTTTCCCGACTTTATTGCCAAGTCGGTCCCGCAAATCCCGGCACTTCTCACAGCCATGACCGCCTCTCCTGTCCCGCGAGGAGGCGGGATGTCCCTGCAGGAAAGGGCCCCGTCGTAGACGACAGCTCGCAACAGGGTGAGTGTTCTCCCACTGTCTATTTAGCTGACGGTCCGCGTCCTTTCAAGGCTCAGGCTCCGCTTACGGCATCCTGACCGTCGACTCGCCCGCCATCTTCTCGACCTTGAATATCTGATCTGCGAAACTCTCCAGTTCCTTGTCGTGGGAGACGATTATCATCTGCAGGCACCCCACGTCGTCCAGCACCTCTCTCACTGTCCCGAGCTGCGCTTGGCTGAACCCGTCAGTGGGCTCGTCCAGGATCAGGAGGTTCGACTTCATCCCGATGGACATCCTCTGGGCGAGGACGTTGAGAGCGAGCCTGTAGGCGAGAGCGACGCTCGTCCTTTCTCCGCCACTGAGGTACCTGACGTCCTGTTCGTAGCCGGCCTGAGTGACCACCGGAGCGAAGTCCTCGTCCACCCTGACCTCCTTCTCGGGCTCGTCCACAAGCAGCCCGAACCACTTCTTGAATAGGGCGTCGAACTCCTGATTGACGGTGGCCAAAACCGACTTCTCGATGATCTTCACAGTAGGCACGAAATAGTCGCTCAGCCAGACCTCTCTTTCCCTGAGCCTCCTTCCTCTGTTCGACGCCTCCTCCTTAGCCACCACTTCGATGGCGATCTCCGTCTGTCTCTTCTGGGCTTCCTCGAGCAGACCCCTGGTCTTTACGAGCCTATCTCTAACGTCTCTGAGCTTCTCCTCCGTCTTGGTCAGATTCTTCTCTGCCGTTTGGATGCCCTCTTCGACCCCATGCAGTTCTCTCAACTGCTCCGCGACCTGTCGAAGCGAATTCTTCGCGAAGTTGACCCGTTTTTCGAACTTGTGCATGGCCTGTGCCTTCTTCTCCAGGTCGGCCTTCAATCGCGAGCGCTCGGCTTTCCTCTGGGCCAACTCTCTCGAGGCCTCCTTATATGACTCGACGCGCTCTATCCTCTCACGGAGCGCCTTGATTTCGCTCTCGACCGCCCGGAGCTCCCCGGCGAAGTGGTCCCTCTCGGCGCCCTTCTCCGATCTCCTTTCATCGAAGTCATGGGCCTCCACCGGCCTGTCGCACACCGGGCAGACACCACTCCTCATCACCGATTCATAATCGGACAACTTTGTCTCTGCTGCGGCCTTCAGCTCGGTCAGCTTCTTCTCCTTCACTTCGAAGGCACGTTCTCTCCGCTTCAAATCAGGGAGCGAGTCTGCCGAAGGCGGTCGCTCGAGCTCGGAGCTGGCCAGCTCGACGTCGATGGCCTTGAGGGCCCCTTTCAGTTCGGCGGCTTCGACCTTCGCCGCGGCAAAGTCGGCAGCCGCTTCGGATTCAAGCCGTTCGTAATACTCCTTCTCTGCCTTGACTCCTTGGAGGTTCAGTTCGCGTTTCTGCAGCGCCTCCCGCTCGTCCTTCACGAGACGGACTTCTTCTTCGATGCGCGTCTCCTCTCCCTCCAGCTCCGAGAGACCGGTTCTGCGCTTCTCCTCCTCTTTCTGGAGCCTCTCGACCACTTCCCGGAGCTCGGTCATCCCCATCGCTATTCCATCCTGCTTGCTTGCGTCTATCCTGATCTGCTTGGAAGCATCTTCCGCGTTGGTCACTGCAACCTTGTAGTCTTCCACCCTGAACGCCCTCCTTAGGACTTGCAGCCTCTGCTCAGAGGCGAGAGCGAGGATGCTCTTCATCTCTTCCTGGGGGGTATAAACCGCATATCTGTAGACCCAGCTCTGGGCCTTCGGGTCAGGCGCCTCGTTGAACTCGAGAATCTCAAGTATCTTCTCCTTCAGCTCGCTCGGAGAAAGGTTCAGAGTCTCGCCGGGTGTTTTGAGCACTCCATCTGACTGCTGAATCCTCCC
This sequence comes from Nitrososphaerota archaeon, assembly GCA_029785825.1. Lineage (NCBI taxonomy): Archaea > Thermoproteati > Nitrososphaerota > Nitrososphaerota archaeon. The sequence goes on along the minus strand of JAFLYY010000001.1, from coordinate 1,547,097 downwards.
CGCCTTCCTCTGAAGCCTCCTGGTGACCTCATACTCCGAGCCGTCCACGTCGAAGGCCATCCTCACCTCCCCGCTGTCCTGGCCGAGCCTCAGCACCGAAGCCCCCGAATCCGAACCAAGGCCGAACAGGGCGAACTCCATGGCTACTAGGATGCTGGACTTTCCCGAGCCTATGTCTCCTTCAAGCAAGGTCCTGCCGAGAGGGAACCGGATTATGGAGTGCCCATGACTCCTGATGTTCGTGAGCTCGAGCTCTTTGACTATCACTTCTGCTCCTCCCGTGTCAGGGTGTGCATCCCCTCCCTGACCATCCTCGCGGTGTAGTCCTTCTTGGCCTCCCCCAGTTTCGGGGGCTGACGCCAGAGCCTCAGGAGCTCCATCCCGACGGCTGCCCCGGACTGACCGCGAAGGTGTTCGTCTCCGACCTGGACCTTGGCTGCCTCTCCCTCGAGCAGTTTCTTCTCGATGGACGCAGGCTCCTCCCCGGAGAAAACAGGGCCTGTCTGCTCCCTCGAACTCAGTCCGCTCCTGTTGAGGTAGACGTGAAGGGCACCTCGCTCGGAGAGGACGGCCTTGACACGCGCTAACCCGACCTCGGACGGCTTCCCTCCTATGAGCTCTCCATGGGTTCTTATGACCACCAGTTTGCCTCCCACGTCTATCCCCTTGACGTCCTCCAAGATCATGGCGCCCGCCTCAGGGGCGTTCAGGCCGCCGAGGTCGTACTCCCTGAAGACTCCTTCAAAAGAGTCCATGGGGACGAACGTCTTGGCTGTGACATGCGCGTCGAACTCGACGATGTAGAACCCCCGCCTTTCACCCTTCGCCGTCGCCTCTAGGTCCTTACCATAGCCCGTAAACAGCGGGCCGGGGAACACAATATTCTCCATCCCAGGGAGGCTGTACTCTCCCCTCTCATGTATGTGGCCGCCCGCATAGTAATCGAAGCCCCTCGGCAGGAGCTCCGCATCCACGGTGTCCATGGCATTCAGATGGTCCGGCTTCAACTCCGTGAGCCCGCTGTGGAATGCGAATATTTTGAGTCCCAGCTCCCTCTCAAGAGCCGCTCTATCCAGGGCTTGGAAGTATCGGCTTTCGAGCCCGATCTTGCGCGCGGAGATTCCTGCGATTTTAGCCCCCGTCTTCTCGTCTACCGTGACCCCGAGCCTTAGGGCCTCACCCTCGAAGCTCGGTTTGAACACGTTGGTCAGCACCCCGGCCGTGTTCAGTATATCGATGACTGACGTACCGTTGGGAGTATAGTCGTGGCTTCCATATACGGCGTAGATGGGAATGCCCTGATTCTTCACTGCGATCATGCTCTTCAGTGCCGCGTCGACCACCTCTAGGTCTGGAATCCCGACATGGAACAGGTCCCCGCAGATCAGAACGAAGTCCATCCCGAGCTCGATGCATTTCATCATGGTGGCGTCAAAAATCTGCAGCTCGAGTTTCTGGAGTGCCGGCTCCCGGTGGGCTCCAAGATGGACGTCAGCTACATGCGCGAATCTGTGCAACGTCTTTCTCCCTTACTCCGAGTTTAAGCGCGTTACGGACGCTGCGTCTACATGAGCTCTGGTGCTACTTGGCTGCCTTTCGGGCCTTCAATCAATCATGTGTAGCCTGAACTCGCAATTCCTGTCTCCATACTCCTGCACCCCACTTCGGCGCAGTCAGCCTTGAGCTTGAAGACGGTCCCGCAGACACCGTCGAGGCCCCCGGAGACGCCTGAACAAATCGGCGTAAGTCAGGGTCCTGCAGAAGTAACAGTTGTTCAGCGTGATGTGGTACTCGCAATCTGATGTCTTCGCGACGCGTGATCCTAAGAAGCCACTGAGGAGGCTCACCCGCATAATCTTCTGGATGTATTTCCTGGCCTATGCGACCGCTTGATGACTCTGCTGCGTTGTAGAACCTCGCTCGTCCACCCGCGCCCTCCTCGCCAGTTGAATAGCGTCGGCGGCTTCTACGCGCGGCTAGCACCCCCGCGAAGCCTTCACATGAGTTCGCCGCGAGCTTCAAGATGTTTTGCGCCTCAGATTAGGGGATTTGATACCCGAAGGTTGCCTCCCGAAGTAGAATACAAAGGGCGCGGTGTCTCATCGAGGTTTTAATCGGCAACCCCGAGCGGGTTTCCCTCGCCCGGGGCCACTTCGACCCGTGCCGGCCGTAGTCCTCCTTCTGTTCTAGACGGGATTCCGCTCAGCGGCCTACCCTGGCCTCTTGCAGGCATCTCATCGGCCATGTTTGGCCTTGCTCTGCACGGGTCAGCCGTTTCATCCCGTGTCCCATCGACCTCAAGGTCGCCCTATCATCGCGCTTGATGGGCCGGGTCCCGTTTCTGTTCTGGAGCCGACCATCTCTGGTCGCGCCTCCTGGCGCCGTGCATCCTGCTGCGAGGGAGGAACTTCCCCAGGAGATCCCCGTGGCCCGTCCACCGGCTCGCGTCAACTGTCCGTCAGCCTGGCGCCTGATAACCATTTCCTGACGTTCCATAGCGCTGAACTCCCGCACTTCCACGGCGTGGGCACCCGCGCGGTCGGGACTCAGATGAATACAGGCCTAGACGCGGCTGGTGCATTTATCGGGGAGGTGTAGAGGTACCACAATCGAACGGGGATTACGAGAAGACTCAATCCGCCTGGCGAAACGACTCGGGCTCGAAGAGTTGAGGGAAGTACTCCCTTTGTGCCCTAATGACTTTCCCTTCGGTCCGCGACTTTCGGTACTCCTCCAGCGGCTCCTCATTCAGGGCCAGAAAGGTGGGGCCCCATTTGTAGATGCTCAGGTATCGTGATGCCTCTTCCACTTCTCCGAGGATGTACATGGTCGCCGCCACGGCCTCGAGTGAGCTCAGCACTCCGGCCCTCGAATAATTGGTCGGGTTCCCTGCCAGGAGGATGGGGAGCCTCCTATGCTTCCCTCCGAGCTTCCTGAAGAAGACCTCCTGGGCTTGGTTCCACGACGCGTCCACCACAAGTACGCTCTTGGCCACCCTGTCAGGTGGGGAGAGTACCCGGTGGGCGAAGGGGTTGAGGACAATGGTCTTGTCTGACGCGTGGAACTTCCTGCTCACCGCCCTCGCCAAATCCATATTGATCATCTTCCGCGCTGTGCACTTGGTGGGGTCGTCCTGGCCCATCTCAAGAGCGAAAACCCCGAGCATGTCCACTTCAGGCCAGATGTTGCCCCCTTAAGGTGGTGTCGGTGAGAGAGCAGCGCCCCTCCAGGGATGAAGCTGATAAGCCACGACGCGTTGATATTCGCGCCTTCCTTGCATCGCTGCCCACTAGGCACTCGCAATGGAAAACCTGACAGAACTGGTCACGTGCATGTCGTTGACCGACCTTCTGTCGCTCACCGCGCCCGACATGGTGAAGAACACGGTTGAAGGGGTGTCCGAGAAGTTAGCGGTACCATCCTCGTAGAGATGGTCTGCAACTCGTAGCTAGGGACTACTCTGCAGATACAGCTACGCTCTGGGACTTGATAAGGGGGCAAATGGTTATTACGGCACACGGTACAAGGGGAGGCAGAGGAAGTGACCGAAAATCCCCCAGGCTTTTGTGCTAGTAAACGCCGACCTTGGGGCTGAGGAGGACCTCCTCAAGAAGCTCCGCGAGATCCCCAACGTCAAAGAGGTTTACGTCGTCTACGGGGTCTACGACATTGTCGCCCGGGTCGAGGCCGATACTATGGAGAAGGTCAAGGAGACCATCACTTGGAGCATACGCCGCCTTGACAAAGTGAGGAGCACCCTCACCATGATCGTCGTCGACGCGTAGCGCGATTATCCTATCCTCAAATAATCGTGAGATATGGTCCGACGGGCATGCGGTTCCTAGTAGGCATCGACGACACTGATTCCTCGCGGGGTTACTGCACTACATACCTTGCCTACCGCATCGCCGTCGATCTCCCACCTGCCGTCACCGTTCTGCCGTATCCAAGGCTGGTCAGGCTCAACCCCAACATCCCTTTCAAGACCCGAGGGAACGCCGCTGTCTGTTTTACGGTGGAAGCTTCCGACGCCGAAGTCGCCTTCGCCGCGCTGTCTGCGAAGGTGGAGGAGTTCTCAGACGTCGAAGGTGGGGCGAACTCGGGGATGGTCTTCCTAGACGACCCTTCGAAGGCGAAATCGTTCGAGCCGCTCTACCTCGACGCTCTAACGGGCGTCGTCAACCCCTGCAGAGTGAGGAAGCTCCTGAAGGAGGTCGGAGCGAGGTCTTTCGAGCTTGGGAACGGGATGGGGCTCGTCGGGGCTGCAGCGTCTTTCGGGTTCGACGAGCGCTTCGACCACACCTACGAATGCATCGCCTACCGCAGGAGGGACCACTGGGGGACCAGACGCCTCATCGACAGCTCGTCGGTGAAGGAGATGGACATCCGGATGTTTCCGCACACCTTCAACAGTTACGACCACCAGAAGAAGAAGGCCCTAGTGGCCCCCCATGGCCCAGATCCTGTCTTCGCCGGGGTGAGGGGGGACTCGCCGACGAACGTGTTAAGGGCCCTCGAGGCGCTGGTCTCCGGGGAGCCGCTCGAGGGCCACATGGTGTATGCGTCCAACCAGCACACTGACGCGCACTTGGGGAAGCCCCTCAACTGGAAGGCCTATTCGTCGGGGTGGGCAGAAGGGAAAGTCGAGCGGGTGGAGGTTGGTCAGGGGGGCCATACATATGTCACGCTGGACGTGGAAGGGGAACGGCGTCTGGCTGCTGCCTACGAGCCCACAGGGGACCTCAGGCGATCCGTCAGGCTTCTAAAGCCGGGGGACAGGGTCCGCGCCTACGGCGGTGTCAGGAGGCCCACATCCCTGCACCCGAGGGTCCTCAATCTGGAGAAACTCGAGGTGACCTCGGCGAGCTGCGGGCTGCCGGAGGGGACCTACATATCTTCCCCCAGAGCGAACAGGCACCTGACGAAGCCCCTAATCAGGTACGGTCGCGAGGCGTATAGGGAGTCGGAAGCGGTCGGAGGATGGCTCAGGACCCCGATGCAGCCAGCGCCTGTCTGAAGTCCCCAATCAGGTCGTCCAAATCCTCTATCCCTACGGAGACCCTGACCAGCGTGTCGGGGATACCGGTCTTCGCCCTTTCCTTGGCTGACATCTGAGTATGCGTCATGTTGTAGGGCTGAGAGACCAGGGTCTCCACCCCGCCAAGGCTCGCGGCTAGCGTCGCGACCTTCACCGACTCTGTGAAACGCATTGCATCTCTCGTGGTCCCCTTGATCACGAAGCTCAGCATCCCGCCGAACCCCCTCATCTGCTTCTTCGCCAGCAGGTGCTGGGGGTGGTTCCGGAGGCCCGGGTAGTGCACGGCCTCGACCTTTCTATGGTTCGACAGAAACTCGGCCAGCGCCATAGCGTTCGCGTTCTGTTGTCTCACCCTGATTGCCATGGTCTTCATCCCTCGGAGGATGAGCCAGGCCGGGAGGGGGTCAAGGGTCCCGCCGAAATCGCGCCTCATCGTCTTAATTCTCTGTATGTCACCCTTGCTTGCTACAGCGGCGCCCGCGATAAGGTCCGCATGGCCGTTCAGATACTTGGTGGCACTGTGCAGCACCACGTCAGCCCCCAGGTCTAAGGGGTTCTGGTTGATGGGAGACGCGAAGGTGTTGTCCACCATGAGGAGCGCTCCGTTGGAGTGCGCCAGTTTCGCAGCCTTCGCAATGTCGACCACCTTCAGCGTTGGGTTGGTCGGACTTTCGATGTAGACGATCCTGGTGCTCTTCTTCAGCCCCCTTTCGAGGGCCCCATGGTCGGTGGTGTCCACCAAGTCGGTTTGGAAGCCGAGCTCAGGGAGGATGTCGTTGAGGAGTCCGAAGGTGCCGCCATAGAGGTCTCTTATCGCCAGGATGTGCGCCCCCTTCTTCAAGAATGCGAAGACAGCAGTGGTAATGGCGGCCATCCCGGACGAGAAGGCAGCGCCGGCGCCACCGCGCTCGAAGACGGCCAGTTTCTTCTCCAGAGCCACCACCGTCGGATTGTCCCACCTGGAGTAGGTGTACCCCTTCTCTCCTGAGCCGGCGACGGCCACGGGGACGTCTTCGGCCCTCGAAAATCCGAAGGTGGATGTCTCATAGATCGGGACGGTCAGCGAGCCTGTCTGAGGGTCGAGGCGTTCCCCTCCATGGACTGACTTCGTAGAATCGCCGGTCAAACATATCCACCCTCGAAAGGGGTTGTAAAATGCGTAGCGAGAGTGGTGAGAGATAGCGAGGGGAGGAATTTCAGGGGATCACTCCCCTTTTGAACGCACGGTCGAGCTCTCGCCCGATCTCCGCTCTGCGGGTTATGAGCCCGCCGGGATGATCCTTACCCCCACAGGGGGTCTGGCTTCCCCACCTCGCTAAAGAAGCCTCCTAACGGTTATCCCTTAAGTCTTGCCTGCAGGTCGCTAGACCTGCACCTGTATGCAGGCCGCCCGCTGGTACTTGCAGCACGTGCACTTCGAACAGCTTTCGTAGTCTTTGTGCCTGCAAACCTTGCAGACGCATGAGGCCAACCTTCGGCCGTATCGCCCATGATTATTTTATCTTGTCGAACACGACCTTTTCCGGGTCTTCGCCTAGCTCTTCTTGGAGCTCTCGTTTCAGTCTCATGAGCCTGGCTACATCGTGCTTCTTGGCGACGAACCTGTGCACCTCCGCCTCGAACGGCCTCACCTTGTCCCCATCTACCAGCTTGTCCGCGAAGCAGACTATCCTCTCCTCCACGGTCCTCGGGATGTAGTCGAAGTCCGGGAGCCCCAAGTCCTTCGCTTCCTCGGCCGAGATTCCTGCCCCCACATGTCTCCTAATAATCTCCACCACTCTGGCGTCGACTCCCTCGTTCTTCGCGATTTCAGCGCCTTCGACCCCATGTCTGACTGTCTGGACTTGAGACCTGCCGATATCATGCAGCGCCGCAGCGGCGATTACCGCCTTCCCGTCGACCTTCCTCCCGCCGCGCTCGAACTCTTCGGCGAGAACCCTGGCGACCCAGGCCACCGCTTCGCAATGGCGGATTATTCTCTCGTCGCTGCCGTGCTTCCTGTGAAGCGCGACCGCCTCCTCTTCGGAGGGGATCACTTGGACAGTTCCTCATCCAGTTGGTTGATCTTCCACCGAAGGGCGTCCTTTAGCTCCGTGTTGTCCAGCCTGTTGAGCGCTTTCCCGCAGGTGGGACACTTGAAGAAGTTCTCCATGGCGTCCTCGAAGGTCCTGGTCAGGCAGGTGGGCGTCCCGCAATGGTAGAACTCGTGCAGCTCTTCGTACTCGAGCCGCTGCCTCAGCCTGTTCAGCACCTTTCTCCTCTGGGTCTGGATGAAGCCATCAGTCTGGTCTCTCTGGGCCTTCCACCTGTAGACGAACCATCCCCTCTTCGGGTCCCTCACCCTGACGCCCGTGATCAGGCTGCGGCCGAATAGATCATAGAGCGCCTTCCTGACCGTCTTTATCTTGAGCCCCGTAGCCGACGCGATCTCTTCGTCGGTCGCGTTCTCATTGTTGAGCAGCGCCCTAGCCACCCTGATGTAATCAGGACCCCCGATGAGTCCCGCTACCTTCACAAAGGTATCTTCATATTCGATTTTCAATTTTCTACAACCTTCTTGCCCCGAGGGGTTGGCAAGATTCTTAGTTTACTTTTTTCAAACGTCCTCTTAAGCTCTTCTCCGGACTGCATCTCATGCAGGGCTATAGCCAGGGCCGCGACCTCAGAGTGGGGTTGGGAGGTCACGGCGACGTTGAAGTCAGCCTCGTGATACATCTTCCCAGGGACCTTGGGTCCCCCGACTACCAGCAGGACCTTGTCCAGACCCCTCAGCTGTACGACTGCTTCCTGTATGGGTATCCCGTACATGGTGAGGTGGACCACACGTCTGCCTTCCCTCTTTGCCTCCTTGATTACCTCTCTCCATGGCCTCCCCAACACCGCCCGGAAGTCGCCTCCCCAGGTCCTGTTCACTTCCTCAAGGGTGGCCGTGACGTCCTTCTCAGCATCTTCGAGGTAGATGCACTCCGCCCCCATGGCTCTTGAGACGAGGCACAGGTGGGTGAGGGTCCTGTCGTCCCGGACATACCTCTGACCGAGCCGCAGCACTTTGATGCTCATGGGGGTCATCGCCTTGCCCCGCGCCAAATGCCTAGATGAACGCTTACGAGGATGCGACCGCGCTTTTATTGTCCCGCTGCCCGGCTCCCGCGTTGAGCCTACCCTCTGATATTAGGAGGCTATCCCTCATGGTAGACTACCTGTTCGGGGAGGGGGTGAGCCGAGTCCTACCACGCCAGGGCTTTCGCTTGTATTTCTCACGGAGGTCTGGGAGAGTGAAGCTCGTGCACCACGAAGGGATGCTCTTCGCCACCGTTAAGGCCAATGGAGCCTTTGCCCTCACCGTTTACGGCGCCGCGATGCTCTCCAGAAGCCCCCGCTTCCGCCAGAACTGCGTCCATGTCTCCGACGACGCCGTCCAATTCGTGAAGGGAGGGAAATCCGTGTTCTGCAAATTCGTCAGCCGCGTCGGGAAGGACGTCAGGCCGAGGGGGGAGGTCGCGGTGGTCGACGGAAAAGGTAGGGTAGTGGGGGTCGGCACGGCCGTGCTTTCAGGGGCTCACATGGCATTGTTTAAGTCGGGGGTCGCCGTCAAGGTCAGAGCAGGCCTAGAGCAATGAAGATGGACAACAGGAACGCGCGGCGCATGATGGATCGTCTCGGAATCAATATGAAAGAGATTCCGAACGTCCAGGAGGTCGTTATCAGGACCCCCGACAAGGAGTTGCACATCACTGCGGCATCGGTGTCGGAGGTCAACGCCCAGGGGCAGCGGGTGTTCCAAGTCATGGGGGAGGTCGAGGAGGTCGAATTAGAGAAGAAGACGTTCAACGAGGAGGACATCCTTCTGGTCCAGCAGCAGACGGGGGCGTCAAAGGAAAAGGCAGTGGCGGCCCTCGAGCAGTCTGACGGCGAAGTCGCCAGGGCGATACTGAAGCTGACTTCGTGACTTCTGTCTACGCCCAGAGCGACTACAGACCTAATGGCCGAGGTTAGCCGCATTTTCACCGTCTCAGTCGGGCGGGGGTGAGAGCCCCTCGCTCAGGGGCTCACTCACATTTGCTGTAGCCGCACGTGTTGCAGTGGTAACACCCGTTCTCAAACACGAGAGTGCTTTCATGACAGTCTGGACAGGTTCCCGTGCTAGGTCCCGCTCCATGCTTCGGCTCGGCCACGAACCCGGACTCCTTCACCACGTGGTTCAGGGTCAGGATTTCCAGAGCCTTCGCGATAGCGTCAGGGATTGACTGGAGCTGAGTCCCACCATCCCAGGAAACGTACTTCCCCTTGATCCCCTTCAGGGTGGAGATTACGTTCCTGATGTCCCCTCCGTGCTGGAGGTAGAGGCTGATCAGGCGGCCCAACGCGGCAGCGTCGGCATTCTCGTCGGCTCCCGACTTGCCTAGGGTGACGAAGACCTCCCTGATTTCTCCGTCCTCGAGATTTGCCGTGAGGTAGATGCTCCCCTGGGGGAGCTTCAACTTCATGGTCTTTCCCTCCATCACCTTGGGCCTTTCGAAGGCAGCCGCCGCCCTCGGTACTTCGGTCTTCTTTGCCACCTTCTCGGTCTCCAGGATTCCTTCCCTGCTCCCTTCCCTGTACACGGTTATGCCCTTGCACCCCATCTTCCAGGCGAGCAGGTAGATCTTCTCGACCTCTTCGGGGGTGATTTCCTCAGGAAGGTTCACAGTGCTCGATATGGCCGTGTCGATGTGCTTCTGGATGGTGGCCTGCATCTTCACTCTCATCTCGGGCCTGATTTCGTGGGCGGTGACGAAGTAGTTCGGGAGCTGGCCTTCTTCCTTCGCCCCGGTCGCGGCTGTGTACTCCCTCACCAGTGGGTGGAAGACCTTGAACTCCCCCTCACTGAGGGACTTGCTCCTCCTCGTGTAGAAGAGGGCGAACACCGGTTCCACACCACTGCTTGTCCCCGCCAGTATCGACCCAGACCCCACCGGAGGGATTGTCGTGACGGCGGCATTCCTTATCCCTTGGGCTTTGATCTTCTCCTTGACGTTCTCATCAAGTCTGGAGATGAATGGCTGCGCTAGGTGCTTGGCCGCGTCGAAGGCGGGAAAGCTCCCCTTCTCCTTCGCAAGCTCAGTGGAGTAACCGTAGAAGACGTTCTTGATCTTCTCGAACAGGTGGTCGACGAACTCAATGGTTGAGTCGTCGTCGTACTTCAGGCCGAGCTTGATCAGCATGTCTCCCAGCCCCGTTATTCCCACCCCAATCCTCCTGCTCCAGAGGGATGCGTCCTTCTGCTGGCTTAGGGGGTGCCTCTCCGCGTTGTAGTCGAGGACATTGTCCAGGAACCTCACGCCGTACTGGGCGGCCCTAGTGAGCTGGTCCCAGTCTATGCTCGCCCTCTCAGTGAACGGGTCCTTCACGAAAGCGCTGAGGTTGACCGACCCGAGGCAGCAACACCCATAGCTCTCAAGGGTCTGCTCGCTGCACGGGTTTACCCCCTGGACCTCCATGCCGTTGTACTCTGTGGTCGACTCCCGTTTGATGGCGTCCCAGAACAGGACCCCGGGCTCGGCAGACTGCCAGGACCCCTTGATGAGGGACTTCCAGACTTCCCTCGCCCTCACGGTCCGGTTCACTTCTACCTTCTCGTTCTTGAAATGGAGGAGGAAGTCCCCGTCTGTCTCCACGGCCCTCATGAAGTCGTCGCTTATCTTCACTGAAATGTTGGCGTAGTTGACTCTCTTGAGGTCCTTCTTCACGTTGATGAAGTCCATCACGTCCGGGTGGTCCACCCGGATAGTGATCATCAGGGCTCCGCGCCTCCCGGCCTGGCCGATGGTCCCCGTGGTGGTGGAGAGGAGCTCCATGAATGAGACCGACCCGGAACTATAGATGGCCGAGTTGTTCACTGGGGCCCCTCTGGGCCGCAGGACGGAGATGTCTGTCCCCACCCCGCCACCGAAGCTGTAGGTCCTGGCCGCCTCCTTGCACCAGTCAAAGATGGCTTCAATCGAATCTTCACGGATTTTGAAGAAGTAACAGTTCAACAGCGTGGACTTGCGCGTCTGTCCAGCCCCGAACAGAACCCTCCCTCCCGGGACGAACCGGTAGTTCTCAAGCAACCAGTAGAACCTACCTGCCCACTCCTTCTTCGTTGCCTCATCTTTCTCGACAGAAGCAAGTTCCTGGGCTACCCTCCGCCACATGTCGGCTGGAACCTTCTCGGTCTGCCTGCCCGACGCGTCTCTCAACGCATACTTCTCATAGAAGACCCGAGCTCGCAGTTCGTCTCCTCCGAACGCAGCTAGGGTCTCCACCGGGATTTTGACCTCCCCCTTGACTTCCTCTCCTACATCCGGAGAGTCTCGTGGATTCTCAACGATTGACGTCATAACTTCTGCCTCCCACCCATCGCCCATAGCATATATTTCAGGCTTGGCTGACTCTTAGTTGACCTTCGAACTGGAGGGTCACGGCGTCGGGGACTGACATGAAGTGCTCAGCGGTAAACTCTTGTTGACAAAAAGTAAAGCACGTTCGCGGCCCTAGGACGCGGTCGAATACTGCGACATGGCAACCGACCTGCAATGGGGACACCTGGTTGCGCCTTGCGGGAGCTTCGCTCCGCAGTTCCTGCAGACCGAAATCGTCCTGTCCACTTTGAAGTAGGGGAGTTTGGGGGTCGCGTTGAGTATCAGGTTGTAAATCCCTCTGACTTCTTCCGCTGATCCGTCGAGTGCCACTGACATGCCGCCGTGAAGGCCCGCGGCTAACTTTGCCATATAGTCTACTTTCTCTGGGACCTCCAGGTCCGCTAGTTGGAGCCTAGGAGCCTGGGTGTATGCTCCTTTCATGAGGGGCTGAATGTTGGCTTTCCCATACTTCTCCGCGTCTAAGCTCGCGAGCCTAGACGCTCCATCCAGATCAAGCATGGCCACCCCGAGCCTGTCTATCTTGGTGGACTTGTCTTCTGCAACCTGTGTTGCCGTCCCAACTATTTTCTCGGCAAGGTCGTACCTTGAAGCCGTAGTCGGGTCCCGTATCAAACTGGCCAGGGTCTCGTCGAGCCCTACCATGTTCATGATGAGGGGCATGGTGTCGGAGGTGACCCCGTCGGATCCCGACGCGAGCGAAGGCAGGAGTCCCCTCTTGAGAGTCCTCTCAATCAGCCTCCTCCTCGTTGACAAGGCATCTGACGCCACCCCGATGAGAAGGGCGAGCTTCGCCCTGAAGTATGTCTCGTCCTGGTTGGAGTCGTAGGCGAGCCTTGGGAGGTTCAGGCTGAGCCCATACAGGACGCTTACGTTGTCCGCCTGAGATTCCGGGGACAGGACATTGGCGTTCAGTCCTAGAAAGCTCCTCCTCTGGTCGGTGGAGAAGAAAGCTATCCTCCCGCCGTTGAAGATTATCGAAGCGGCATCCTTCAGGGTCTGGGTCTCGTCGACCCTGTTCGGCTTGGCAAGCAGGAGCCTGACTTCTGGCCTGGGGGTCTCTTCGACGTAGGTCCTATAGGCGCCCAAAGCCGCATCCACGACCTTGTCCAGGACTTCCCGGCCCACATCGTCGTGCTTGTAGGGGTTCAGGTCAAGGCTGATGGCTGGACCGACGGCGCCCGCCACCGGAGACCCGACCGTCTCGAAGAACCGCAGCAGCAGCGATTCCAGTTCCCTCTTCCCCCTCGACTTGCAGAACGGACCCACATACTGGATGAAGTTCCTGAAGGCCACTTCATCGGAGACCTCCCTGGTGAGCATGGAGGCGAGGTTGAGGACTATCCCCAGGGCCCTCTCGGCATTCTCTGGGCCAGGAATCATCGAAGCATTAGCAATCTTCCCCTTGGGGTTAAGCCCAGCTGGCTTCATCGAAAGGAGGTCTACGAAGACTGTGTCGGGAGTGAGCCCCCAGGAACCCGCATTCGTGATATGAATGTCCCCTGAAAGGTGAGCGTCGGCCACGTCTCTGGGAAGCTGCTCCAGCAGAAGGTATTCTGAGAAGACCTGCTTCCCCGTCTGATGGACTAGCGCCTCCACGTTCCCGCCGTCGTCTCCCACCTTCCCCAGGAGCTGGGTGACGTCATAGATCGGCATCCCGAGCCTGGTGAGCTTGTGCCTGTACTCCTCCATGCTATGCTCGACCAGAAGAGCGTTGACTATCTCGCGGATGAGGGGGGCCGTAAGGTACTGGGTCTGGAACTTGTAGAGCCTCGACTCGGTTTCGCTGGTTATCTTCTGGGCCAGCTCCACCGGCATCCCGGCCTCCTTCACCAGCGACTGGAGTATCTTGTTTGCGTTGAACTCTTCCATGGTCTGATGGGATGTCCTGACATAGAGCTTGCCGCTTTCTACCAGCGATTGCTCCTCTATCTGCCTTGTCAGGTTAAGGACCAGCCTCCCTAGGTTGGTGACCGTGTATTTGCGTTCCTGCCGGTTCAACTGGATGAGCAGCTGTTTCACTAGCTTCCTGAGGTGATACGCGAATTTCCCCGACTCCTTTTTCGATTTGAACCCGGCCAGGGTCTTCAGGGCGCTGTAGGTCAGGGGCCCTTTGATGTTGAGAATCCTCAGAATCTCAAGTCTCTGTGGAGAAGCGATCACGCTGTAAATGGTCTTGACCCGGCGGGGCGCAGCCTGCAACCCATTCAGCTTGGCTAGAGTAACTATATCAACCTATGTGGACAGATAGTCAAAAGATTTTCTGCTGCTAGGCGGACGTGCCCAGCCGATGCCACGCCGACTTCTGCAATCAAAGTCTTCTGTCTGACATCAACACATGCGACGACATGGTCGGTAAAGTCCGGGGAGACCCAGCCGAAGGTGCAGACTATTTGGCTCGCGGAAGGCGTAGGGTTAGCCGGCAGGTCCCCGGCGATACGAGGAATGTCGAAGCTTTGATTGTGTTTTAGTGGGGTCGCCCGGATTTGAACCGGGGATCTCAAGCGAACTCGGCCCGCGGGGGCACCCAAGGCTTGAAGCCTAGACCAGACTAGCCGACGACCCCACATTTTTCGGTCCAAGCCTGAGTTAGTTATGGGTTCTGGGGGCGGCCGCCGGCCGCGCTCTTGAGACGAACCTGCTCCCCTCCAAGAAGAACCGCCAGGGGTTCGACCTCCCCGCCGACACGCCGACCCTGGAAGTCGCCAGTATGGACGCCTCCGGCCTGCCGCTCTCGAGGAACAGCCTGTCAGACGTCACTAGGTCTTCCCCATTGAGGCTCCTGTCGATCGCCATCGCCTTGGTCAGGTTGCCAGGCCCAGAGGCGAGCCTCTGGACGTCCGCGATCCCCCTGTTCTTAGACATAAGTCCCATACCTTTGGCGGGCTCGATCGCCCTCAGGAGGACAGCTGCCGCATTTCCCACCGGTTCCGTGGTTACGTTGAGGCAGTAATGCATCCCCATCGTGAAATAGACGTAGGCATGACCGGGCGGCCCGAACATGACTTCGTTTCTGGGGGTCTTGCCTCTATAGGCGTGGCTCGCGGGGTCTTCCCGTCCTCGGTAAGCTTCCGTTTCGACGATTACGCCTGAAAGGGTCTCTCCGTCTATCCTCCTTACGAGCAGCGACCCTATCAGCTCTTTCGCCACAGTCGGAGTGTACCGCTGGAAGAACTTTCGTCCTATGCGTCCCAAGGTTCCACCGAAGGTGAGGTTACACGTCGGGCTCCATTAATTAACCGGAGAAGGAGAACCACGGTCGAACCGCCGTTGAAGACCGACACGCTCGAGGCACTGGCAGTCGAGGTGAGGAACTGCCACCTCTGCCCTCTGGCAAAAGGAAGGACCAACGCGGTTCCCGGCGAGGGATCCGGACGGTCCAAGATAGTCTTGGTGGGGGAGGCGCCGGGGAGGGAAGAAGACCTCAGCGGCAGGCCGTTCGTGGGTAGAGGGGGAAGGATATTGCGTTCGGCCCTCGACTCGGTCGGGGTGGCGAGTGAGCAGGCTTACATCTCGAACGTCGTGAAGTGCAGGCCTCCGAAGAATAGGCTTCCGACCAGGAACGAAATCGACATCTGCAGAGGCGCGTATCTCTCCCGAGAGCTGGAGCTCGTTGACCCTGACTTTGTTGTCCTTCTGGGGAGGACCGCATCAAGAACCCTGTTGGGGGTTGATTCCCTGGGGAGCGTCAGAGGAAAGGTCGTAAAGATGCAAGGGAGGAGATACCTCAGCGCCTACCATCCGGCAGCGGTCCTCCGTAACCCCGGCCTCAAAGGCGCATTCTGGCACGACCTCCGTAAGATACGAAACGCTCGGACGGCAAGTAACCGGATCTGATTTAGGGCGTGTACGGCATTTCCGGCATCGGGGGAAATGCCCGCGGTCCCCTCCCCATCTTGGAGTAGACGGGGAGCACCGCGAGATAGAACCCGAGGAAGAACGCATATCCCACCCAGTTGTGCACCCCCCAGAACGCGGCCGAACCGTCCACGTAACCGACCCACAACAACACCATTATCCTGACAGCGTTGAGTATGGTCAGCGCCGCTATCCCTGCGAGGGCCAGGGTCGCCGTAGAGCGGAAATCCTTCTTCATGTCCAGGTGCATGAGAGCCAGCAGCCCCAGGAAGGTAGTGACGGAGATGATACTGGAGCAGCCGGGGGCAACGACCCCGCTTATCACACCCCCGGTTCTGGAGACGAACTGAAACTCTGTCCCATGCCACGCGACAGGGAAACCCAAGACGTCGATGAGCCTCGAAGAGATGGCTGAAGATAGATAGGCGAGCGGCTCTCCGAAGGCCCACTGGAGGACAGTGGGGGCACCTACTCCGGTAGCATATATCGCGGCGTAGGGGAGGAGGAACCGTTTCGTGAGAGGGTTGACGGCCAAAGATGCCGCATAGACGGTAAGGACTACCGCTATTCCTGCCGCTGCCACATTCTGGCCTGTGACGGGCTCCAAGAGGGCGAGCGCGACGATGGTTCCCACTCCAATCACCCTTGTCGTAGGCTCGGACTTCCATCCTTCCTCCTTCAGGAGGAGGTCCCGTAGCTCTCCCCACCTTAGGGCGAGGATGAGGAGTAAGAGTGCAGCGAAGGGGATGGCGGGGAAGACGCTGCCGAAGGTGTCCCCGAGTGACTGCCCAAGCAGGCTGGGGAAGTTAGGCGCCGTAAGAAGCAAAGTGGCGAGGCAAACGGCGATCCAGGCCGAGAACCTAGCGGCGGGCCTCAAACTGGGTGGCGTAACCTAGCCCCAGCTGTTCTTTTCCCGGCTGAATATCCCTTCGACGCGCACGTTGGGTGGTGGGGGTAGTCGGATTTGAACCGACGGTCTACAGGTCTCTTCGGCAGCTCCAATGTCAAGTCATCCACGTTTCCGTGTCAGCCATTGGTCTCACTGGAGCCTGTCGCCCTGCCTGGCTGCCCGAGTAACCATTCGCATGGATACCATCTGGGCTATACCCCCATCACGGCCCCCGGGGCGACCCACTGGTGGCTTTAGGGTTTCGTGGGTGTTTTCGGGAGGAGTCATAGGCTCCAGGGCTTGCCCCCATGGACCACCTTCTCCGGGAGCTTCAGGTTCCACCTCTCTAGGAACGCGAGGTCTTCCTCCCTGTTCCTCAGGCTGTCTGGGAGCATGACTGGGATTTCGTCTATTATGGGGTAGTACCTCCCGCACTTGGAACAGACGAGGACGCCCTCGACAATCACGTCTCCGCCCCTAAGGCTGAACTCGAGCATATCAAGCGGATAATGCTTGTCTATGGGGCAGGCTAGGATGTCCAGGAGCTTCCTCTGCACGGTTCTCTGGGCCTATCGCGCGTTTTCTTAAGGGCTTCATCGGCGACTGTATCTTCCCAGAAAGCATCACTCGATGAGGCCGAACCATCCTGCGCCTAGGTCCGCGGCGAACCCGTTTCCACGATCACGGAGGAGGCAATTCTCTCTCAAATCATGGTATCTTGCACGGGACGGCTGAAACAGTTAAATCCCCTGCGAAAAAAGAGCCATTCAGCCGGCCATAGCGCGTGGGTCCGACCTGGACTCGTTCCGAACCCAGACTCGCAAGAGGGGGAGAAGTCAAACCGCGCGTCGCCCCGGTGCTACTGACTTCCGAGAGGAGTCGGGAAGCCGAGGTGCCGGCGCCTTTCACAATCAAAGAATCGAGTCATTCATACAGAACATTTAAGTCCGGGTTCGCGGCTTCAATTTTTGAAAGTCTAGTGTTTGTCCCTTCCAGTAACGTTCTACAGGCGGTCCCAGGGTTCGACACCTCGTCTCTGGTCACTCTGATCTGGATTGCCTTCTTCGCACTGACGTTCCTCTACCAGACCAGGATTCAGTCATATCTGGCACTCAGCGAAATCAGCAGGGGGCTGAATAAGCTCAAGGTGATGAAAGACAAGGCGAGGAAGGACGCCATCGACTACTTGGTGAATGTGGGAAAGGCTCCCAACGACCCGACCCAGAGGGTCGACCAGTTCTTGGACTACGTCACGATAATGCCGGTGGACATGGACCCGAACGGCCTTGTCGGCAAGGTAGACCACATAGTCACTACCAACAACGACCGGGTCAGGGCAGAGGTGGGGGCGCTTCTGAACCAGAACAATCCGGTGACCGTATCTATTTCGGAGAACCTCCTCGAGGTCGCTACGTCACTGAACCAGATACACAAGATTGTCCGCCACTTCTATCTGCTTGGGAAGAAGACCAACTCGTACTTCACACTCGTACAGCTCCAGATGCTGATGCCGATGATAATCCAAGAAGCTGACGCACTGCTCAACGCCACCGACTCGTTCAAGATGGGGCAGCCGGTCGGTGATGGCATCGGGCCAGTCGTTGTCTCCAGGCTAATGGCCGGCAAGGACAAGAGAGTCGTTGCCAAGGACACTGTGATGGCGGTCACCGAGTACAAAGGGAGGAACCTCTACGTGCTGAAGGCGGACGGACCCATGGCCTATGTGGGCCAGCCCGGGGTGGCCATACAGAAGATTGTCGGTGAGATGGGAGTGAAGCCGAGCGCCATAGTGATGATTGACGCGGCTCTGAAGCTGGAAGGGGAGAAGACAGGCGAGATAGCGGAAGGGGTGGGTGCTGCAATCGGAGGCATCGGGGTCGAGAAGTTCCAGATTGAAGAGGCTGCCACCAAGGCGAAGGTTCCCCTATATGCCATCCTCGTGAAACAGAGCCTACTTGAAGCGATCACCGTAATGAGGAAGGAGATAGCAGAAGCGGCCGACAAGGTCACCCAGGTCCTCAACAGGGTGATAGAGGAGAAGACGAAGGAAGGGGACGACGTCGTCGTCGCAGGCATAGGCAACACCCTCGGTGTGGCACAATGATGAGCTCCGTTCCCGGTCCTGACAAAAAGACCAAGCTCTTAGTCTACACAATTGAAGAGTGTCCCGCCTGCGGTCAGAAGACCAAGAGGGCCTTCGCTGTCGGCGACTACGTCACCAAGGAGGCGGCGAAATGCTCGAAGTGCGGTAACTCGACCAGGGTCAGCTTGGTCTACGCCGAAGGTCAGAAGCCATCAGGTTAGGACTGTAAGGCCCCCGTCGTCGAGGGCCATGGTGTGCTCGAACTGCGCCACGGGACTCCCTGAAGCCTCCACCAGAACGGGATAAGCCTTGGCAATCCTCTTGGCCACCAGCCGGTCGATGATTTCCGGGAGCCTCCTGCTCCCGTATTCTTCGGCATACCAGCGGGGGGTGAAGGGGAGCGTCTTGCGCTCAGCCCAGACCCTATCGGCGAACCCGTCGAGCTCAGGCACTCCGGTCTTCTTCCTTGCCACTATCGAGAAAATCGTCCTCGAATCTCCATCGACCACGTACCCCGCCGCCGAGCCCAACGTAAGGAATGGCTCGATGGCGAAGACGTCGCCCTTCTTGAGGGACTGCATACCTGGCATGTACAGGTTAGGGATGCTCTTCCCCGCGTGGACCACCCATCTGTCCACAGTGTGTCCTGTCAGGTTCTCTATGGTCTTGAACCCGAACCTGGCAGCCTCTCGGTGAATCTCTCTCCCTATCTCCCCCGTCCTCGGCTCCCGCCTCGCGGTGGCCACGGCCGCCTCGAGAGATCTCTCAGTCGCTTCCAGGAGGAGGTTGTACTCTGGGTTGAAAGTCACACTCACAGACGTGTCGGTCACGTAACCGTCTATGTGGACGCCGAAGTCCACCTTGACCAGATCCCCCTCCCTGACGGTCGTGGCGTCTCCGTTCTGGGGCGCGTAGTGGGCTGTCATCTCGTTGACTCCTACCCCAGTGGGGAAAGCCAGGCTCCCTCCTCTCGACTCGACCTCTGTCTTCACCAAGTCGCAGATCTCAAGAAGACCCACCCCGGGCTTCACAGCCGACCTGACCACAGCCTTCACTTGGTTCGTGATCTGGCCAGATTTCCTGTACTCTTCGGGGACTAGTATCATTCTTTCACAAATCCTTTATGGTGTTTGTGCCACCTGCAGCGCCTGTGCTATTTCAACTGATTTGTGGAGAGTGGCGGAGGCATTGAAGTTCAAGACGGTGGCTACCGGAGGGACGTTCGACCATCTCCATCTGGGTCACCTGGCCCTGATCACCAAGAGCTTCGAGGTAGGGGAGCGCGTGGTCATTGGGGTGACCTCAGATGAATTCGCCCGAAGTGAGGGGAAAACCCCTGACCAGGGCTACAAGGAAAGGGTGATGGCGCTAGAGGCGCTCATCAGCGAGAGGTTCCCTGGAAGGCAGCATCTGGTAGCGAAGCTTGACGACTACTTCGGGCCGGGGATAGCATCCCCCGAGGTGGAGGCAATCGTGGTCAGCAGAGAGACCGCCAAGAGGGTCTCCTTGGCAAACGCCCTTCGCAGGAAGAAGGGGTTCCCTCCCCTCAAGGTGGTGGTCGTGAATTACGTGCTGGCTGAAGACTCCGAGCCGATATCTTCAACGAGGATAAGGAAGGGCGAGATCGACCCGCAGGGAAGGGTCATTGGGAACCTAACCGGCTGAAGGAGGCCCTCGAGGAGTGGTTATATCCGAAGGCGGCCAGGCGAAAGTAGTGTGGAGAAGGAAAGGCTCGACCCATGGGGGACCAGTTCGGTCAAGGATTATGCCAGACTCCAGTCTGAGTTCGGAATCGAGCCAGTAGCCTCACTCCTCTCGCGCTTCAGGACCCCCAGCCCTCACCTCAGCCGCGGAATCGACTTCGGTCAGCGGGACCTTGGTAGAGTCCTCGACGCCATCGACGCCCATAGGCCCTACGCCGTAATGAGCGGCATTAAGCCCACGGGGGATTTCCATCTCGGAACGAAGATGACAGCCGACGACATGGTGTATTTTCAGTCCTTGTCGGAAAAAGCGACGGTCTACTACGCCATCGCCGACGTCGAAGCCTACGCAGACAACGGGCTTTCGTTCCAGCAGACCTCCAAGATCGCTATCAGGAACGTGGCCGACATACTCGCACTCGGCCTAGACCCCGACAGGGCGGTGGTCTATCTCCAGAGCGAGAACCTGAAAGTGTTGCAACTCGGGACCGTGTTCTCGAAGGGGGTCACCAACAATATGCTCAGGGCCATCTACGGCGAGAGGCAGATAGGACTCTACATGTCAGCGCTGTACCAAGCGGGAGACATCTTGATGCCGCAGCTCCCCGAGCTGGGCGGGCCCAAGCCGGTGCTGGTCCCGGTCGGGGCTGACCAGGACCCTCACATCAGGCTCTCGAGGGACCTTGCTGCGAGGTATCACGAGGAGTATGGCTTCGTCCCTCCTTCTTCGATCTATCACCGCCTTATGCTGAGCCTTAACGGCTCCGACAAGATGTCCAAGAGGGCGGCCGACTCCCTCATCACGCTGGAAAGCGGGTCGAAGGACGCCTCCAAGAAAATCTCGACCGCGTTCACTGGCGGGAGGGACACAGTCGAGGAGCAGCGCCGCCTGGGCGGTAGGCCTGACATCTGCCCGGTCTATGACCTTTACCGCTTCCACTTCGCAAAGGATGACCATCACGTGGAGATCGTCAACCAGGAGTGTACCAGAGGGACTCGGCTCTGCGGAGGGTGCAAGCAGGAGGTCACCGGGCTCGTCAAGACATACCTAGAAGAGCACCGCAGGAAGCGAGACGCCATGACGAAGGACGCCGAGGACCTCCTAGCGAAGAGCAGGAACTACTTATCTTCGAAGGGAAGGTAACAATACATGCCCAGCGCCCTCCACCCCCTCGAGAGGAAGGTTCTGTCCGTACTGGCTCCCCTCTCGTCGGCTCCCTTCGAAGTGATTGTCAGCGCCACCTCACTGAACGAGGACCAGGTGAGGAGAGCCCTCCAGTGGCTCTCTTCCAAGGGATTGATCACCATCGGGAACACGGTTGAACGGAGGCTGGAGGTCGAAAAAGAGCCCCCGGAACTCGAGCTCGTCCGCAAGGTGAGCGAGTCTACGAGTCTGCTAACCGTCGAGGACCTCAAGGGTGCCTTCGCCTCCCCTGAAGAGTTCTCGGCCGCTCTAGGAAGGGCCAGGGGGAGCGGATGGGTCAGGGTGGACGGAGAATCGGTCCCTGCCGTGAGGATCGGAAATGCAGAGGGACCCAAGGCTCTCCGTTCCCTTTTGGGGTCGTTGAAGGACGGGAGGCCTGAGGGGGAGCTTCCGCCGGATCAGGCTTCCCTCCTTCCCGACATGCTCAAGCGCGGGATAGTCAGGCGGGTGGAGAACCGAAGCACGACGGTAGTCATCACCGACGATGGCAGGCGCGCCTCCGCAACCGACGCTGGGGGCGAGTTCTTAGACCGGCTGACCACAGAAGCCCTGACCACGGGGTCCTGGAAGAAGAGTAAGCTCAGGCCTATCGACGTGGAAGCCAAGGCACCCCGATTCTACCCGGGCCGGAGGCACCCCGTAAGGGACTTCATCAAGGAGGTCAGGGAGACTTACATCTCGATGGGGTTCACCGAGCTCGAGGGAGGGAGCGTCTATCCGGCTTTCTGGAACTTCGATGCCCTCTTCATCCCGCAGGACCACCCAGGCAGGGAGATGCAGGATACCTTCTACCTCGCTGGGCTGTCTGACAAGGGTCTCGCTAGGAAGGGGCTCGTCGCTAACGTCGCGGCTACACACGAAGATGGATGGAAGACGGGGAGCAGGGGCTGGGGCTACAGTTGGCGCATTGACGAGGCGAGGCGCCTCGTCCTCAGGACTCACAACACGGTTCTGACTGTCAAGGCCCTTTCGGAGTCGAAGGAAAGAGAGACTCGGGTCTTCGCCGTTTCAAAGGTTTACAGAAATGAAAACCTCGACTACAAACACCTCGCCGAGTTCCACCACATGGACGGGATCATGGTAGGCAACGGGCTCAACGTCAGGCATCTGATGGGGTTCCTCACAGAGTTCTACAAGAAGCTGGGGATGGCCGACGTGAAGCTATGGCCCACATACTTCCCCTACACTGAACCCTCGTTGCAGGTGATGGGATACTCAAGGGCTTTCAAAAGCTGGATTGAATTGGGAGGATCTGGGGTCTTCCGCCCGGAGGTCACAGTCCCTCTGGGGGTAAGGGTGCCGGTCTTGGCCTGGGGACCTGGGATAGAACGGCTGATGTTGATGAGGTATGGCCTGGACGATATGAGGGCCCTATACGGGTCTGACCTCTCGTGGCTCAGGAACAGGAGAGAGCTTGCCGGTAGTTAGATTAGAGTTCCCTCGCTTTACGAAGATGGTCGGGGGGAATCGGAGGAAGATAGTCGACCGTCTCCCCTACATCGGCCTGGATATCGAAGAGGTCGGGACTGACTTCATCAGGGTGGAGTACAGCCCAAACAGGCCCGACTTGGGTACGGACTACGGCATCGCGCGGGCCATGAGGGGGCTGCTTGGTAAGGAAGTGGGGCTACCTATGTTCCGCACCAAGCCGTCTGGGGTGTTCGTGAGCGTAGACCGGAGACTCTCGTCCGTAAGACCATACATCGCTTGTTGTGTCGTTGCGGGTCTGGAACTAGACGACGAAGATGTCAGGCAGGTGATCTCGCTCCAGGAGGACCTACACAACGGCCTCGGGAGGAAGCGGAAGAGGGTAGCCATCGGCCTCCACGACATGGACGCAATCTCCCCGCCATTGTATTACAGGGGGGTGCCGGCTTCGTTCGAGTTCGTCCCCCTGGGAGCGAAAGAGCCTTCCTCGATGGCCTCGATACTGACAAGCACCAGTGAGGGGCGGGCATATGGGCCAACCCTCCCGGGGGGGACGATCTTCCCAGTAATTTGTGACTCGAAGGGGACGGTTCTATCCTTCCCGCCGATTATCAATGGAAACGCGACGAGGGTGACGACGAAGACGAAACGCCTTTTCGTGGACGTCACGAGCACGGATCTGGCTGCGGGGGACGACGTGCTAGCTGTCATGGCGACCACGCTGGCGGAGGCAGGCGGAAACCTGAAGACGGTCTTGGTGAAGTATGAGAGCGGAGCGAGAGCTACCCCCGACCTCACCCCCATAGGGATCCCCCTGGACCTGGGTCTGGTCAGGTCGGTCCTGGGCCTCGACCTGTCTCGCAAGGAGGTTCTTCGCGCTCTGGCGAAGAGCAGGATGGGCGTGAGCGGAGGGAAAGCCTTGGGGCCGAGGTACAGAGTCGATCTCCTGCACCGGGTAGATGTTGCCGAAGAGGTCGCCCTTGGCTATGGGTTGGACAAGATAGCACCGGTGTATCCGCCGAGCGGGCAACCAGGTGCCTTCAACCCCTTCGAAGAATTCCTCGACTTGGTGTCCACTGTCATGGCGGAGGAAGGGATGGTAGAGCTCATGACCTACGAGTTGGTCGACGAGAAGTCACTTTACTCCTTGTTCCGGCGACCTTCGTCAGACAGGGTGGCGGTCCAGGACCCTAAGAGCTTGGATCATTCCCTGCTAAGGGACTCGCTCATCCCTTCGCTCATGGCCGCGCTCACTGGGAATGTGAAGTCCGACTATCCTCAGAAGGTCTACGAAGTCGGCAGAACCTATTCAAGGTCCGAAAGCGGTGTAGCCGAGTCCTGGCACCTGGGATGCCTGGTGGCGCACTCTCAGTCGTCATTCACCGAAGCAAAGATGTACCTGGACGCGCTCTGCCGCCTTGTCTCAGAGGAGGAAATCGCGACTCCCGCAGTAGACCACTGGGCCTTCACCCAGGGAAGGTGCGCTGGAATCAGAGTGGGAGAGACGGAGCTCGGTTTCGTAGGGGAGCTGAAACCCGAAGCCATCGAAGCCTTCGGGATGGGGGTCCCAGTCTCAGGGTTCGAGCTAGACCTTTCGGTGCTGTACGAACTCCTAAAATAGCGCCGGGGAGCTTCCGCCGCAGACGGCTTTCGTTCTAAAGCGCGGCAAACGGCCACCTGCGAAGGCGGAGACGCTTTGATGAGCGGATGGTTTACCCAGCCGCGCGACAGACGGGAGCCGTTTGCCCGTTGAAGAGGCTCGGTGATGCTCCCCGCTGAAAGCTGGGACATGATCCGGGCTCGTCAGAGACGGGCAACACTCTCCAAAAGGTGGACCGGGTGATCGACAGGCGAGAAAGGGTCTACCAGGCCTTCAAAGCCTTCCTCTCGGAGTTTGTCAGGTCCCTCAACGACAGATCTGAAGAGGGGTGGGCCGTCCTGGTAGAGGGGCAGAGGGACAGCAGGGCGCTGAGGAAGCTGGGGTACCGCGGCCAGATGGTCACCGTCTCCCTCCTTGGCAGAAGCGGGCCGTGGGCCCTGAAAGGCTCAACGAAGGTCATCATACTAACAGACCTGGACAGCGAGGGCGCAAGGCTGGCATCGAAATATACGAAGAAACTGGGTCGCGAGGGGGTGGCTACCTCCCTGAGCGAGCGCAAAAGGCTGGAGACGGCTTCAAGAGGCGTCTTCCTCCACATCGAGAACCTCGAGAGGTTCGTGAAGGCCGACGACATTGGTTGGAACGAAGCGTCCGGCGGCCTATATGGGCTGGGAGAGACGCGGTCCCGCAGCGGAGGGGACAACGGCTGACTCGACCATTTCATTAATGGCACGCAAAGAAAACACGAAGTTTATATCCCCGATAAAATCGGTGTGATTCAATTAACGATTAACACCGTTAAGCACGAGTGAAACAGAAAGTGAACGGAGAGAAGGGAGTTGCCAGATTCAGGTATAGTAAAGTATCTAGTCAGACTCAGGTTTGAAGTAGACGGGGTCGTAGAAAGGGCCGACGTAATCGGCGCGATTTTCGGCCAGACTGAAGGTCTCTTCGGCCCTGAGATGAACCTCAACGAGCTCCAGAAGAGCTGGAAGGTCGGCAGAATAGAAATTAACCTCGAGTCCAAGAACGACAGGACCAGGGGAGAGGTCATAATCCCGATGTCAACCGACATAGGAACGGCTGCTCTCATCGCGGCGGCGGTGGAGAGCGTAGATAAGGTCGGACCCTGCAGCGCTCATTTCACCGTCGGGAACATCGAGGACGTGAGAGCCGTCAAGAGGAAGCAAATAGTGGACAGGGCCAAGCTCATAGTTAGAGACTGGAGCTCCAAGACCTCCAGCGAGGGGGAGAACCTTCTGAAGGACGTCACGGAGTCCACCAAGAGGGCTAAGGTCATTAACTACGGGCTGGAGAACCTACCAGCCGGACCAGGGGTCTACTCCTCCGAGTTGGTCTACCTAGTGGAGGGACGGGCGGACGTAGTTCTTTTCCTGAGGGCTGGGATAGAGAACGTCGTGGCACTGGAGGGTACCAGCGTCCCAGACTCGATTATCGAACTGGGGAAGAAGAAGAGGCTGATAGCGGTGCTCGACGGCGACAGGGGAGGGGAGCTCATTGAGAAGGAGCTCGCCCAGGTCATGCATGTAGAGAAAGTCCTACACGCCCCCACAGGGAAAGAGGTCGAGGATCTCACTCCTATTGACGTAATCAACCTCCTAAAGGCGGAAAAGGTCGAGCCGCAAGCTCCCCAGAGAAGGCAGAGGGGAGGAACGACAGAAGCCCCGCCCTCGAAGGCCCAAGAAGAGCCTGACGAGCCGGTAGTGGTCAAGACGCGCGAAATCTATCCGAACCTCAACGGGACACTGGAAGCCGTACTCCTCGATACCGGGCTCCAGGAAATCGGGAGGTTCCCCATTAGCGAGCTCGTCCAGAAGATGGAAGGGACTGGCGGTGCCCAGTACCTGATCTTCGACGGAATTGTGACCCAGAGGCTGGTGGAGTCGGCTGCTAGAGTTGGTGTGAAGGGGATAATCGGCCATCGGACTGGCGAACTGAACTCGGTCCCAGACGATGTCAGAATCGGGACTTTCAGAGACCTCGGGCTCGAGTAACCGGGCCGCCGTGGCCGGAGCGTCGTGATCCTTCCAATAGACAACTCCTCGAAAGGTGCTGCAGGTTTTATGGCCCTCTCACTGATAAGCAGCAGGTAATCAGGTTGGTCGGGAGGGGTGTGAAAGCATTCGTCTTCAGGAGGGGGGGCAGGGCTTCCTCAGCCTTGACTAGGGACTCGGCGCAGGGCGACGACCCATGGAAGCGCTTCGTATGGAGTTCCGTAGCGCAGCTGACCGAAGAGCTTGACGGGAGGCGCAGGATAGTGACGACACGCCACATAGGGATCACGGGTGGGCGACAAGAATGATTGTAAACGAGTTCAACCCGAAGCACGGCTACTGCTCTCTTACAATCGAGTCAGCGGAAGACCTCTGGGTCCTGCGGCGCCTGATCGCAAAGGGGGATGTGATTGTCACCAGAAGCTCGCGGGTCATCAAGAATGAGGACGAGTACTCCAGGCCGGACAGAGGCGAGAGGGTCAAAGTGGCTCTGGCTCTTTCCGTGAATCAAATCCACCTTGACAGCAGCATCGAAAGGATCAGGGTAAGGGGGACAATAGTCGAAGCCAGCGACGAGACCGTGACGAAGGCAGGGTCCCACTCAGTTACCCTCTCGCCTGGACATGCCCTGACGATTCGGAAGCGCACGTGGACCCCGCTGGACATCCGGCTCGTCAGACAGCCAGAAGGCTCCACAGCGAGGTTCATCCTCGTCGCCGTTGACAGGAGGGATGCAGGGATTGGCACGCTCAGCGGCTCGCACCTGTCAGTCGTGGCCACGACAGAGTCAGGCCTCGGGGGGAAGATGGGTGAAGAGCAGAGTCCTCGACCCTACCTGTCTAAGGTCGCCGAGACGGTCGCCCAAGTCTACCAGGATGGAGACAAAATCGTCTTGGCCGGACCCGGGAACTTCAAGAACGCCGTGGCCAACCAGGTCAGGGAGAGGCTGAAGGGCAAAGAAGTAGCGATAATAGAGGGGATGGACATCACAGGCTCCGACGGTGTCCGGGCCCTCATCAAGACCCCTGGCTTCCAGTCGCTGGCCAGAGACTCGGTCATGGTCGAGATGCAGCGGCTCGTCGCGGAAGTGGTGAAACGGGTCTCAACAGGAGATCCGAAGGTTACCTACACCCTTCCCAGGGTCGCCGAGGCAGCTCCGACAGGCGCCGTGGAGGCCTGCGCGGTTTCTGACGACGTGTTCGCTTCGGGGGTGGACGAGGCGCAGCTCGTCGACACACTGAACACTATTGAGGGGAAAGGGGGGAACGTGTACTTGGCCGACTCTTCCATGGAGTTCGGCAAGCAGGTGTCCTCCTTTGGAGGAATCGTGGCGTTGCTGAGATACTCTCTCAGAGCTTGACGAGCCAGGGGACAAGGAACTCTGAGATTATGGCCAAAGCCACTCCACCCTTTATCAGATCTTTCCCCAGCCTCTGAGCCGAGTGGGTGTAATACAGGAGTATACCGACTATCAGCAGCGAAACATAAGCCACCCTCATGACGTCAATTACGGTGTTATCTATGACGCCGAGGAGGAACGTAGTCGTAGTCACGAACTGCTGAGCGAACTGTTGAATCTGGTTCTCGACCCCCGGCGGAGGTGGAATGCTCGACATCACCGGTCAACGCCCGTCCGATATTTAACGAGCCACCCCGTCGGCGTGCCGGGTCGCCCTAGAAGAAGTAGGGCCCCGCGATGACCCCGAAGAGGACTGCGACCACGACCACGGTGGCCAGAGTGGTTATCCGCATGAGGGTCGTTTCACTCCACTTCCCTCGTCCCAGCGCCCTCACCCCGACCAAGAAGGCCTGCCCGCCGTCCAGGGGGTATATCGGGAGCGCGTTGAATATGGCCAGGTTGAAGTCTATGAAGAAGAGCCAGTAGAGCAGGGAAGCGACAGGGACCAACCCTGCCCCCAGGGCCGACGAATAGTAGGGTGCCAAGCTCCCGGAGAACGGGACGACAGACTCGCAGTTGGGTATCGTGGGGATACACAAGTACAGAGCCGGCCTCGTGAAGAACGACCCTGCGTAGGTAGAAGCCGTCTGCTGCAGTCCGGAGTACCCTATAATCTGCACTCCGATGTACGGGACGACGCTGATCTGGCCCGTCTGGGTGTTGTTAAGTTCGAGGGACGCTACGGTCAGGCTGTAGTTACTGATGGCCCCTCCGTGCCATATTGTCATCGTAACGTTCTCTCCTATCTTGTACCATGAGGCACTCGACAGCTGTGAAGGTTCGCTGTAGTGAACGCCGTCGACCGCCAGGATGAACTCTCCCGCTGTCATGCCCGCTTTCTGGGCTGGGTATCCCTGAGTGACCCCGACGATGGCTACTCCGTCTACCTTTGGATGCATAGTCGATGTGACGCCGAAGAGGAGGATGAGGCACAGCAGCGCCACGAGCACGTTGATTCCTGCGCCCGCCCCGAGTACCCTCCCCGAATGCGAGTGGGGCGCGGCTTTCATCGCTCCCTCGTCTACTTCTACGAATGCCCCGACGGGGACGAAGAGGAAGAAGAGCAGCCCAGAAGACTTCACCGGGAGGCCTAGGCTCCGGGCTATCACGCCATGGGCTCCTTCGTGGACGACCATTGCAACAACAAGAGCGACCCAACCGTAGACTAGAGGGAGGTAGGGGTTGATCCCGGGTATTCCGATGTTCGCCAGAGGTCCCAGGGTCCTCACGAATGACGCTACCTCCTGCCCACGTGGGGAAAGCAGGATACCCAACTCGCTCAAGAAAAGATAGAACCCCGAGGCGGCAGCGGCAGGCATCGCATAGAGTAGGAGCCACCCGGTCGGCTTTGAAATCCTACTAGAACCCAGCCTATCCATGATGGACTGGAATCGCTTGGTCCTGAGAAGGACCAGGCCCCACTGGAACTCGATTTTCTTGTACTTCTCAGGCTGCACAAAGTCGGCTGGAAGCCGTTATCGCTTTAAGCGTTGGGACTTTATACTGACCTTCACTCATACGGCGGCAGATGGAATGCGTACGCTGCAGGGGGAGCGGGTTCTATACCAAGCAGTACTCTGGAGAGACCCTCTGCAAGTCGTGCTTCATGGAGTCAATAGTCGAGAAGACGCGGCGGACAATCTCCAGGTATAAGATGATTGGGCCGAGGGAAAAGGTGGCAGTGGCAGTGTCGGGGGGGAAGGACAGCCTTTCGCTGCTCAAGGTCCTCGCGGAGCTCTACGCCGGACGGAGGAACCCCCTGGTCGCGATATCGATAGACGAAGGGGTCGCGGGCTACAGAGATGAGGCTATAGAGCACGCCGAACGCATGACCCGAGAGCTGGGAATCGAACACGTAACCTTGTCCTATAAGGAGTTGTTCGGTTTCTCGCTCGACGAGGCCCTCGACTGGAAAGAGGAGCGGGACGTCTCGTCATGCAGCTTCTGTGGTGTCTTCAGAAGGAGGGCTATCGACGAAGCAGCCACCCGAGTCAGGGCTTCGTTGGTGGCCACTGCCCACAACTTGGACGATTACGTCCAGACCTTCATGTTGAACCTGATGCACGGAGATGTAGCCCGCCTCGGGTGGCTCGACCCGGCCTATGCTGATGACAGCTTCCCTGTGAGGAGGGTTAAGCCATTCATGGAGATATACGAGGCCGAGGTCGCCCTCTTTGCCTATCAGGCAGGGGTCCCGTTCCAGAGCGTTAGCTGTCCCTATATGCACGAAGGGCTGAGGAGCGAGGTCAGGGACCACCTCAACGTATTGGAGTCCAAACACCCAGGGATCAAGAACGTAATGTTCAGGTCGAGCTTGGACGTGGTTTCTCACTATGCCCGTGCTCCGGAGAAGGAATCCGTCCCCTGTTCCCGGTGTGGAAAGCCATCTTCAGGCGGCCTCTGCAGCGTCTGCAGGATGAAAGCCACGATTGCGGAGCACACACGTCTGCCATAAGTCGCTACCCGCTGAGGTCTGACCCACTCCTGCACGGCGCCACGAGCCGTCTCGAAGGTTCCACTCGACATGTGTGGTAAACTTAAAGCGAGCCCTTACAGGCGACCTGTTCGGCGGTGGGTAGGGTCCGAGGGGTAGCCGTCCTCGAGAGTGCTGAAACCGGCTTCACGCAGAGGCCAGTAACCTCCGGGTAAAGCCATCTTCCTCGTCACCCGCGCCGGGCAGGGAAGACGAACTCACGCCGGGGTGGGCGGTCATGAGGGGCAGCCCTCTCGAAGGAGAGGGCTTGACTCTTGATTGCCGAACCGGGCGAGGTCCGGGAGGGAGCAGCCCTATGGCGACGTGGCCACGCTGCCTCGTCTACGTGGGGGATTCCCAGCCTGGTGAGATGGGGGCGGAGAGCGGTGGAGAACTCCGGAGGAGCTACCGCCGCTCAAGTTTTTATCGTCCAGAAATCGGCTGGCTCTCGCGCAGGGGTAGCCTAGAGTCCTAGACGGGGAGCCTGGTAAGGCGCAGCCGCGCGGGCGCAAGCTTGCTAAGCCTGTGTCTCTAACGGGACTCGTGGGTTCGAAACCCGTCCGACAAGGACGGGCGAGCGTCCCACCCCCTGCGCCTGTCTAGAACTTCTTCCCAGCGTACCTGGCCTTTGAACCGAGCCCTTCTTCTATCCGGAGGAGTTCGTTGTACTTGGCGACCCTCTCTCCTCTTGCGGGAGCGCCGGTCTTGATGAAATCCGATTCGAAGGCCGTCGCCAGATGCGCTATGAACGGATCCTCGGTCTCTCCTGACCGATGGGAGACCACTACGGTCCAACCAGCACCTCGCGCAAGTTCGACAGCGTCTTCCGTCTCCGACAAGGTGCCAATCTGGTTCAACTTGATGAGGACGGCGTTGGTCGCCCCAGTCTGGATTCCTTTCTTGATTCGCTGTACATTCGTGACATATATGTCATCCCCAATCACTCTCGTTCTGGTGCCGAGCCTCTTGGTTATCGAAGAAAACGAGTCGAAAGCCTCTTCATCAAAGGGATCCTCCAGGGTGAGCAGTCCGAACTCGTCGCGCAAGGACGAGTAGAAGTCTTCCAACGCGTCCTGTTCCAAGGTTTTCCCGTCAATACTATACCTCCCCGTCCTTTCATTGAAGAACTCCGAGGCCGCGGCATCTATGCCTAGCCGCACGTCCGCTTCCCCGTGCCCTGACTTGGTTATGGCTTCGCGTATGGCCCCAAGGGCATCGCGGGTCGACCTCAGAGGGGGTGCAAACCCTCCCTCGTCGCCTACATTTATGGCTCCTCTCCCATACTTCTCCGTAAGGACAGACTTCAGTGACTGATAGACTTCCGAACCTACCCGTATCGCTTCTGAGCACGAGCCCGCGTGCACCGGCTCGATGAGGAACTCCTGGACCGCAAGTTCGTTGCCCGCATGCTCCCCACCGTTGATGACGTTCATCATGGGAACTGGGAGGGTGTACGACTTCGCTCTTCTGAGCTTCTCGAACAGGCTGACCCCCTCCCCGTTTGCCGCGGCTCTGGCGGTGGCCATGGAAACGGCGAGTATCGAGTTGGCCCCCAGCTTTCCCTTGTTCGATGTCCCGTCAAGTCGGATCATCGTGTCGTCAACCACCCTCTGCTTGGTAGGGTCAAGCCCCCTGAGCCTGGGACCCAGGATATGCGCCGCGTTGTACACCGCTTTGGACACCCCTTTCCCGTGGAACCGCTCCGGGTCCCCGTCTCTCAGCTCGAGCGCTTCGTGCCTTCCGGTCGACGCCCCGGACGGGACGCTTGCCCGGCCGCTGGTTACGTTAGTCCACACCTCTACCTCCACGGTCGGGTTCCCTCTCGAGTCGAGCACCTCCCTCGCGGTCACGGAGACAATCTTCGCTGGCTTGGTCATCCCGTGTTCTGCCTCTGGTTGGCTGTTAAAATCTGATTCGCCTCCTCGCCGCTCCAAGCCTTATTACTGATGGACGGTCGCGCCCTTCGGGCCGGTGGTCTAGCCTGGTTATGACGTCGCCCTTACACGGCGAAGCGATCCGCGCGCCAAAGTCGGCGGTCCGACTCCGCCCCGGCCCACGCCTTCACATCATCCCGTGAAGTTTCTTTCTAACAGTTAACTACGTAAGGAGGGCGACACCGACGGATGCCCAACTTCAGGTACATCGGCTGGTCAGAGTACGGTAACCTTGCCGAGGCTCTCGCCGAGAAGGTGCGCGCCAACGGCAGGCACTACGACCTAGTGGTGGGAATCGCGAGGGGAGGGATCCCCGTGGCTATGGTGGTCTCAGACCATCTGAACGTGAAGATTGATTTCGTGAACGTGAAGTCCTATAACGACATCGGGAAGAGGACTCCTCCAAAGATCCTCTCGACCCTTACTGAGGGCGTCGCCGGGAAGGACGTCCTGTTGGTCGACGACCTGGTCGACGAGGGTGACACCTTGGCATTCATGAGGAAGTACCTTTTCGCTCAGGGTCCAAAGTCTCTGGAGACTGCGGTGATGTTCAGGAAGCCCTGGAGCAGGGAGGAACCGGACTATTTCTTAGAAACGGTCTCGGAGTGGGTTGTCTTCCCATTCGAGTTAGGAGAAGTCGGGCGACAGAGGGCGGCCCTGGATGAGTCTCCGAAGCGATGACAGAAGTGGCGGGTCCCATCAGAAGAACGCGGTGACCAGGTATCCGTTGAACCCCAGTATGACGGCGACGGTGACTATCGCAAGAACCACCATCGCCTTGCCGTTCACGAGCTCCCCCATGAACTTGCTCTTGGATGTGTAGTACACGAGAGGAATCATCGGGAGCGGGATCATCAGGCTGAGGATGACCTGGCTGTAGACGAGGAGCAGGAGAGGGCTAAGCCCAAGGATTATGGCTACGGTCGTGGGGAACACGTTCACGAATCTCGTGATAAGCCTCCTGGCCCAGACGTTCCACCTCTTTCCGATGAGCCCTTCCATTATGACCTGTCCTGCAATCGTCCCGAGGGCGGAGGATGACAATCCCGAGGCCAGGAGGGTGAGGGCGAAAAGTATCCCGATGAGGGGGCCGTAGATCTGGGCCAGGCTGGAGATGAAACCCCCGACAGTCAGGTCCACGTTCACCCCTGTCCCATGAAACAGGGGAACAGCCACCAGCAGGATCCCCGCGTTTACGGCCCCGGCTACGGTGAGCGCGACTATCGTCTCGTTCCTGTGAAGCCTGTTGGTCTTCCTCTTCTCTTCCAACGGGTGGGCCCTGGGCGTCGGCCCGCCGCTCCCCAGAGAGTCGGTGATTGAAAGGGCGGGCGCGCCGTCGATTCCACCTCCCATCATGTCCATCTTGTTCTTGGTTAGCCACGAGTGGACGAAGAGGGCATGAGGCATAACCGTGGCCCCGATCATCCCGACCACTATCAGGAGGGCGGCGTTGTCAGGCGCCAGAGGAATGACTGACCCTATCACCGCCCGGGTCAGGTCTGGTTTCACGACGAACAGATTGTAGAAGATTCCGACGACCAAGATGCTGATGAGCAGGGCGAAGTACTGCTCAACCAGGCGGAACCGCCTGGTCATCATCGTGAGCAGAAGGATGACGTCAAGGGCTCCGAAGATGGCGCAGTAAATCAGCGGGATTGGGTGCCCCATGAAGCCGCTCAGGATGTTCAGCCCCAGGACGGTGCCAAGGTACTCCGCCAGGTCCGTGGCTGCTGCAGCCGCCTCCGACGCCAACCAGAACGGTATGACGTATCTCCTCTGCCTGAGCGATGACCTGACCAGCTCGGGGAGCGAGCGGCCCGAGGCAATACCAAGCTTCCCCGAAAGATACTGCAGGAGCATGGCCATCCCCGAAGCCAGCCACCCCGCCCAAAGGAGGGTGTACTGATAACCGGCCCCCGCGACGATGTCGGTCCCGTAATTCCCTGGGTCCATATATGCGATGGACACCATGAGGGCGGGCCCCGCCCAGAGCAGGAACCGCAACGGCGGGCGCCTGCTCCCCGAAACCCGCTGCTCTTCCCCTATGGGGGGTCCCCCTTGGTCGTTCGGGGCCCTCCTCCACGTCCGTCTCAAGCGCGGTCACATTTTAGCCATTCGTATATAAGTTAGATAGACAAAACATAGGTTTGTCAGTCTTAGAACACTCGGTCCCCAAACCTGCGGCGCTCGGAACCCTTTTATCAGATGGCGGGGGTTCGCACCAGTGAGCATGGCCGCGCTCACCCAATCGAGAAGGGATATTTCGCGCGTCGAGGACTACCTGGAGGCAATCTACAACCTCAACGAAGAGAAAGGCTACGTCAGCGCTGCCGACATCTCCGATAGACTCGCAGTAAAGCCGCCTACCGTCTCAAACATGATAAAGAGCTTAGCTGACAAGGGGTTTCTCGAGCACAAGAGGTACAGGGGGATGAGACTCACATCCTCCGGAGAGAAGGTCGCGCGCTCGGTCATCAAGAGGCACGAGGTCATTTCGACCTTGATCTCCATGCTGGGCGTGGATGACACGACAGCTTACGTTGACACCGAGGGGATAGAGCACCACGTCCATCCAAGCACCCTGCGGATGTTCGAGCGTTTGGCCGAGTTCCTGCAAGACAACCCGAAGATACTGACGGAAATCCGTGAATATTCCAAGGACTGATAGGGGCTTCGGCTGAAGCGAAAACAACCCGGGACTGAACCCCCGCCTTCCGGGCTGACATCAGGAGCGGCCTCAGGGTGGGCTCAATACTGACATGACGATCCGATGTGTCAGCCCCCAGATCAGATAGTCTTCCACGAGGACTGCGGGCATGTCTACCGACCTTCCGCCGACCTCCAGGCTATGGCTTGACCGCGACTTCGGCGACAGCATCTCGTCGATGCCAATCCAGCGGAACGAAGCCACTTCGCTGTTTGGTCTGACTGCGACCTCGTCTCTGAGGAGGAAAATGGACGGGACGACTTCCATTGTCCCGGTATGAGTGGTGGTCAGCTCACCATAGCCAAGAAACTTCGCCGACCTGTTGAGGTCCACTCCTATTTCTTCAAGGGTCTCTCGGACTGCGGTGTTCCTGGCGGTGCCGTCTCCCGACTGCATCTTCCCCCCTGGGAACGCTATTTGGCCCGACCAGGGATCTCCAGTCCTCTCGGCTCTTTTGATCAGTAACACCTCGGGGTGTTTGGGGTTGCGGAAGATCATCGACACGGCGGCAAGCCGTAATCCGACCGATGCCGGCTCTGCAGCTGACAGCCTCCTTGCGACCTTCTCGACGGTTCTTTCTGTCAAGTCAAATCTTTGCGACCTGGCCCCAATTTTAAATATCCACTAAGGTCCGCTGAGGCGAATCTGATATGTCGCAGGGGCATAGTCATGCAGACCGGATTATGAAGCTCACGGAAGAGAACTTCGACAGGGTTGTGTCGGGACCCACGCCCGTCCTAGTGGACTATTGGGCTGCATGGTGTGGGCCGTGCAAAATCATGGAGCCAGTGGTAGAGAAATTGGCCACCAAGTATTCTGGGAAGGTCACGTTTGGGAAGCTGAACGTAGACGATGAGATGAGCATCTCATCGCGATACCAGGTCTTCTCCATCCCGACCTTCATGGTCTTCAAGGAGGGGAAGCCCATGGACGCGGTCATCGGCGCGGTCGGAGAAGCGTCACTCGAGCGACTGATCACGAGCGCCATCGGCGGTTAAACCTCAGGTGACACGCGTCCCGTCCATCAAGAATATGTCAGCCTGAGAAAGGCTCAACGACCTTGAAGAGAGGATGGGACCGAATTCGAACGACCTGTTTCTGTTTATTGGCTGTCCTCCCACCAGCCTGTTGAAGGGCGGCATCACGATGAGCTTCCCTTTCCCACCGAGCGTCGATTCGTAGCCGGCTCCCATCATCAGGTCCGCCACGTCGTACTCCGCAGTCACCCAGACGGATTCCCTTGTCCTTGAGCCAAGTGCGTCGCGCATCTCATAGGTAAAGTGGGAGTGCCCTATCACCAAGTTCCTCGTCGCTATGGCCTCTTCCGAGGGCCAGGCATGTCCATGGGCTACCCCGATCCTCCCCCTGCCTCTCCCGATGACCGTCCCATGGGACGGGTGCAACAGGATCCGCTGTGGGAGGACCGTCCTGATGTTGCCGTCGTGGTTCCCCGGCACAACCTCAACGGCCTCGAACAGGTCGAGCATGGTGTCGAAGAACCAGGGGACTACCCCCCAGTCGATGTCTTCCACCTTCCCCACGGTGTGCTTCACGTCCCCGAGCACCACCAACCGCTCGATCCCGTGGTCGTCCGCGATTATCTTCAACCTCTCCACCATTCTCACCGAGTAGGCTGGTAGTCGGAACCCCTTCTTCGCCAACTCCTTCTCGAGCCCGAGGTGCAGATCTGATATGAGGAGTGTCCTCGAATCTTCCTTCGAGAAGACCAACGCAGCCTCGCCGGGGATTATCTTCAGCAAACTATGCGATCAGCGGGAGGACCTGACCGTCCAGGAAGTTCTTGAACTCCGACAGCTCCATCTTGCTGAACCCCGTCAGGATGCAGTTTCGCGTGAGCCCGAACACGTACCCGTATGCCTTGCTCTTGAACACTATGTACCAGAGTTTCCCGTGGGTCAGGTAGTCGCTATAGAGGCTCGTGTTGCCCAGCTCTGCTCCATATAGAGACAACTTGGTAATGTTCGGTAGGTCCACATCCGAGTAGAATATGACCTTGGTGTCTTCGAAGTTCGCTTCGTGGAACTTCCTCAGAGTCTCCGGGTCTATCCTGGCCTCCACGATTTGGCCCAGACTCATGAACACAGCTTTGCTCATCTCGTTGGCGATGCTGTTCGCCCTGTTCTTCTTGTCATAGACCGCAAGGAACATCCTGTCATTATACATGTTGAACGTGAAAGGAGCTTCGTAGGTGCGCGGGACGGGCAGGGGCTCCCCCCTGTGGGGGACGACGAACACTGAGTCGAAGGAGAACTTCCCCTCCAGGGTCTCCTTGCCCACGCTGAGGTCGGTTATCTCCGTCACCAGTTTGAAGTCCTTCCCCTCGACGCTCGTCTCTGTTTCTATCCTGAACGACTTCAGCTTCTCTGTGAGGGTGCCTATGTCATAGTTCTCCCTCACGAGGAAGACCTTCCCTGCTAGGACCAACCCGTCTTGCCCCCCGGCCTCACGTTAATTGCTTTTTCAGCTCCCCCAGTACTGCCGCGTCGTTACGAAGCGGATTTTCGCCTCTAGGAGGTCCCTGTAGAACGCCTCCTCGTCGTCGTGCATCTCAGCGAGTATCCTTGAAGCGGTCTGGGGTCCTATCCCATACACGGTCTGCGCCACCACGGCCTTCTTGCCATAAGAGAGCACCAAGTCTGCCCCCCTCCTCGCCCGGGAGAGCTCCGAGCGTTCCTCTTCGGTGAGGGGTGACTTCGCTTCCCGCCTCTTCACCAAGTCTGCCAGCTTAGCGGTCCCCCAGTAACAGGGGACTAGGAGCCCGGACCCGCAGCCGGCGCAGCGGGGTTCCTCCGGGAGCTCCCCGACGGTTGACTCCTCTTGGTCTCTCCCACACTTTACACATAGGAGGCTCACCCCAGTGCCGAAGATGCTTGCTTTCATCCGCTGGTACGACGATTTCCCCAGGGAGTCCGGTGCGACCGCCTCTGGCACCTCCAGGTACCTGTAAAGGAGGCCGTATGCGATGGGGGTTGGCCTCTCTCCGGCGTGGAATGTCTCGACCGCCACCTCCCCCGCCGCCACGGCGACCAAGATCTGCCTACCTTTCCCCATGTCTATCAGGTCCCTGCCTGTCTCCTGAAGGGCCTCCTCGAAGATCGGGGTCTTCTCGAACCTCGTCGGGAGGGAGCAGAGGTTCGGGTGGGCGATCAGCTTCCCGCGCTTGAGGGCGCCGAACCTCTCGGCGACGAACTTCACCCTGGCTGGGAAGGGGAAGTTCCTCTGGGCGGCGACGGCATAGGTCTTTTCGAGCTCGTCCGGTGTCAGCCCCATCAGTTCCTTCGCCATCGCACCGAGGTCCAGATCCTCGGTGTCTGCCGTAAGCTCCATGAGCAGCCGGTAGCCGTCGAGCCACCACACCCTCACCAGGCCCCTCCTCGAAAGGATCTCTTCGAAGACGTAGGCGAAAGTCCTGTTGACCGACTCGCCGAAACACAGGTGTACTATCAGGTATCGGCCGAACCCCTCGAAGAGTACGAGCCTGTCCGAAGGGACGGGCGCACCCATCTTCTTGTGTTCCGCTATCTCGTCAATCACCATGGCCCTCGCTGCGCTGTCCCCGGGGATCAGCCTTCCCAGGCTTTCTATCGCTTCGGGCCCGGAGTCCAAAGCAGCGGAGATCTCCCGCCTGAGCTTCCCCGTCTGCAAAGCCAGCTCATAGGGGATGGGGAGCATCTCTCCGTCCCAACCAGGGACGGCGGCCAAGGGGTCCTCCACCGGGGTGACGTAGATCTTTCTGTCGTCGGCTATCTGCTCCACCTGCCACACCTTCCCCTTGATCACGAAATGAATGCCCGCCTTCGCCCTCAGGAGGACGAACTCCTCGCCAAGGATGCCCACGGTCTGGTTGGTGGATACGTCGACCACGAGATACCTCGTCTCGTCAGGTATCATGGACAGGTTCTCGTAATAGTACTCCCTGGTCAGACGCGTCCTAGACAGGATTCTTCCGTCGAGCCTCAGTTTCCTGAGCTCCGCGAGATAGGCGGCCGTGCGCATGAACGCGTCTTCGGTGAGCCGCGCGAAAGGCTCCGCCTTCCTGAGCTCCGCCAGCATGCTGTCCACATCCATCGTCTCGAAGTCCATCAGATATCCCGCGATTTGGTGCGCGAGGACGTCGAGCGAGTTCGAGTAAGGGCGCGTGGGCTCGATTTCCCCCCTGGCCGCCGAGTTTATGCTCGCTGACGATTCCAATATGTCGTCAGCTGACACCGCCACGAGAATCCCCTTCGACACCCTCCCCAGCTTATGGCCGCTTCTCCCCACTCTCTGGACTAAGCTGGTCACCTGCCTGGGAGACATGTACTGGACGACCAGGTCCACCGACCCGACGTCGATCCCGAGCTCCAGGGTGCTCGTGCACACTAGGGCTCTGAGCTCTCCGGCCTTGAACGCCTGCTCGACCCGCTCCCGCTCTTCCCTCGGAAGCGAACCGTGGTGCACTCCTATGTCCTTCCTCAGGCGGGCCAGCTTCTCTCCCAGCATCTCTGCGACGGTCCTGCTGTTGACGAAGATCAAGGTCGAAGTGTGGGCGTCTATCAGCGAATTGATCTTCGAAAGCCTCGCGGCTAGATCGGGGGCTGAATATGTCTCCTTGGCGGCTGCCTGAGTGGACGGGTCTGGGACAGGGTATTCGATGGCATATGCGAACTCCTTGGGCGCCTTGGCCTCGACCAGGGTCCTCTTCCCATCACCGAAGAGGAACTCTGCTGCTACCTTGGGAGTGCCCACGGTGGCGGAAAGGGCGACCAGCTGATAACCAGGGGCAACCTTTCTGAGCCTCTGCAGCCCCACGCAGAGCTGTACGCCGCGCTTGCTCTCGACGAGGTTGTGCAGCTCATCGACCACTACACCCTTCAGATGAGATAGGTTCTCCCTCATCCTTCTTCCTGGAAGGATAGCCTGAAGGGTCTCAGGGGTGGTCACCAAAACGTCGGGGGGGTGTGCCGACTGCTTCGCACGCTGCGCCTGGGGAGTGTCACCGTGCCTGATGTCTACAGTGAGTCCCAGCCTGGCGCACCACGATTGCAGCCGCTTCAGCATGTCCCGGTTCAGCGCCCGCATCGGGGTGATGTATAGCAAAGAGATGCCTTCCCCGTGCCCCTCCGAGACAATCCTGCTGAGAAGAGGGAGCAGGGCCGCTTCGGTCTTCCCGGAGCCTGTGGGCGCCACCACCAGGGCATCCTCTCCTCTGGATATCAGGGGCCAGGCCTGGGCCTGAGGAGGGGTAGGAGTGGTGATCCCCGTCTCAGCGAGGAGCCCCCTGACAGCCGGGGCGAGCGCCTCGAATGAATGGGCTGACATCAGCCTCTGAGACGCTTCCGGCGATTTAAGGTGTGATAGGAGAGGGTATCGCGAAAGTGATTCCACCCCCTCCTGTCAGCAATGTCTAAAAGCGTCTAGGGATTGTGCGGCCTGCGTTTTGTCGCGAAGCGTAAGAGAAGTCTCCCAGGAGAGGCCTTCGCACCTCACGACGGTCAAGGAGATAATCCTGGAGAACTTCATGAGTTATGAGTACGCCCGTATACCACTCCGCGAAGGGCTCAACCTCATCGTAGGCCCTAACGGGGCGGGGAAGTCCTCGGTCCTACTCGCGATATCTGTGGCATTCGGCCAGGCGTACACCGAGCGCTCTAGGAAGCTCTCAGACCTCATCAGGAGGGGGAAAGACATAGCCAGGGTATCCCTCATCTTTGACAACTCACCCAAGAGCGGCCAACGCCCGATTCCTTACTCGAAGTCAGACACGTTCATGCTGAGCAGGTACCTCAGGCGGGACGGGTCATACTGGTTCGAAGCCGACTACAAGGAAATCGACAAGAGTGAGGTCGTCAGACTGTTGAGAGAGTTCGGTATCAATCCCGACAACCTCCTCATCATAATGCACCAGGGTATGATTGAGGAGCTGGGGGCCGTCGCGCCCCAGGAGCGGCTGAGGATGGTGGAGGAGGCGGTGGGGTTCTCAGAATACAGGCAGAGGATAGTCCTTGCCGAGCAGGAACTGAGCGGGCTGGTGGGGGAAGAGAGCTCTCTGTTGCAGCTCATCGACAACGCCAACCAGGCGCTCGAATACTGGAAGCAGGTGTACGACCGCTATCAGGAGAAGAGGGGACTACTGGAGCACAGAGACCTCCTCAGCAAGGAGCTGCTCTGGAGCTCAGAGACCAAGTTGGCGAAGGCCCTGCAGGGAGCGGAGGAGAAGATCCTTTCCAAGACGAGGGCCCTCGAGGACCTGAAGTCGCAGCAGGCGGAGGTGGCCGGGGACGCCGAGGAGACACACCAGACCCTTCTGGACAAGCAGGTCGAACTCAGGAAGCTGTACTATGCCCTTGTGAGGGCGGAGTCGGAGAAAGCGAAAGACGAATCGGCACGGGACACCTACCGCTCGATCAAGGAAGACCTCACGGGTCTCTCCAGCGCCATAGATGAGGTGCTCATTGTCCCTTCAAACAAAGGGACAAAGAGGCTCAAGGAGCTGGCAGACTACATCGGGGAAAAGGGGCGGACGGCTGAGGAGGACGCCCAGCGCCGGAAGGGGGAGTTGGACAGAGAGGTCTCTTCGCTGCAGCCGGAGATAACTAGGACAGAAGAGCTAATCGGGCGGACCATCGAGAGCTTCGTCTCGTTCAGAGTGAAAGCCGAAGTCCTGTCGTACAGGATAAGGGTGATGGAGTCTGACCTCCGCGACCTCGAGCGGAGCGCGAAGGAGTACAGGGAGGAGCTCGGCAAGCTAGCCCCAGACCTAGAGAAGGCAGGAACAAGGATGGAGACCTCGCGGCAGCCATACGAGGTCTCTGAAGAGCTAAAGCTGGTCTCGGCCCACATCCAAAAGATGCAAGACGTCCCAGACGACGCGGAGAAGATCTACAACGACTACTCCGGGAACATAGAAGAGCTGAAGGTCAAGCTGGCTAAGCTGCAGGAGAACAAGAAGGTCATGCTTTCCGAGCTCGAGTCGAGGAAGGACGTCTGGAAGAGGGCCATAGAGGACCTGGTGGAGGCCGTAGACCCGTCATACCAGGCGGTCCTGTCGGCCGCGGACGCCAGCGGCTTCATAAAGTTCGAACAGGCGGACGCTATAGAAGAGGCCGGCCTGGACCTGTATGTGGGGTTCCGAGGAGGCGCGCCCACGACTCTTGACCCTTTCACCCAGAGCGGTGGCGAGAGGTCCGTGGCCCTGATGGCATTCATACTTTCGCTGCAGGCTAGGATAGTCTCGCCCCTGCGGGCCATGGACGAGTTCGACATCCACATGGACCCCAGGAACAGGGAGGCCATGTTCAAGATGATACTCTCCCAGATGAAACAGAGGGAAGCCTCCCAGTACATAGTGATTACCCCATCCATCCTCACAGTCTTCGACAGGAGCGCTCACGTGATCACGGTCCAAGCGGTCCACGGATCGTCAGAGGTCAAGGAGCTGAAGTGAGCTGGTCCAGACAAAGCTCGACGACTATCTGAGGGTGATTGAACTCTGCAGGTCAGTTGAGACCAGCTCCGCCAACCCTTTCGATGTCGATATCAGAGAGAAGATACTCCTTCTGAAGCAGCGCCTCCCGGAACTCAAGTTACTCGACGAACTCCTCGTCGACTCCCAGGCGATGCTCGAGCTTGCCCAGATCGTCAAGCTCCAAGACCAATGGCTGAAATCGCGCGCTTCGGCGCTCTTCATCGACCCGCTCCTCATACAGCTTAAGGTGAAGCTCCTTCCGAAGGAGGCGCTTACCGACGCATTCGTGAAGAGCTGGCACCCTGTCGCCCAGGTGGACCAGCTGTCTCCCAGGGGCCTCGAGAGGGCTTTCGTCTATTGGAGGGAGCTGACGCCGTTGTCCGAGCGGTTCAAGGACCAGTTCGGGACCTACGGGGTGAGGCCGGGGACGGTGGAGTACTCCGACCTGGTCAGCCTTGGAGTCTTCACCAAGGAGGAGTTCGAAGTCGGCCTCGAACGGCTCTACGACGAACTTACCCGGAAGTCTAACGGCGAGTGGGTTGACTACCGCGATTTCGTAGGCGCAGAGGCCTTCGAGGACCGCGTGAGGAGGGCCTATCTGATGGCGTTCCTGATAACCGAGGGGAGGGCGCTCCTCAAGACCGAGCCCCTCACAGGAAAGATTTGGACAATGGCCCTGGCGGAGAAGGCGAAAGGCACTCCGAGGTCCGTGGCGATATCGATTACAGGTGAGGGTTGATGGAGTCAGAGCGGGGAGACAGGGCGCTGCTGGAGAGGAAGGTAAGGAGGGCATTCCAGGTCCTGGTACTCCAGCGGGGACGGAACCCGGGCGTCAAAGGGTGGGAGGTGAGGCGACACCTGGGGAAGGACTACCGCAAGATCCTCGAAGTGCTGTCTGAGGACGTGGCTCCAATGGGCCTGGAAGTCTTCGAGGTGAAGGGGCCCGATGGGTCGGATGACTCGACCAGGTTCCTACTGAGGTTCAAGGAGCCCCCGACGGTGAGCGAAGCGGAGACTTCGGGCATCAGGATTGACGACCTGGCGGTGCTGGCGGCCACCATCGCCTTTGTGAACTCGAAGTCCGGGAGGGCGGCGAGGCGGGAGGCAGAGCAGTTCCTGAGGGAAAAGTTCCCGCGATGGCGTGTCGACTACTCGCTGGACAGGTACGTGAAGAGGGGATACCTGGAGCAGGATGACAAGGGGATGCTCCACATCGGCTGGAGGACCCGCGCGGAGGTGGACGAAAGGACCCTGATGACCCTCATACTCTCCCGAGCTCAGGAAGGAGCGAAGAAGTAGCGTCTACGCAGCGCGTCCCTCTCTCCTTCCATCACGAGCTCGATGACGTTGGCGCCCTCCTTCCTCATCTTCGCGGCTAGGGCGGTCGCGTCAGAGAGCCTTATCCCCCTCCCGGCCATCAGCATGTCGGCTCCATGGCCGTACTCCTTTCTTAGTTCGGCCGACTTCTTCAGCCCCTCCACCACTTTTTCTCTGGCGCCTCTCATCTCGGCCCTGCTACGCGCTTTCATGGCGAGCGAAAAGACGTTCTCATACGAGTCCGT
The DNA here is from genome assembly GCA_029785825.1 of Nitrososphaerota archaeon. Classification (NCBI taxonomy): domain Archaea; kingdom Thermoproteati; phylum Nitrososphaerota; species Nitrososphaerota archaeon. The sequence goes on along the minus strand of JAFLYY010000001.1, from coordinate 1,503,275 downwards.
CGACAGCCCGAGCGAATTCTTCCCGCAGGAAGGGCACGACTCAAGCCCCTCAAGGTCGGACACCTTCCTGAGCTCCAGGAAGTTCCAGCAGGCGGTGCAGACCACGACGAGAAAAGTCTCGTTGATCCTTGCCCTGGTGGACTGGTTCAGGAGCGCTCTGAGCCTTTCAGGCGACACTATCTCTCCTCGCCTGCTTATCTCTTCCACGCCGATTCTGGCGATGGGCGTGAGACCTTCGTACGCGACCAGCTTCACCTCTATCGCTCCTGTACGTATCTTCTCCACCACGTCCGTAGCCGCGGGGAGGTCGAAGTCGTCATGGAAAATCACGCTCATGGCCTCCTCGTAGACCGGGGTGTCCCTCAGCGCCTCTACGATCCCCGAGATAGAGACACTGGCGTAGTCGGCGTCCTTGGCGATCGCCCCACACTTCTTCCCCGCATGTATCAGGCGCCTCTTGAAAATCCCGCTCCTCTCCACCGCTTTCTCGGTCGCCGCCTTCAGATCCAGCTTGTGCAGCTCCTTGAGCATCGACATGACCACGGATGGGGATACGTCCGCCTCTATCACAATCCTGTAAGGGTCTTGGTGGACGGCGACCGACTGGCCCACACTTTCGGAGATCAGGTACCCTAGGACCCTGGCCAGCAGCCTGTTCACCCTGTGCCCGAACGCAGCCTGGATGACAAGGTACTTGTCCCATTTCTCCACCGTCAACAACCTCTCCGATGGTACAGGCAGCCCTGCCTCGAGTTGCTCCGCTACCTCCTTGAGAGCTTCCTGCATCGACTCCCTCGGGACCGGGTAGGACTTCCCCAGCGCGTCGAGATACTCTGACTCTGTCCCCTTCTCCAGTTCCTCGGCATATTTCCTCCTGACGGCCCCGACCTCCGCCGCCACCTCTCTGGGGACCGGGATCTCGTCCCCGACCCAGTTGGGGACGGCGCCCGTGGGGTCGTCTTCCGACTTCACGTAAACCTTGTTCCCGTAGATTTGCTCTATCTTCCAGCACTTCCCCGCCTCGACGAACTTGACTCCCACCTCTCCGTACTCTGATACAAACGCCTCGTCGAGGGTGCCGACGAAGTTGTCCCCTTCGATGACCAGGTACTGTTTCTCATCGGGAATCATAGACAGGTTGTCGAAGTAGTACTGGAAGAGAGGCTTGACATCCCTGGCCCTGAACACCTTGCCGTCAGACTCACTGTAATAGGCGAGCCTTGGATATCTCTCCCTCATGTAAGTCAGGACCTTCCTGAGCCGCTCGGCGTCGAGGTCTTCGTAGGCATAGCTCCGCTTCAAGAGCGCCATGACGTCGTCGAAGTTCCAGCTGCTCTGTTCGATTAGCAGTCCGGCCACCTGGTGTATGGCCACGTCGTAAGGGTTGAAGACGGGCTCGAGCGGCTCCAGCTCGCCCATGGCTGACTTCCTGCACAGGACCGCTGCCTCTAAGGTGTCGTCGGAGTCCTGTGTGATGACGAGGCCGTTGGACACCTCGCCAACTTTGTGGCCGCTCCGCCCCACCCTCTGAATCAGCCTGGTCACCTGCCTCGGAGAATTGTACTGGACCACGTACTCAAGGAACCCTATGTCGATGCCGAGCTCAAGGCTGCTGGTGCAGATGACCCCTAGGAGCTTCCCCTCCTTCAGGCTCTTCTCCACGGCCTCCCTGGTCGCCTTGGACAGCGAGCTGTGGTGCACGGCAATCGGGAAACCTGGGTCCCAAACCCTGAACCTGCTTGACAGTGCCTCGGCCTCAGAACGTGTATTAGTGAAGACGAGCACCGAGCGGTACTTCTCTACCAGATCCCTCACAGTCCTCAGCCTGGCGGCCACCTCGGGAAAGGAGTAGATGGCGTCGGCCAGGACCTTGTCGTCTCCGGTCGGCCTCGGGGAGGACACGCTCAGGGAAAGGCTCTTCTCTACTGGGACCCGGACGATCTCGCAGGCCCGTCCGCTCCCCACGAGGAACTGGGCCACCTTCTCCGGAGACCCCACGGTAGCTGACAGCCCCACCATCTGGAACTCCTTTTCGGCGGCGTCTCTCAGCCTCTCCAGCGCGACGCTCAGTTGGCTCCCTCTCTTGTCCTCGGAGAGTTCGTGCACCTCGTCCACAACGACCCATCGAAGTTTCGAGAGGTTCTGCCTGAGCCTTCTCCCGACGAGGAGTATCTGTAGCGTCTCGGGAGTCGTAATCAAGATGTCCGGGGGTGCGAAACTCAGGTTCGTCCTCTCCGCCTGAGAACTGTCTCCGTGCCTCACCCCCAGCCTAATGTCGAAGCGCTTGCACCACCATTGCATCCTGTCCAGCATGTCTCTGTTGAGGGCCCGCAGGGGCGTGATGTACAGGAGCTTCGTCCCTTTCTCTCTCGACTCTCCTTCCCTCACCAGGGCGTCCAGTATTGGGAGGAGCGCAGCTTCGGTCTTTCCCGTCCCTGTGGGGGCCATCAGGAGCGCATTCTTCCCCTCGCGCACTATGGGGATCAGCTTCTCCTGGGGCTCTGTGGGGGAATCAAATCCCCTCTCCTTCAAGGCCGCGACCAGAGGCGGAGAAAGCAGCTGGAAAGCGTTCTGACCCTGCAATCGGTCAACCTACCTCATGGGGTATGAAAGCGCCTAAACCCAAGAAGGAATATGAAACCGCCGACCCCCATCCAATAAGTTTGCGGTGCTTCACAGCCTTGGAAAGATTGAGGTGGAGAAAGTGAGTTCCCAACGGAGAATTGGCTTATATAACAGACTATAACATACGTTATTGAAACTGGATGTCCCGGCTGATAAGTCCATACGAAATCGTGGCGAAGTCCGCTCTACCAGCCCTCAGAGCCATGGTGGCGAGGAGACTTCAGGATGACTATCAGATGACCCAGCAGATGGTCGCGAGGCGCCTGGGCGTCACGCAAGCCTCGGTGAGCAACTACGCCAGGAAGACGAGAGGGATGATGGTGAATCTCGAAGCTGACTCGACGGTCGCGAAGGCAGCGGACGAGATAGCGAAAGAACTCTCCCGAGACCAGCCGGAATTCCGGGAAGCCCTCCGATCGATGACCGAGGTCCTGGATTACATCAGGTTCAACAAGATGATGTGTCTACTTCACGGGGACCTTGAACCTGGCTTCAAGGTCGAAGGATGTTGCGCCTGCGAGGGAACCTTCTCCGCAAAGGATTTTGACAGGCTGAAACTCCTCGCGGGCCGCTGAACTTGCTAGCCGAACCGAAACCCAGGTGGCTCACCATAGAGCCTCCGGGCGGGGAAACCTACCAGGACCTCAAGGGACTCTTCAAGCGCCTGAACCTCCACACGGTCTGCGAGGAGGCACACTGCCCAAACATCCATGAGTGCTGGGGGGGCGGGACCGCCACCCTCATGCTGATGGGGGACGTCTGCTCTCGCGCCTGCAGGTTCTGCATGGTCACGCCCGGGAAGCCTCAGGGGGTAATCGACGCGTTAGAGCCAGAGAACGTAGCGTTTGCCTTGTCGCAGATGGGGCTGACCTACGTTGTTCTCACGTCCGTCGACAGGGACGACCTGCCTGACGGAGGTGCTTCTCACTTCGCCAGGACCATCAGGCTTGTGAAAGAGAAGAATCCACGGACCCTAGTCGAGGTCCTGATTCCTGACTTTCAGGGGGACTTGCAAGACCTGAGGAAAGTGGTCGAAGCACGGCCTGACGTAATCGCCCATAACATCGAAACGACAATGACTCTCACGGGCAAGGTGAGGGACCCACGGGCGACCTACTGGCAATCCCTCTCCGTCCTGAGGAACGTAAAGAAACTCGACCCCCGCGTCTTCACGAAGTCGTCCGTCATGGTGGGGCTGGGGGAGTCTGAGGAGGAGGTGGCTCAGGCCATGACGCACCTGAGGTTGGCAGGGGTCGATTTCCTCACCGTAGGTCAGTATCTCAGGCCGTCAGCGAGGCACGTCAGGGTGGAGGAGTACGTTCCCCCAGACAGGTTCGAGCGCTACAGGTCCATTGGGGAGGGGCTGGGGTTCCTTTATGTCGCGTCAGGCCCTCTTGTGAGGAGCAGTTACCGGGCCGGCGAACTCTTCGTCAGAAGAGCGGTCGAAAAGGACCGGAAGGGACACCAATCTTATATGGGCGCCGCGGCCGAAAGTCACGCTTGACAGAAGCAGACTCTCTGAAGAGCGCGGGGACTGACGCCGTCCCTAGGATTTTCAGCGAGGCGGACTTCAGATTCACAGACGCCAAGGACTTCCTGTTCCAGAGGCTGACGCCAGACGGCACCATCAGAGGGAAGGACCCCAACCTTTCATCCGAGACCCTGAAGAGAATGTACGAGCAGCTCGTCTTCGGGAGGCTTTTCGACGACAAGGCGACCAACCTCTCCACGCTGAGAGAGATTGGGACCTACGCGCCGGGGAAGGGGCAGGAGGCAGCGCAGGTCGGACCTGTGAACGCGCTCGAAAAACAGGACTGGTACGTCCCGATGTACAGGGACTCGGCAGGGATGCTCGCATTCGGCATGCCTGCGCTCAAACTCCTCCTGTACTGGGGGGGAGATGAAAGAGGGATGCAGATACCCGAAAACCTGAACATGCTTCCTCTCGCGGTCCCGGTCGCGACGCAGCTCCCACATGCAGCAGGGCTGGCCATGGCTAAGCGCCTCGAAGGAGAGAAGTCGGTGGCTTACGTGGTGACCGGAGACGGCGGAACGTCGAAGGCAGACTTCCACGAGGCCCTGAACTTCGCAGGGGTCAACAAGCTCCCTGTAGTCTTCGGAGTCGAGAACAACCAGTGGGCCCTATCCGTGAAGAGAAGCGCCCAGACCGCTTCGAAGACCATAGCCCAGAAGGCTGTCGCCTATGGGTTCGAGGGGATACTAGTCGACGGGAACGACGCCATCGCTTCGTACGAGGCCACGAAGTACGCTGTCGACAAGGCGCGCCGGGGAGGCGGCCCGACGCTCATCGAATACTCCACATACAGGATGGGGCCGCACACAACCGCGGAGCTGGTCTCCAACAAGCTGAAGGCCCCTGACGAGGTCGTGGACTGGGAGAAGCGGGGCCCCATCGTCAGGTTCGAAAAGTACCTCAGGTCCAGGGGGCTCCTGGACGACAGGTCGAAGGAAGTGGTGGCCGAGTCCGCACAGGCGAGGTTGAGCGACGCCATCGCCGCCTACCGCAACACCCCGCCCTCTGAGCCGTCGACGATCTTCGACTACACCTTTTCTGCGCTCACCCAGGCCCTCGTCGCCGAGAAGTCCGAGCGTTTCGGCACGGAGCCAAGGCCCGTAGAATCCGCCCCTGAGCCGACTGCCACAGGAGGGAGGCAGGGGGTCAACATCAGGAACGCGGTAAACATGGCCCTGAGAGAGGGGATGCAACGTGACAAGAGGGTGGTGATCTTCGGAGAAGACGTAGCGAAGAACGGAGGCGTCTTCCAGGTGACCCGAGGGCTCTACGACGAGTTCGGGCCCGACAGAGTCTTCGACACCCCGCTCGCCGAGCTGGGCATCGCCGGAATCTTCGTCGGGCTCTCTCTCGGAGGCCTGGTCCCCGTGGCCGAGTTCCAGTTCGACGGCTTCACGTTCCCGGCATTCGATCAGATCTTCAGTCACATCGCCAGGATGAGGAACAGGACCCGAGGAAGGTTCGCAGCCAGAGGGGTGATCAGGTTCCCCTACGGGGCGGGGATAAGGCCCCCCGAGCTTCACTCCGAGTCACCCGAAGCCTACTTCGTGCACACTCCAGGCCTCAAGGTGGTCGTCCCCTCGACCCCTTATGACGCCAAGGGGCTGCTCGCGTCAGCCCTGGTAGATCCCGACCCGGTCGTCTTCATGGAACCCAAGAAGATCTACGACTCTCCCAAGGCCGAGGTCCCTGAAGAGGAGTACATGATCCCCATAGGGAAGGCGAAGGTCACGAGGGAGGGGCGTGACGTCACCCTCGTCTCCTACGGCGCGATGATGATCCCGACTACGCAGGCAGCGGAGGAGCTCCAGGCGGAGCAGTCAGTGTCTGCCGAGGTGGTTGACCTCCGGACTGTCTCTCCGATAGACTTCAACACCGTCCTTGGCTCGGTCAGGAAGACCGGCAGATTGGTGGTCGTCCACGAAGCGCCCCGGACTGCCGGTGTCGGGGCCGAGGTCGCGGCCACAGTGGCGGAGAGGGCATTGGACTACCTGAGGGCGCCCATCAGGAGGATGACTGGCTTCGACATACCAATACCACTCGCGAAGCTCGAGGACTACTACATTCCCAGCAAGGAAGGGATAGCGAAGGCTGCGCTCGAGCTAGTCAGGTACTAGGCTCCCCATCGCAAGCATGCAGAGTTTTTAACCCTCCAGAGGGCCGCGCTCCTCAATGGAGTTCAAGCTGCCAGACCTGGGAGAAGGGATTACCGAAGGGGAGATACTGAAGTGGATGACGAAGGAAGGGGATCAGGTCAAGGAGGACCAGCCGATAGTGGAGGTCATGACAGACAAGGTGAACGTCCAGATTCCGTCCCCGCGTGGCGGAAAGGTCACGAAGCTGCTTGTGAAAGAGGGCGACGTCGCCAAGGTCGGCCAGACGATAATGGTGATTGACGACGGAGAGTCGGGTCCGATCGTGGCCGCTCCAACCGTTCAGCCCCGTCAGCCTCAACAGGTACCCGCCCAGGGTGCTGTTCCGCCTCTCGTCTCTGCTGGTCAGGTCATCGCCTCCCCGGCGACTCGCAGGCTCGCCAGAGAGCTCGGGGTGGACATCTCGGCTCTCCACGGTTCGGGACCCGCAGGAAGGGTCACAGATGAGGATGTGAAGCGGTCAGCGTCGGGCTCTGTGACAGCAACCATGACAGTCCCCATGCCTCCGTCGGCGGTCAAGGCGGGCCCGAGGGAGGAGATGGTCCCGCTACGGGGACTGAGGAGGACCATCGCCGATCGGATGTCAAAGTCCCTCCGGACAACCGCCCAGGTTACCCACGTGGACGAGGCAGACATGACCGAGCTCGTCCAGCTGCGGGACGCCTTCAGGGGGAGCGCGGAAAAGAGGGGAGTCCACCTGACGTTCCTTCCGTTCTTCATCAAAGCGCTGGTCCCGGCCCTCAAGGGATTCCCCTACGCAAACTCGTCCCTGGACGAGCAGGCAGGCAACATCGTCCTGAAGAAGTACTACAACATCGGGATAGCGACCGACACCGAGCAGGGGCTTGTCGTCCCCGTGGTCAGGGACGTCGATAGGAAAGACATCTTCGAGTTGGCTGGAGAGATCTCGAATCTCTCGGAGAGGGCGAGGAGCGGCCAGCTCTCCCTGGACGAGGTCAGAGGCTCGACCTTCACTATAACCAACGTCGGGGCCATAGGAGGGCTCTTCGCCACCCCGATCATCAACATCCCTGAGGTCGCCATACTCGGGCTCCACAAGATTGCAAAGAGGCCGGTGGTCCGTGACGGGAAGATCGAAGTGAGGGACACTACCTACCTCTCGCTCTCTTTCGACCACAGGGTTATGGACGGCGCCTACGCCGCCAGGTTCACGTCCAAGGTCATAGACACCATCCAGGACACCAAGAAGCTCCTGGCCGAAGTGCTCTAGCCGGTACGGACCAGCAACGTTTAAGCCGATAGCACGTCGCGACGTCAGAGTCCTCATGATCGAAGCAGATGTCGCAATCATAGGCGGCGGACCAGGGGGTTACGTCTGTGCCATCCGCGCCGCCCAGCTGGGACTGAAGACGGTAGTGGTGGAAGCAGACAGGCTGGGCGGGGAGTGTCTGAACTACGGGTGCATTCCATCGAAGTCGCTCATCACCGTCGCGAAGCTGGTCGACAGGGTGAAGGACGCCGAGAGGTTCGGGGTGAAGTCGTCAGGCATCTCCGTGGACTTCGTCCAGATGCAGAAGTGGAAGGGGGAGGTGGTCTCCAGGCTCGTGAGCGGGGTGGAGGGCCTCCTCAGGGGGTACCACGCCACCGTCTTGACCGGAGAGGCGGAGGTCGCGGCCGCCGGGAGGCTTGTGGTAACGACGGCGAAGGGAAAGGAGGATGTCGCCTTCAGGAATCTCGTGATAGCGACCGGGACGAGGTCATCGAGCCTCCCCGGCTTGGAATTCGACGGCGACCTGGTCATAAGTTCGAAGGAGGGCCTCGAACTAAAAGGGGCCCCGGGCCGACTCATGATAGTAGGAGGAGGTGCCATCGGCCTGGAGTTCGCTTCGATGTTCCAGAAACTTGGGAGCGCCATCACCATCGTCGAGATAATGGACCAGCTGCTCCCGGGGAGCGACCCAGAAGTGGTCAGGGTAGTCCACAGGAAGCTCGAGTCGAAAGGGGTGAAGATCCATCTGAAGTCCAAGGTGTCACGCATCGTGAAGAAAGGAGGAGAGGCCGAAGTAGAGATAGAGTCCCCAGAAGGGAAGCAGAGCGCCACTGCCGACAGGATTCTGGTGAGCGTTGGTCGAAAGCCTAGGACAGAGAAGCTGAACCTCCAGGCCATAGGGGTACAGACCGACTCCAGGGGGTATGTGCTTACCAACGAAAAGATGCAGACCAACGTCCCGGGGGTCTATGCTATCGGAGATGTGAGGGGACCACCACTCCTCGCCCACAAGGCGTCCAAGGAAGGGGTCGTGGCGGCCGAGTGCATAGCGGGGCTCCCTTCGGCAGCGGACTGGAAGGTGGTCCCTGACGCGGTCTTCTGCGACCCAGAAGTCGCCAGCGCGGGGCTGACAGAAGCCAAGGCCGTCGAGGCGGGCTATCAGGTCAGGAAGAGCAGGTTCCAATTCGCTGCCCTTGGAAGGGCGCTGTCAGCCGGAGAACCCGAAGGCTTCGTGAAGATAGTCTCCAACGAGCAGGACGGGCTCGTGCTGGGAGTCCAGATCGTGGGCCCCGAGGCGTCGAACCTGATAAGTGAAGCTGCCCTCGCCATCGAAATGGGGGCGACCGTCGAAGACATCGCCCTGACCATCCACCCCCACCCGACCCTCCCAGAGGCGATAATGGAGGCGTCCGAGTCCGCGGCTGGCCATCCGATACATCAGCTCAGGTCATGAACGGATACCTCCTCGACTTCGAGAGGATGGAGTACGGCGGGGCCCTAGAGCTTCAAAGGGAACTCGCTGCGAAACGAGCCAGGGGGGAGATACCAGACTCCCTCGTCCTGGTGGAGCACCCTCATGTCATAACCCTCGGTCGCAAGACATCTCCGACCAACATCAAGCCCCAGAGCATCCCTGTCTTCCAGGTCGAAAGGGGCGGGGACGCGACCTATCACGGCCCGGGCCAGCTCGTGGGATATCCCATAGTCCTCCTCGCGGACCACGATGTCCGGAGGCACGTCCGCAACATCGAGCAGTCAGTCATCGACACCGTCCGAGACTATGGGATCGTCGGCGAGAGGGTGGAGGGCCATCCGGGTATCTGGGTCGAAGGAAAGAAGCTGGCGTCCATAGGGGTGGCGGTCACGGACTGGGTGACCTACCACGGCTTCGCGCTGAACGTCAACACCGAGCTCGGGTTTTTCGAACTCATCAGGCCTTGTGGCCTCGACCCCTCGACCATGACTTCGATGCAGAAGATCCTCGGGCACCCAATCCCCCTGGACGATGTCAAGGCCCACTTCGCCAGGGAATACTCGAACGTCTTCGGGGTCCAGCTGGTCCACCAGCACCTTGTGAGAGAAGGTTAGGCGACAAGATTTTAGCGGGGGTACCGACGCCTGTTTTCATGCCAAAAGGTTCCTCCTCAAAGAAGTCCGCCAGAAAGGTCACCTACGTAACGCTCTTCGCAGACGAGAGCCTTGACCCCAGGTACGAGTCGGCCCTCGGGCGCCTCGAGCCGCACCTCGGAGAGAGACACCCGATGTATATCGGGGGAAAGGAGGTCTGGTCGGCTGCCGGGGAGTTCGAGCACCGGAGCCCCATCGATACTTCCATAGTCGTCGGCAGGTTCCAGGTGGGGACCAGAGAGCACGCGAAGGCCTCCATCGAGGCGGCCAGGAAGGGGTTCGCGACCTGGAGTTCGAAACCCTGGCAGGAGAGGGTCAGGGTCATGGAGAGGTACGCCAAGCTAATCGACGAGAGAAAGTTCGACATCGCAGCCGCCATAACATACGAGGTGGGGAAGAACAGGCTCGAGGCCCTCGCCGAGTGCTGGGAAGCAATGGACGCGGTAAGATACTACGTCGGGGTCATGCGGAGGGAAAAGGGGTACTGCATCAAGATGGGACCTGGCGGCCCTGGGGAGCGGAATCTCGACGTCCTGAAGCCCTTCGGGGTCTGGCCCGTCATCTCCCCGTTCAACTTTCCTTTCATGCTTGCCAACGGGATGGCAATGGGGGCCCTAATCACCGGCAACTCGGTCGTCCTCAAGCCGACCAGTGAGGCGCCGCTCACCGGGTTGATGCTCTACCAGTTGTACGTGGACGCCGGGGTCTCCGAAGGCGCTGTGAACTTCGTCACCGGCCCGGGCGGTGCGTTCGAGGACGAGTTCGTCACTAGCCCGGACGTCGACGGTATAGCTTTCACAGGCTCCAGGGAAGTCGGGATGAGACTTTTCAGGCGCTTCCATTCTGAGCAACCCTACCCGAAGCCGATTCTTCTCGAAATGGGGAGCAAGAACCCGACCATAGTGACGGCGAAGGCAGATATCTCCAGGGCGGTGGAGGGAACCGTCCGGGCGGCTTTCGGTTACGGCGGGCAGAAGTGCAGCGCCACTTCTAGGGTATATGTCCAAAAAGAGGTGAAGGACAAGTTCATCGAGGTGCTGAAGGAGCGGGTAGAGAAGGTCGTGGTGGGTGACCCGCGGGAGAAACAGACCTTCATGGGCCCCGTCATCAACGCCAAGGCGGTCGAGACCTTCAGGAAGGCGGTTGAGGATGCGAAACAGTTGGGAGGAAGAGCTGTGGCCGGCGGCCGGGTCTTGGACGCCTCCAAGGGGTTTTACGTCTCCCCCACGGTCGTGGCTGACGTCCCCGAAGACAGCAGGCTGGTCAGGGACGAACTATTCGTCCCATTCGTAGTAGTGAACGGGTTCAGTTCACTCGACGAGGCTTTGTCCAGGGCGAACGCCACCGACTACGGCCTCACGGCAGGGATATTCTCAAGGGACCCCAGGGAAATCAAGAGGTTCTTCGGCACCATCGGCTTCGGCGTCACTTACGCCAACAGGAGTGGCGGGTCGACCACCGGGGCATGGCCCGGCGCACAGTCATTCACGGGGTGGAAGGCGAGCGGCGTGACTGGGAAGGGGATGGGAAGCCCATTCTATCTTCTCAACTTCCTCAGGGACCAGTCCCAGACCGATGTCAGGTAGCTATATCCTGACCCAGAATAGTGCGGCTGCGACCACGGCTACGAGGGGCCACCATAGGGGGATTTCCATCGGCCCGACCCTGATGCTCCCCATCAGCTTTGTGGTCCAGTCACTCTTCGAGACTAGGGTCCTCCTCCAGGCGAAGTAGGTCATGTCCTCCAGCCCCGCCAGGAAGAACACGTTCCCAGCCCAGGCCGTAAGCGACGGAGTGTATGATACGATGACGAACAGCGGGAGGAGGAGATACAGGTGGTACGGGAGCATGACCCACAGGACCGGCTTCTCGACCTCCCCGTCCGCAGCGGCGACCAGTTCCCGCTCGTATTTGTTCACATATCTGTACTCGATGCCTGCGTAGACTATCCCGAATGCAGCGACCCTGACAAAGGACGCAGGGTCGAACAACTCACTTCAAAGGCACGTAGAGGCTTGACCGGCTCGCGCCGATTCCGGGGGTGCCGTGCACGACCTTCTTGTTGGTGATCACGTACTCCCCAAGGTACCTCCCGATCATCTCCGGCTTCACCTCGAGCGGGACGAACTCCCGCCCGTTGTGTACGGCGATGGTGAGCCCGACCATGGTCGGTAGTACTATCATGTCCCTCGCATGGGTCTTGATCTGTCCTTCCGTCTTCCCATCCTTCAGGGCCCGGGCGTCTTCCAGCAGCTTTCTCTTCTCTTCGGACACTCCCCTGTTGAGGGAGCGCCTGGCCCTGGACGGCAGAAGCTCGAGAAGGGCCTCGGTAGACATTGCGTTGAGTTCTTCCATCGACTTCCCCCTGTACCTGAACTCCTTGGGCATCTACGATATCTCCATGCTGGTTCTGGCCAACCTCTTCCTTCCCGTCTTCCTCGGCGCTATTAATCCTACCTTCCTGCCAGGAGGAGCGTTTCTTGATGTACTGGTCGACTTCCCCGGATGCTGGTGCCTGCCGCCTCCGAATGGGTGATAGACTACTGCCATCGCAATGCCCCTCATCCGCGGGTAGACACGCCCTGCGGCTCTCATGGCGTGGTGTCTCGCGCCAGCTGTCAGGAATGGCTTCTCCTTCCTCCCGCCTCCGGCCACCTCTCCTATGGTCGCCCTGCACGTGTCGTGAATCTGGATGTTCTTCCCCGAAGGCAGCTTTAGGATGGCTCTCCCTCCCGCCTTGGAGAACAGGACCGCCGATGCCCCGGACGCTCTTACCAGCTTCCCTCCGTCTCCGGGCCTCAGTTCCACGTTGCATATCCGCGTCCCCTCGGGAATCTTTGAAAGAGGCATTACGTTCCCTTCGTGCACAGCTGCCACGTTCCCCAAGGAGACCTGCTGACCGACCGACATCCCCGCCACCGCCGGGAGGTAGGTGTACTTGTCCCGGCCGACCTTCAACTGGGCCAGGGGCGCGCTCCTTCCCCTCTCGTCGAGTATCGCGGTGACGGTCGCCGACCTGTCGGAATCGGCCCTTGGATACCTGACGGGGGCCACTTTCCCTCTGCTTGGAGCCCTGAACTGTATTCCTGCCTTTCCACGCCTTCTCTGTAGGATCCTCTTCCCCATGCTCTACACCAGCCCCATCTTCGTCGCCAGCTCGGCGGCCTTTCCAGTTTCAGTGAGCCTCACGAACGCCTTTTTCCCTCTTATAGTCCTGGAGGTGTTGACGGCCTCGACCTCGACCTCGTAGAGTGCCTGCACCGCGTTAGCAATCTGTACCTTGGTCACTTTGTCCTCTACAATGAAACAGAGTTTGTTCTCTCGCTCGATCTGGTCGAACGTCCTTTCTGTGACATACGGCCTCTTCAAAATCTTCTGCGCGTCTTCCAGCCTCAACTAGGAAGCCGCCCCCTTCGTCCTCGACTGCAGGGCCCCGAGCGCCGACTCGGTCCACAAGGTCAGCCTCCCTGGAACCCCTCCGGGCGCGAGGTCCAGGACGCTCAGGCTGTCGACCCTCGTCACTCTGACCCCGGGGATGCCTCCAGCTGCCTTTCCGACCCCTCTGTCGTTCGTGACCACTATCAAGGGACCGACCCCGGTCCGGTACGCCCTCCCCCTGAGCCGCCTCTTCCCCGTGTTCCGCTTCGTGCTCCTGTCGACTCTCTCAAGCTCAGCCTTCAGGTCGACCTTTTCGAGGAACGACACTAGTTCCCCAGTCTTCTCCACCGTCTCAACGTCGTCTGCTATGACCAACGGGAGCGAAAGCTTCGGCACCTTATGGCCCCTTGCCCTCACCGCATCAATGTTAGCAGTATAGGCTATCGCCGACTCTGTCGCCAGGCGGTTCTCCTTCCTGTTGGCTCCCAGGTGGATGACCTTCTCCGACCTCGGAGGATGGGGGAGCCTCCCCTTCACGACGCTGGCCACTCCTGCGGCCAGTCCACCCTTCGAATATCTGTCTCCCTTCACCCGTGGTATCCTGGAGCGCCCTGTCCCTGTAGGAGGACTGTGCGTCTCTGCCGTGGTCCTCTCCCCAGCAAGGGGATCCCTCCCCTTCGGTTGCAGGGCGTGCGAGCCTACGAGCCAGAACATCCGCTTCACCAGGTCGGGCCTCAGCACTGTGGCGAAGACCCCGGGTATCTCGACCTCGCCGGACGGCTTCCCGTTCAGGCCAACGACTTCGGTCTTCATGGCTTCCTCGCCATGGTGCTGGCTTCTATGACCTGAGGCGGGTTCTGGTTCCTAGTGAACCCTCTTGCCCTCATCCTTACCATCACGAACCTGCTCGCAGGTCCAGGCACCGAACCTCTCACTACCGCGTAGTCTCCGCTCACGACCCCGAAGTGCCCGAAACCCCCCTCAGGGGTAATGGGACTCGTCGAGGCGTCCCCGACGAGAAGAATCCTCTTGCCCGACTCCGTCCTTTGGTGGAACCCCATCTGGCCTGCCCTCGCGATAGTGTACATCACGGCCGCTGGGTGCCATGGGCCTATCACCCCCACCGCCCTGACGGTCTTCCTGGACTTGTGCTGCTTCCTCTTGACTCCGAACCTGGTTATGGGGCCCTCGTAGCCTTTCCCCTTCGTGATCCCGAGGACGTCCACGTACATCCCCGCCTTGAAAGCATCTGTGAACTTCACCTTCTTCCCCATCAAAGAGAGGACGAACTCGGCTTGCGCCTTCAGGTCCCCGCCGGACACGCCCACTTCCATTACCACGGGCTTCTTCTGGGAAAGCCCAACGTCGTTGGGGACAGACGAGACAACCGCGGCGACCTTGTTGGCCCGGTCCAGGGGAATCTTGTCTGCAGTCTGGCCGGCCTGTTTTACGTCCGCTATCGCCCGGTCAGCTCCATTTTCATGCCTGTAGAGCCTCAACCCGACCACCTGGGCGTCGGGGAGCGCGAGGACGCTCGAGACGTTGAACAGGGGCTTGCCGAAGTTGGGGGTCTTCGCCCTGTCATCCACGGTTATGACGTGGGCGGTCCCGGCCTTGTATCCCGGGAATCCTAAGAGGGTCGGCTTGTCTCCCTCGACCTTAGGCCAGGTCCTTACCCTGGGGACGAAGCTCTTGGCGCGTCCTCTAGGCCTGTATGCAAGGCTACCTCTACGGGGCGCGGAATGCTTCCTATGACCCAACTCACGCTAAACCTTCCTTTCCGGAAGCCCGTTTTGCGGTTCGCACTTAAGCTTTCCCGACTGAAAGGATGCTCAGAAGGGCTAGTCCAGCGAAGATTGCCTCTTCCGTCCTCACCGTCTTCACCTCCTGACGCGGATAGAGGTTGACCACGAAGTCGAACTTGGACATCTCGGCCCCGAAGATGTCGGGTAGTCCCCTCGACGGCGAACCGAAAACTAGCTTCACTCCCTTCGCTTGTCCCAGAGCGCCTTTCAGCGGACCCAGAGCCTCCCCCAGCGGCGTGCCGAGCCTCGAAGTCGCCACCTTGACGTCAAACCTGTCGTCTGACGTAACCCGGCCCAGCGACCCTGTCTCCACTCTGTACCCCCAGTATTGCTCCACTTCATCCGCCCTCGCCATCCTTGCCTCGAGGGGAGTCACCGATGAAATCCTGACCGTCACCCTACTTCCGGGGACTGCTTCTCCTAGAAACCTCGCGGGCGCCTCGAGCCCGATGTCCACCGTTCCGTCTGCGTTGGTGACCCCTTCTCTCGTTTCGCCTACGGAGATGGAGCCGGTCGGGACCCTCGGTTTGTGCGAAGGGATCCTGAGAGGAGGAAGGATGCCGGCATATTTCAGCGACTCGTCTATGGGATAGATTCTCCTCCTGAGATACTGCGGGGTTTCGAGATACTCCAAAATTCTGCGGATCTCGGTCCCTTCTCCCCTGCCGCGGGGGTCCCTGAATACCTCGATGACGTCCACTCCGTATATCGCGCAAGCCCTCGCGATCACGCCCAGCTTCGCCGTCTTCTCCCTGGGGGACTGTTTTTCTTCAAGGACCGTGTCGGGCACTGAAACCGCCACGAGCCTGCGAGGACGCGCCATCAGGGCTTGGCCCCCGCGGGCGCTAATTCAGTCTTCCACGCAGTCCTTTCGGTGCAAAACAGATGAACCGAAGCGGGGAGGGGAGGGGCATGGCGGAGCCGAAAGCCAAGCACGACAGGTGGCTGTACAGCGTCTTCCCTGTCTCCTTCGCCACGGGTCCGCTGGGGACGATGGTGCTACTCTACCTCGTGGAACTCAACGGCCAGACCCTTGGCACCATCTATGGCGGCCTGGCTTCTGCGGTCTTCAACGGGATAAGCATCCCGGCTGCGCTCTTCTGGGGGGTGGCCATAGACCGACTCCACAAGAGAAGGGCACTGGTGGCACTGAGCTATTCCCTGACAGCCGCGCTCCTGGCGTCCTTCTATTTCGTCGGCTCGGCTGGTGGGACGATCGCAATCTATGGTATGATATCGTTCGTCTCCTTCGCTTCGGCGACCCCCATGAACCTCCTGATAATGGAGACCGAGATGAAGACCAGATGGGCGAACGCCTTCGCGAAGCTCTCAATGATTTCAAGCGTGGGCAACGTCGGAGGATACGTCGTAGGGACCATCTGGGCTGGGGCCCTTCCGAGCCAACTCGTCATTCTCTTCGTTCCCATGGGCGCCTTATCGCTGGTGTCGGCGGTCCTCGCCCTCCTGATGATCAAAGAGCCCCTTTTCGTCCTGGAAAGGGAGACCCTGGCGAGGAGGCGACCGAGCTTCTTCACCCGCCTCCTGACGAATCCGGTGTTCTTTGTTACGATTCCTACCCTCTCCGACTTCGAGCGTGCCTTCAGGGGAATCAGGTCGACGCTGACGAGGAGCCGTCCCCTGTTCTACATGTCGACCATCCTCTTCTACATCTCAAGCGGCCTCTTCAACACCTCCTTCGTCCCAGCCATGTACCTGTTCACATCGTCCAAGGCAGAGGTGTTCGGGGTGATTCTGGCAGGGTTGGCGGTCCAGACGTTGGCATTCAGGGTCGCTGGGAAATACGTCAGTTCGCGAAGCCTGACCACCACGTCGATACAGGGGCTGATGCTCCGGGGATGGATGTACCTCGCGGTCGGCGCGGCGGCCCTCTTCGTCCGCGACCCGTACTTTGTGTTCCCTGCCCTCGTCTTCTACCCTCTGGCAAGTGGCGTGGCCTTCGCGGTCTACTATACCTCCGCCAACACGATGATGTTCACAACAATCCAAAGCAAGGGCGCCGGGGCTGCCCTGGGCGTGTACTCTGCAGTCGTCGGCATAGCGGCAATGCTAGGGGCCTTCGCCTCGGGGTTCATCTCCGTCTCTATCCTGTCCGACGGCTACTACCTCACCTTCATACTCGCCGCAGTGTTCGTCTTCGCGGCCGTCGGGGTGGTGAGCCGTATCCCGACGCCCACCAGCCCAGAAGAAGGAGCGTTGGAGTAGTCGGCTGATTCAGCCGCCGGCGTGTGCCGGCGGCACGCTTATATTAGTCGCTACCTAACCTGGTTAGGTCAGCTCTAAAATGAGTTCAGCCCTCAGTCGAAGAGAAATGGATTGCCTGGAGTCCGTCCACTCCCTGTCTTCCGACGGCTGGCCGGCCAGGGTGAAAGATATCGCCGCCACGATGAAGATAGCCCCCCCGACCGCGCTTCAGTTCCTGGACAAACTGATGGGTATGAATCTGGTCGAGAAGGGCCCGAGCGGCTACAGGCTGTCAGAGGAGGGGGCTGACTGCTTCAAAAAGGCGACCAGGACCCACCGTCTCATCGAGACGGTACTGGTCAGGAACGGCCTGCCGCTGGAGGAGGCCTGCAGGGTATCATCATCCATGTCGACTCCGATCAACGAGGCCGACCTGGAGAAGCTCTGTGCCCACCTGAGCCACCCAGAGAAATGCCCCCACGGAAGGCCGATCCCGGTAGGTGCCAGGCATGTTTGACCTGGGCTCGCTCCTTCACCCCGAGTCTGGACTAGCGATTCCGGCGATTTTGGGCATAGCCGTGATCCTTGGGATGCTCCACGGTCTGACCCCAGACGAGCACACGTGGCCGATAACCTTCAGCTACTCGATAGGCAGCTACAGCTCAAGAGGAGGGATGAGGGCCGGGTTCATGTTCTCCGGCGGATTTACCATCCAGCGAACTATTCTGGCGGCGATGGGGTTCACCGGGCTAGCTGCGATATACGAAGCCTACAACCTCGAAGGTTACATCTACGTGATTGTAGGAATCGGGATGCTTCTAGCCGGCTATTACCTGCTCAAAGGTTCGGACATCCATGTCCCCCTGGACCGCCTCTTGGGGGGCGACCAGCACCATACGGCCCAGGCGGAGCGGGTCCCAATGCACGAGTCAGAAGACGGGCCCAAGCCCGTGCCCCTGAAACTCGCCACCGTTCACGGCTTCATAGCTGGGTGGGGGCTCGGTGCCTATGCGAGCGTAATCGTCTTCATCCTTGCGCCCCAGATGCCGAACATATTCTACGCTGCCCTCGTGGGGACTTTCTTCGGGATAGGGACCATGATGATGCAGGTGATCCTGGGTTCCATCTTTGCCAACATAATGAGATTGAAGAAGCTCACCGCTGGACAGATCAAATATGTCGGCCGCTCTGCAGCTGCTCGGACGCTCTATCTTGGCGGAATAGCATTTGCGATAATCGGAGGACTGGTGGTCGGCCTTCCCGTCTTGGGCAACCTGGCTTTGAGCACCGGGAACCCCATCCCTAACCTCAATTCGGTAAGCGTTGCGACAGTTCTCGTCCTCCTCACGGTGGGGGTAATCGGGTTCGGGAACCTCTATCTAGGGTACAAAGAAATCATCGGTCCGTCCCACCCAAAGTGAAAGGTGGACCGGGGGGGATTTGGACCCCCGACCTCTCCCAGTCTGGATTTCTTTGCCAAGGGACTAGACGCGCTCCGCTGTATCCTACCAGACTAGACGACCGGCCCTCTTAGGCCCTGCCTGAGAACCTGCAGTTAAAAGAATTGAAGCCCTATCCCGGGCGCCCTTAGCCCCTCAGCTCCTTCAGCACTTCACCGTACCTGTACCAGGCTTCCTTGGGACCCTCCTTCTCGTCTATCAGCCCGAAATGGTTTTCCTGCGGCGGGAACGAAGACCAGGAGGTGTCGAGGTACCTCCAGACGCCTATAGCTGTGACTCCCTCCAGAGAGAATGCCTCTTTCATGGCCCTTTCGACGTAGTCCGCCTGTTTCTTCTTGCTGTAACCAAGCAGCGACGGGCCGCTCGGGTAGCCGGTCTCCGCGACCATCACCGGCTTGCCGGTCTCCTTGGACACGTCCCGAGCTTTCCTGATCACAGCCGCGTCGACCGGCTCCGAAGCCTTGTAGTTCGGGTAGAAGTCCAGTCCCACGACGTCGCAGTATTTCGCGAACTCTGCTACGTCGAGCTTCTCTTCGTCAGCCTCGAGGTTGGTCATGGTCCTGGCCTGCGGGTCCTCTTCGTGGACCGCGTCGTTGAGGACTTTGAGCAGTACGTCCCTGAAGCTTGGCCCTTCGAGCCATGACGCCCCTGTGCGCCACCCTCCCGCCTCGTGCATCGCCCACCAGTTCGGTTCGTTCTCTATCTGCCACGTGCTGACCTTCTCCCTGTAGTGCCTGACCAGCACCCTCGCATGTGTCTCGACCCTCTTCAGGTACTCTTCTTCTCCCGCGTCCGGGCTCATCCCGTGTGGCAGCATGCGTTCGTAGCCGCAGGCGAGGACGGGCAGGACAGATATGCCCTGTTCAACGAGCGCCCTGACCAGCCCGTCAGTCGGCCATCTCTCGTATCCCGAGTCGAGCAGCGAGCCAAGGTCAGCCTCGGGGACGGGGACCGGCTCGAAGAACCTCCACGGGAACCAGCACCTGACGAAATCAGCGCCTATGGACCGAAGGCTGTCAGCGAGGGCAAGCGAAGCCCTGTCGGCTTCGTCCTGAGGTATCGCCTGGTTGCGCAGCTTGATGGTGGCTTCCTCTACCTTCTCGAATCTCCCTCTTTCTCTAAGGCTCAGGGAAAGCAGGTGCGGGAAGATGATCGACTTCGGCTCAGGCACCCCAGAATACCTCCACGTGTCGTCGAGGTTCACCCCGAACGAGAACCTCCGCGTAATGTCCATACTCAACTCGGGGTTCGGCTTCTCTTACGGATTTCGTTCCGCGAAAAGGCGTATTACCCGTCTCTGGGCGTGCGCTTTCGTGTCCGTGGCAGTCAGCACGGGGAGCGCGGTGGACCTCACCCAGACCATCGAAAACGGCATGACGTTCTACGTGGGCGACGCCGTCCCCAAGATCTCGAAGTACAAGACGCTCGCAAAAGACGGAGTCAACCTTTCTCTCATGAGGCTAGGGTCGCATACGGGGACGCACGTCGACGCTCCCGCACATTTCGTCAAGGGAGGGAAGGCACTGGACGAGCTTCCGGTCGAGAGCTTCGTAGGGGAAGCGGAGGTTGTCGACATGTCAGAGGTGCCCCCGGGGTCCGCCATAACCGGCTCCGACCTCCAACTGCACGCTTCATCGGCCCGGGCGGGGGACATAGTCCTGATCTACACGGGGTTCAGCAAAAGGTGGCGCGACCCCAAGGCTAGGCGGAAGTACACCTACCTGGGCGAGGACGCCGCCGACTGGCTGGTGAAGAAGAGGGTCAAGGCGGTCGGAATCGACTATCTTTCGGTTGAAGGGTTCGGCGCCCCCCGCCCCGTGGCGCACCTGGCCCTTCTGTCTCACGGGATACCTATCGTCGAGTCGCTCGCCGAAGGGTTGGCGGGGTTGGTGGGAGGGCGCGTCTTCTTCGTCTGTCTCCCCATAAAGGTCGGAGGATGTGACGGGGCCCCCGCCAGGGCCATGGCGTATCCTCTATAGGAGATGATGGATGCTGGCGCTCAAGCTCCGCGGCATATGGTCGCCGATGCCTACTCCGTTCGACAAGAGCGGGGAGGTGGACGAAGATAGACTGCGTGAGCTCACAGACTACCTCATCGATGGCGGGGTCGACGGACTGTTCCCGCTGGGGACGACCGGAGAGTTCGCCCTCCTGGACAAGAGAGAGCGGAAGCGCGTGCTGGAGGTCGTCGTCGACAGGACGAACTCCAGGATTCCCGTCCTGGCGGGGATATCCGACCCTTCCCCCAAGAACGCCATAGCATACGCCAAGGACGCGGCAGACGCGGGCGCCGACGGGGTCGTGGCTACCGCTCCGTACTACTACAGGGTTGACGAGGAAGGCCTTTTTCGGCATTTCGCGTCGATACACGGCGGGGTAACCCTCCCGCTGGTGCTCTACAACATCCCAGAGTGGACCCACAACTTCGTCCCCCTTTCTGTCGTGTCGAGGCTCGCGGAGGACAAAATGATCGTCGGCATGAAGTACACCGAGTACAACATGCTCAACCTCGTGGCTTTCATCGAGGCCGTCGGACAGAAGGTGGCGGTGTTCACCGGGTCTGACGCCATGGCATATTCTTGCCTGGAGGCAGGAGGGAAAGGCGCGGTCATCAGCATCTCCAACATAGCCCCGAAGACTTCCTCGAGCATCTTCGACCTCTTCGAGAAGGGACGGCCGGAAGACGCCCTTGGAGCCCAGAAATCCCTGCTCCCCCTCGTCGAAGCCGCCGGGACAGGCTACTTTCCCGCTGGGCTGAAGGCAGCTATGGGCGCAGCAGGATTCCCTGTAGGCGAAGTGAGACCGCCACAGACCCCTCTGTCTGACCTCGAGCGGCGCAAGGTCCGAGAGCTGGTGGAGAAGGCTGGGTTGAAATAGAGGGCAACGGAGAAAAAGACAGGCGCTCTGGTTGAAGATAACAGACTTCGAGATATTCACGCTCGGCGAGCCCACGAAGGCTGGCGGCGCCACCTGGGCGGGGATATCCATCATCCTCAGGCTCACCACCTCCGATGGAATCGTCGGCTACGGCGAGGCTGTCCCGACCCTCCGGGTGAGGCCCGTGGTGGAGTCTCTCAGAGAGGTGGGGAGGCTATACAAGGGCAAGGACCCCGCCGACATGGAGCTGAACCAGCACGAGTGGCACAAGCATGACTTCTATCTCCCGGTGTCATTCGAATCGACCACCGCGCTGAGCGCCTTCGACATCGCCTGCTGGGACATCGTCGGGAAGAAGCTCGGCGAGCCGGTCCACAGGCTTATCGGTGGGTCATTCAGGAAATCCGTGAGGCTTTACGCCAACGGCTGGTACTCAGGCTGCGTGACCCCCGCACAGTTCGGGGCCAGGGCCAAGAAGTATGCTGCCATGGGGTACACGGCGCTGAAGTTCGACCCCTTCGGAAGGTACTACGACTGGATCGACGCCCCAGGGCTGGAGCTCGCGTACGAGCGGGTCGAGGCTGTCAGGGACGCCACCAGGGGGAAGGTGGAGCTGCTGATAGAGCACCACGGGCGGTTCAACCCTAACTCCGCGATATCGGCTGCGAGGAAGCTCGAGCCTCTCGAGCCTCTTTTCGCAGAGGAGCCTATCCACCCTGACAACGTGGAAGGGCTAAGGAAGTACCGGGCTTCGACCCGGATAAGGGTGGCGCTGGGAGAACGGATACTCACCAAAGAGCACGCGGCATACGTCTGCTCGAACCACCTCACCGACTTCCTCCAGGCCGACATCACGAACATAGGAGGGATAACCCAGGCGAAAAAGATGAGCGCCATAGCCGAAGCCTACGGCGTCGAGATGGCGTTCCACAACGCCTTCGGCCCCATCCAGAACGCGGCCACCCTCCAGGTCGACGCCGCCATCCCCAACTTCCTCGTACAAGAGTCGTTCTATGACGTGTTCCCGGAGTGGAAGAGGATGCTTGTGAAGAACGGAACCCCAGTGGTGAAGGGGCACTCCGCCGTTTCCTCCAAGCCCGGGATCGGCGTAGACGTAGATGAGAGAATCTTAGAGGAGCACGTCTTCAAAGGGCAGGAGACCTTCGACCCTGACGAGCCTGTCTGGGTCGTCAAGGACACCTGGAAGAAGTCCTAGGTCAACTGCGGATTGCCAACATCACGTCATTGACGTTCGTCCCAGTGGGGCCCGTCACGACTAGGTCGCCCAGCGACCTGAAGAAGGAATGGGAGTCGTTGTTCTCCAGCAGTGCCCTCGGGTCGAGCCCCATGGCCCTCGCTCTGTCGAAGGAGACGGAGTCAGCCAGTGCCCCGGCCGCGTCCGTCGGCCCATCTACCCCATCCGTCCCGAAAGAGACAAGCGCGATGCCAGAAGTCCCCTTGAGCTCGATGGCAGCAGCGAGGGCCAGTTCTTGGTTCCTCCCTCCTATCCCATTCCCTCTGACTGTCACGGTGGTCTCCCCTCCCCACACCGCCGCCCACCGTCCGGAGCCTGGAGTCGCCCGAGCGAGCGCGGCCAGCCTCTTCCCGACATCTCTGGCTTCCCCTATAACCGAAGAAGCGCGGGTGACCCTGTAGCCCCGGGCCCTGAGCGCTTCGCTCGCCGCTGTGGTAGCCACATCGTTGGACCCGACGAGGACGTTCGTCACCCTCCTGAACGCCCTGTCGCCTGGTTTCGGGGTCTCGGCGGTTGACCCTTCTGCCCCTTCCCGGACTGCATCTCTGACCGACTGAGGGACCCTGCTCCAGATCCCACGGTCAGTCAGTATGCGCCTGGCTCCAGAGAACGTGGTGGGGTCCGGGACCGTAGGTCCGGACGCTACCGAACTCAGATCGTCCCCGACGACGTCCGAGATGAGCAGCGTCAGGACTTCGGCGCCGTTAGTCTTCTCGACCAGCCTCCCACCTGCTATCTCAGAAAGATGCTTTCTGACGCAGTTGACCTCCCCGATTTCCGCCCCGGCCCTCAGGAGGAGGCTCGTGGTGAGTTCGAGCTCTTTGAGTGTGACCCCTTCTATGGGGGCGGGCATGAGAGCGGAACCTCCACCCGAGACCAGGACGATGACAAGGTCCCCAGCGCCGACGCCGCTCAGAAACCCTAGCATCTCCCTGACGGCCCTCGCCCCCTTCTCCGAAGGGAGAGGGTGGGTCGACTCTGCGAACTTCACTTTGCGGAGCTTGGGGAGCGGGCGCTGGTATTCGGGCACTATCACGACGCCCCCGTCAACCCGGGCGCCGAGGACCCTCTCGACCCCCGCCGCCATCAGCGCCGAGGCCTTCCCCCCGCCTACGACCACTACCCGTCGGTAGCCCTCAAGCACTCCCCTGGACCCGCCCGCCGTGAGAACGCCCCCCTCGGCCGAAAGCTCCCTCAGAACGAGCCGGCGGGGGTCAGCCGCGTCAATGGCCGCCCTGACGGCTGCCAGGGCGTCGCCCCTCAGGTCACCCCCCGCTGCCGCATCCCCGAAAGCGTCGCCCAATCCGAGACCTCCTTCTTTAGGCATCTGAAGTCAAGATGTAAATACACTAGGTGCCTCTTGAATACCACGGTCATGTCCGCGCCGCGTACTGAGCTGATGTACATAGACGGGGAATGGGTCAGAGGAACATCCGACGAGACCATCAGCGTCGCGAGCCCGACGACGGAGAGCGTAATCGCGACCGTTCCAAAGGGGACGAGGGAAGACGCGAAGAGGGCCTTGGACTCGGCCGCGAAGGCCCAGAAGAAGTGGGAGGAACTCTCCCCGCTCGAGCGCGCTTCGTTCATGCTGAAGATGGCCCGAATAATCAGGGAACGAAAGGAGAGGCTTGCCAGGGTGCTGACGATGGAGCAGGGCAAACCGCTTTTCGAGTCTAGGCTGGAAGTGGAGGGGTCGGCGTCTCACTTCGAGTATTTCGCCGAGTTCGCCCGCAGGATAGAGGGAGATGTCCTCCCAAGCGACAATCCGCGACAGACCATCATGATACTCAAGCTTCCCATAGGGGTAGTGGCGGCCATCACCCCCTGGAACTTCCCTTCGGCCATGGTGGCCAGGAAACTCGCTCCCGCCCTCATAACCGGCAACTCTGTCGTTGTGAAGCCATCCAGCAATACTCCACTCAGCGCCGTGGAGATCGTGAAGATAGCCGAAGAAGCCGGCATCCCGAAGGGGGTGGTGAACCTGGTGACGGGGGATGGGTCGGAGGTCGGCGACGAGCTCTGCGGGAACAAGGCCACGGGGCTGGTCACTATGACGGGGAGCACTGAAGCAGGCCGCAAGATAATGCAGAGCGCTTCGAACCAACTGGGGAAGCTCATACTAGAGTTGGGCGGAAAGGCGCCGTTCATCGTTTGGCGGGACGCGGATATGGAGTGGGCGCTGAAGTGCGCCGTATGGGCCAGGTACTGGAACTGTGGCCAGACCTGCATAAGCTCGGAGCGGATGTACCTCGACCGGTCGGTCAAGGGGCGTTTCCTCACGAAGTTCGTCGAGATGTCGAAGGCGCTCAGGATCGGGGACCCTCTTGCCGAAGGGACGGACCTGGGGCCGATGGTCAGTATGAAGGAAAGGGAGACCAGCGAGCGGTTCGTCGAGCTTGCCGAAGGGGAAGGGTCAAGAGTAGTCCTCGGTGGGCGCCCCCCTACTTCGATTAAGAAGGGGTGGTATCTGGAACCCACGGTGATCGACGGTGTCCAGCAGGACTCCCCTCTCGTACAGAAGGAGATATTCGGACCAGTAGTGCCCGTCCTGGAGGTGGAGTCCTTCGACCAAGCCGTCGAGATGGCGAACGACTCAGAATACGGACTCGCTTCCTATGTCTTCACCAAGGACAACGGGAACGTCATGAAAGCGATGCACAAGATCAGGTTCGGGGAGACGTACGTCAACCAGGTCGGTCCGGAGCAGCTGCAGGGAGCGCACACGGGCTTCAGGATGTCGGGCCTTGGGGCCGAGGGCTCGAGATACGGGCTCGAGCTCTACACCCAGCTGAAGACGTGCTATGTCGACTGGAGCGACAGGCCCGGGCTCCCCTACCTGTTCCCTTACAACTGAGTGATGCCCGTGAAAGCGATAACCGTAGTCCCGGGATCTTCCAACTCACTCTCGATGAGGGAGGCGCCCGAGCCTTCCCCCAAGCGCGGCGAGCTCCTATTGCGCGTCCATCGGGTGGGGGTTTGTGGTACTGACGTGGACATCATCTCTGGGTTCTACGGTGAAGCTCCTGCTGGCTCGCCGTATCTGACCATCGGCCACGAGTCCCTTTCTAGGGTGGAAAAGGTAGGCCCGGGGTCCAAAGGATTCGAGGCGGGGGACCTTGTGGTCCCGACGGTCAGGAGGAACTGCCCAGAGAACTGCCTCAACTGCAGGAGCGGTGAGTCAGACATGTGTCTAACGGGCCACTACAGCGAGCACGGGATCAAGGGGCTGCACGGGTTCGCCAGCGAGCTCGCAGTGACAGACTCGCGCTTTGTTGTCAAGCTCCCCGAGGCGCTGTCCGAGCTGGGGGTGCTCCTCGAGCCGCTGACCATAGTCGAAAAGGGGCTGAACCAGGCCTTCGGGATCCAGGCGGGGAGGATGAAGTGGAAGCCTCAGAACGCCCTGGTGCTCGGAGCCGGCCCCGTGGGGCTCCTGGCGACCGCGCTGCTCAGGATGAAGGGACTCAAAGTGACCACGGTGGCAAGGAAGCCTCCGGGGAGCCTGAAGGCGAGGCTCGCGGTGGCGACAGGCGCGGCCTACGTTGATGTCGGGGATATCCCGCTCTCTTCCATGGAAGACAGGTTCGACGTCGTCCTCGAGGCTACAGGGTCCACGTCGGTCGCCCTCGAAGCGCAGAACCTTTCCGGCACCAACGGTGTCGTCTCATACATAGGGATATACAGGTCCCAAGTCGGCACCGAGGACGCAGGCAAGGTCTTCACCAACCTCGTCCTGGGGAACAGGGTCTACTTCGGTTCGGTGAACGCCAATATCTCTTACTTCAGGGACGGAGCCGCAGACCTCGTTCGCATCAAGAGGCGCTTTCCTGGATTTCTCGAGCAGCTCATCACAGACAAGGTCCCGTTGTCTAGATGGAGCGACGCCTATTCGGCCAAGGGCGGGGACTCGGTGAAGACCGTGCTTCAGCTACAGCAGGGCGGGCATTGACCGTCCCACTGAGGATCCCTGGTGAGGCCACCACATGAGCGGGGAAGGTCCGAACCAGAAGCCCACTGGGAGGCGTTTCTCTGTCCCCCCCGTTGGGGAGTACAAACCCATCAGCGGCTATGGCGTGATCGGGAACACCAGGACGGTGGCCCTCGTCGGGTACGACGGTTCAATCGACTGGTGCTGCCTCCCTCGGTTCGACTCGCCGTCCATCTTCGCTGCGATACTGGACCCGGGGAAGGGTGGTCGCTGGCTAATCCAACCGACGGGTTCGTCGCTCTCCACCCAATCCTATCTGGACGACACCAACATCCTGCGGACCGAGTTCAGGACGGCGACGGCCCACATCCACCTGACAGACTTCATGCCGTGCTCTCACACCACAGACGCATGGTCCACCCCTCCGGAGATACACCGCATCGTTTCATGCATGAGCGGTTCCGCCCAGTTGAGGTTCTTGTTCAAGCCTACCTTCGACTACGGCGCTCAGACGCCGGTCTTTTCGGCCAGCGAGCGGGGGCTTTCGATGCGGAATCGGAAGCACGAGATGGTCATGTCCTGGTCGGTCCCCTTCGAGCTTTCCAAGGACGGGGTCGATTCTACCTTCGCCATCGTCCAGGGGCAGAAGATGACCTTCGTCTTGAGCTACGGGGAGGCTGCCCCTCGCGGCATAAGCGACTACCATACGGAGCGACAGCGCGCGCGGACCGAGCTCTTCTGGCTGGACTGGGCGTCCCAGTGCAGGTACAGAGGCCGATGGAGGGCGCAGCTCCTGAGGTCCGCGCTCGCGCTGAAGCTACTGGTGTACTCCCCTACTGGCGCTGTGGTCGCCGCGGCCACCACGTCCCTTCCAGAAGCGCTCGGAGGGAACAGGAACTGGGACTACAGGTTTTCATGGATAAGAGATTCAGCCAGTTCGCTGTGGGCTTTCGACGTACTGGGTTTCAAGAGCGAGACGGAGAGGTACCTCCACTGGCTGGTTGACAACAACCCTGCCCTCGACCTTGACCTCAGGCTGATGTATGACGTCGACGGGGGGACGAATGTCCCTGAAAGGGAGCTCAAGCACATCAAGGGCTACAAGGGGTCGAAGCCGGCGAGGGTGGGGAATGCGGCCTCGTCCCAGCTTCAGCTCGATGCCTACGGGTACATGCTTGACGCCCTCTACTTCTCTCACAGGCGGGGGGCCGCCGTGAACGAGGAGATGTATTACAGATTCGTGAAGCCTCTGGCCAACTTCATAGTCGAGCACTGGGACGAGCCCAGCAACGGCATCTGGGAGATCAGGAACAAGAGAGAGCACTTCGTGTATACCAAGGGGTGGTGCTTCGCAGGGCTCGACCGGGCGGTCAGGATTGCCAGGGCTACGGGCCACCAGGAGGACGTGCCGGAGTGGACCGCGACGAAGCAGAAGATACGGACGCAGGTCCTGAGAAGGGGGTGGAGCCCCAAGAAGAGCTCTTTCGTCATGTACTACGGGAGCGGCGATCTGGACGCTGCGAACCTGATGCTCCCCATAATAGGTTTCATGAGCGCCGACGATGAGAAGATGCGCCTCACGATAGAAGCGATCCAGAGAGAGCTCGCCAAGGGGGCGCTGGTGTACAGGTACAGGATTGACGACGGGCTGAAGGGGGACGAGGGCGCGTTCCTCCTCTGCGGGTTCTGGCTGGTCGCCTGTCTCGCGAGGCTTGGGAAGGTAGAGGAGGCCGAGAGGAACTTCCAGGAGCTGTTGAACCACTCGAACCACCTGGGGCTGTACTCGGAAGAGGTCGAGCCAGCGAGCGGCGAGGCGCTCGGCAACTTCCCCCAGGCGTTCAGCCACATGGGGTTGATACTGGCCGCGAAGGAGCTCGAAGCCGCCGCGCAGAAGAAGCAGGGAACGCCGGCGCCCGGTAACGACGAAGGGCTGCACGGGTAGCTGCAAGAGGCCATGACCCGCGACTCCCGGCGCCTCAAGGTGGGCGTCCTGGCCCTGGATTTCGACGGAACGATCTACCCAGGGGACCGACCGGTCAGTCCGGCGCTGCTCCGTCTGTTTGCATCCGTGAAAAAATCAGGTGTGAATCTCGTCCTCGTCACAGGGAGGAGTCTCGCCGAGCTCATGGGGCTGGTCGACTTGTCCTTGTTCGACGCGGTGGTCGCAGAGAACGGTGCCATCCTCATGGTTGGAGGGAAGGAGACGGACCTTTCCCCTCCAGGATGGCACGCTGTAAGACGGAAGCTGCTGGAGAGGTTAGGAGGCGGGAAAGAGGAGGTCATCATCTCGCTCGCCAGAGAGGAAGAGGGCTCGGTGAAGCGCTGGCTGGGCCGGGGCTTCGAGGTCGAGTTCAACAAAGACCGCCTGATGGTCATCCCTCCAGGCGTGGACAAAGGCACTGGCCTGTCCCGAGCCATCGAAGCCTTGGCAGCAAGAGGAAAGCCCCTCATGTGCATCGGAGACGGAGAGAACGACGTCGCGATGTTCCGGATCGCCGATCTGAGGGTCGCCGTGAAGAACTCTCCGGACGTTCTGGCACGCGAGGCGGACTACGTCGCGCGGAAGAGCGACGGTGCGGGCGCGTCCGAGGCGATAAAGAGGTTCATTAGCATCCGAACCTCAGGTCAGACTTCTATGGACCGTGGCAAGCGAGGAGACCCCCCGTGGCTGGCTCCGAAGGTAAGGGATGCCCATCCTTCCTTCCAACACCGACGAAGGCGGTGCTAGCTCCACGGACAAGCTCAGCATCTGCGTCAACACGCAGACGCCTCTGATCCAGTTCGTCTCGAAGCTCCCGAAGAGGCGCATACGAGGACGCGGAGTCCTCAGGCTTTCCGAGCTGAAGGAAGGTGTGGACTATCGATACTCTCCCGGTGGGGTGACGCGCATGGTGCTCCCCCTCCTAAGACACCTCAAGCAAGACGGCAGGGTCGAGGGCGCGCATTGGGTCTCCCTCAACCCCACCGGACCCAAGACCGTCGATGTCGACGGGGTCATCTTGCACTCCGTGACCCTCGACACCTCCAGGCTCCGGAGCTACGGGACGATCAAGGAAACGATATCGGGCAGGGCTCATGGCGTCGAAACAAGGGGCGCGATGGCGGACGACATGTTCTGGAGCGACGACTACGCGGAGTTCGCCCACTATAACCGTCTGACCGCCGAACTCATGAGGGACTTAGACAAGAGGCACGACTTCGACCTGTTCTACATCCACGACTTCCAACAGCTTCCGGTAGGCCACATGATAGGGACCCTGAAGCCCAAGGTGTACCGTTGGCACATCCCCTTCGAGACCTCGATGATTCCGGCGCAGTGGACCGAACCGCTTTCGACATACTTCAACAGTTACGACCTCATAGTGGTGAGCGCGGACAAGTACCTGGGTTCCCTCAAGCAGTTCGGGTACCAGGGGAGGGTCGAGAGGATTTACCCATACGTTGACCCTCATGACTACTCTCACCCGCAGGGGAAAGAGGTTGCAGCCATCACGGAAGGGATGGGCATAGCGAGGGATGACAGGGTGATTCTCGTAGTGGCCCGGATGGACCCGCTGAAGGGGCAGGACAGGGCGATAAGAGCTCTCGCAAGGGCCGTCAAGCGCCATCCGAAGGCGAAGCTGGTAGCCGTCGGCAACGGCAGCTTCTCTGGTTCGAGGCAGGGCCTCGGGCTGTCGAAGTCGGAACGGTGGCGACAAGAGCTGACCAGGCTGTGCGGGTCGCTTGGGGTGTCGGACAACGTCCTGTTCACCGGGCACATCCCCCAGAAGGAGCTCGACGCCCTTTACGAGCGGTGCGACCTGACGCTCCTCCCTTCAATCAGGGAAGGGTTCGGATTGGTCGTTGTGGAAGGGTGGCTCCATCGACGCCCTGCCATAGTGACGAACAGGGCCGGGATAGCGGAACTCATCAAGGGTGGGAAGAACGGCTATCTTGTGGATCCGGAAGACATAGAAGACATGGCGGAGAAGATCTCTCTTATGTTGGACGACACTGAGCTTGGAGCCAAACTGGGAGGGGCGGGATTCGTGACTTCCAAGATGTGCACCATCTCAGAAGGGGTAAGGCTCGAGTCCAAGATGATAACGGGGCTCGTAGGCGGAGAGGGGAAATGGTAGACATTGTCGCTCTGCTCACGCCAGAGCTCTACTTCGTCGCGATAATCCTGGCGACCTGGATAGTCGCACGCACCATGACCAGCGTAACAGGGCGAGTGATGAGCGCCAGCACCCCGGCCGTCACCGTCCAGACCAGGCGCGCCGTGAAGCTGTTGATCTGGGCCGTGGGGATAATCCTCGGTCTGGGGGTTCTTGGTTTCAACACCGAGATACTCACCGTGATAGTCGCCCTGCTGGGCGCCGGGGTGATAATGACCCTCAGGAAGCCGATGGAGAACATGGGCTCGAAGTACTTCACTGACGTATACGTCCCGTTCAGGTTGGGTGACTCGATTTCAATGGGAGGCCATACCGGCAAGGTGATCGAGATGAACTCCATCAGCGTCGTCATCCTGGACGACGAGAACCGCCTGGTCTCGATCCCCAACACCGTGTTCATGGAGCGAGAAGTGGTCAACGTGACTCCCAGGGCGTGGAAGGAGCTCGTAATCCCCGTGACTGTCGGGAACGACGTCGACCTTGCGACCTTCGAAAGCGAGGTCATGAAGAGCCTGGACAAGCTATGGCTCCACCTGGACAAGCGCTTCCCTCCGGTACTTACGACGAAGTCCAAGGGCGCGCAGTCTACCGAGCTGACGGTCCTCGTCTACATCCAGAGCCCCGAGGAAAGGGACATGATGCTGGCCGAAGTGAACAAGCGGATCACAGAGACAATCAACTCGATAAGGAAAGCGAAATAGCCGCCGCGGTCAGCGCCGCCCAAGCGAAAGCCTGACGACGGCGCCGGGTTCAGCCGTCGGGCTCAATCTGGAGGGAGGCCTCCCTCTTTCCCGTCGAGCATGTCCTGGTATGCGTCCTCGGTCGTCCTCTCTAGGTAGTACCGCTCGTAGAGGGACACGTGACGGTCCTCAAGCCCTGTCAGGAACTCATGGATTATCTGAGCGCACTCCCTGGCGTGCCCCATAGCCCTTATCACCAAGGTCTCCCCTGTGGTGGCGTCCCCCGTCGCGAAGACCCCCGTCATGGACGTCCGGTAGTGGTCGTCCACAGCGATGGCACCCTTGGGACCTGCCTTCAGCCCCTCCGCCTTCTCCAGGAACGAGTCGGGCCCCCTCCCTATGGCCAGGAGTACGCTGTCGCACTTCAGCACGGACGACTTCCCCGGGATGGGCTCGGGGTGCTTCCTCCCTGTAGAGTCTGGCTGGCCGAGCTGCATCGCCGCCACGACCGCCCCCTTTACGACCCGTCCGTCTCCGACAAACTCAGTCGGGTCAGAGAGGAACTTGAACTCGACCCCCTCTTCCTTCGCCTCCTGCACCATGATCGGGTCGGCGGGCATATCCTTCTCGTCGCGCCTGTAGACTACAGTCACGTTCTCCTGTGTCAACCTGAGTGCGGTCCTCGCGCAGTCGAGGGCGCTGTCGCCGCCGCCAACGACGATCACATTCTTGCCGAGCTCCTTCGCATGGCCCCTGAGGTAGGCGTCCACTCCTTCCATGTACACCCGCCTGAGGAACCCATAGCCGTCGTAAATCCCTCCCAGTTGAGCCCCTGGGGTGTCCAAGACCCTCACGTCCCTGGATCCCGTTGCGACCAGGACGGCGTCGGCCCCGTCAAGCAACGAAGACAAACTTACGTCTTGGCCGACCTTCACCCGTGTGTTGACGAGGGCTCCTGCCTCTACGATGCGCCCGGCTTCGTAGGACAGAACGTCTTTGGGAAGGTGGTAGTCGGGTATCCCGTACCAGGCCGTCCCCCCGAGGCGGTCCGACTCTTCGTAGACCGTGACGTCGTGGCCGTACCTGAGGAGCAGCGCGGCCGCCGCCAGCCCAGCGGGGCCGCTCCCGACTACGGCCACCTTCTTCCCTGTCTTGGGCTCGGAGGCGGGTCCGGGCTGCCTTGACTCGTTCTGCTCCCAGTCCGCCACGTACCGTTGGACCATCCCGATGGAGAGGGGTTGGCCTCCCCAGCGGACCACACACGCGTCCTCGCAAAGGCCCTGGAGCTGAGGGCAGCACCTCGCCGTAACCCCCAACAGGGGGTTGGTCTCTCTTACCCTCTCGTAAGCCGTCTTGAAGTCCCCGTTGGCTACCGCGTCCATCATACCGCGGACGTCCAACTGGACCGGGCAGGCGTCGATGCAGACCGGGGTGCCGCAGCGGAGGCAACGGTCTGCCTCCAGTATGGCCTGCTCCTTGGTGTAAGGCTGCTCGACCTCCGAGAAGTCTTTCCTCCTCGCCTCCGGGGAGGACTTCGGGAATGGAAAGGGGCCCACCCTGTCTGGCCTGATGACTACCAGAAGCACCTACCCCGACGTATAGAGCAGATAGGCCGCCCCCGCGAGGAGGAGCCCGATGTCTTCCAACTCATCCGCGACCGAGACCCGGAATCCTTCGAAACCGAGCCCTTCTATCGTCCCGACGGAGACCCCCCTGTACCTCCCCAACCGGCCCCATGTCTCCGGGTCTACCTCTTCAAGGCTGGAGAACGGGAACGTGTCCAGCCTGTTGACGTGCCGCCTCCCCTGGAACTGGTCTCCTGGGCGAGCACCTTCAGGGACGCCTGTGAGATAGTACGCCTTCCCGCCATGAAAGAAGACGTGGTTTCCTATAACGAGGACCGGAGCCGACGTATCGTCTGCAGGGTACGCGCTGATAGAGAATGGCCTGACTTCGTCGCGGACCCTCCGGTCCAGCGTCCAAGCCTTGCCTTCCGAGGTCAGCTTGAACGCGGTCGCTCCATCAGCTTTGAGCTCCCCGACCTCTCTCCATCCCTCGGTCAGGACTGCGTCTGAACGGCTTCCTGACTTTTTGACAACAAACTCGGCCATCTGTCCGGTCAGTGGATAGTTGTTTTCACCGGGCCTAAATGACTTTCGGAGCTTTCCTGCGTCAGGACCGCCAAGCGACAGCTCTTCGTGGATGGGGAGAGCGCCCCCCGACGCATCGACGGTCTGCCTTCAGTAGGGTCTACCTCATGCCGTACGAGTAGTCGAGCCCGGCCATGAACTCCTTGAAGCTGCTCTTCTGGCTCCTCAGCCTCCAGACGGCCCCTGCAGCTGCTATCACGTTAGTCAGGATGATGACATAAGTGACTATGTTGACGAAGGAGTTGCCGTGCGGGAGGCCCAGGTTGACCGCCGTGACTGCGAGCGTAGCTGGCACCAGCCCCTGGGCGCACATCAATGTGATCTCCTTCCTGTTCTGAGCCAGTTCCGACCCGCTGGTGGATATGGTCGTAGCGGCTGCTCTGAACAGGACAAGGACGAGCACGACCTCTATCCCCAGCCCTAGGTTGGCCGCGATGCTCGACGGATTGATCTCGAACGTGAGCCCCAGGAAGACGAAGAACAGGGTCTCCATGAGGAAGGATATCTCCTCCTGGAAGAGGCCCAGCCTCTGCCTGAGGACATCCATGCTGATGGTCTTGTTGGTCAGCCGGTTGATCAGCTGGTAGTTCCCCAGGATGATGCCGAAGATGAGCACGGAAAGCTCGCCGCTCCCTCCAACGTCGCTGCTGATGACGTAGGTGCCGAACAACAGCCCAAGGGTGAGGACGTAGGTGTACTTCCTCTGCTGAAACCTGTTCAGTATGAACACCCAGCCGACGGAGAGGACCGCGCCGAGCACGATCCCGACCGAGAAGTTCGCGGCAATCTTGGAGACTGTGTCCACCAGGTTCGCCGAGCCGGTCTGATAGATGCCGACGAAAGCGAAGAACAGTATGATAGAAAAGATCG
This sequence comes from Nitrososphaerota archaeon, assembly GCA_029785825.1. Classification (NCBI taxonomy): domain Archaea; kingdom Thermoproteati; phylum Nitrososphaerota; species Nitrososphaerota archaeon. The sequence goes on along the minus strand of JAFLYY010000001.1, from coordinate 1,468,843 downwards.
AGTTCATCACCGACTCGAGCGTTATGAAGGCGACTGTAATTTCGGGGAGCTTCAGCGACCTCGACAGGGGGATTACCACGGCCGCGGTGGTCTCTCCACCGACCATGCTCGCAAAGATGAACGAAGAGAGAGGATCCCAGTGCGTCAGGAAGCTCACCACAGCGGCTATGGCAGCGGTGCTTCCGAACACATAGATTGCCACCTGGATGAACGTCCTCCCTCCTCCCTTCAGGATCGCCCCAAGACTCGTGTCCATCCCGCCGTAGAACAGAACCATGAGGAGCGTGAGTTCAGCGAAGACGCCTAGCGCAGGGAGCAGAGACGTCCTGGGGAGGAGGTTGAGGATGGGCCCGATGACGATTCCTAGGAGGATCAGAAAAACGAAGATGGGGACCCCGGTCTTCTTGAAGAACAACTCGCTCAGAAAGCCTGCGATGATAATGGCGGTCACGATCGTGAAAATGGAGACTGTGTCTACCATCCCACTCCCCCCTGGGGGTGCGGCCTGATATGTCCTGCCAGGATGTGTAAAGCGGCCTCCTCAATGCTTAACTCCAGAAGCCGCCGCCAGACCCGTATTGTCCATCACGATAGACGAGTTCGCAAAGATCGAGATGAAGGTCGGAAGAATAACGACCGTTGACGACATCCCGACAGCGCGGAAGCCGATGTACAAGCTGACCGTCGAGTTCGGGGAAGGGGTAACTAGGCAGTGCGTCGCTGGAATCAAGGAGAGATACTCGAAGGAAGAGCTTCAAGACAAGGTGGTGGTCGCTGTGCTCAACCTCGAGCCGAAGTCTGTGGCCGGGGTCGTTTCTGAATGCATGCTCCTGGCCGCTTTCAACGAGACGGAGCTGTCCCTCCTGACACCTGAACGGGGCGTCTCCATCGGGGCCAAAGTCGGCTGAGCCGCGCAAGCCGCAAGCTTTTAACCTCCAATCCGATGCGACATGAAACGAGCGGTGGTCGTCTAGCCTGGTCCAGGACAGTAGCCTGCCACGCTACTAACTCGGGAAGTCATGAGAGTGACTCGAGAATTCAAATCCCGGCCACCGCACTTATGTTTTCGGGCGTGAAGCACCGCGGAAGGTGTAACTCTGTCAGATTAAACGCATAAATTTCGAGGCAGGCGAAATCAGCTCAGATGGATACCGGGAAAGGCTCTTTCACTTCAAGGCTTGTCGTGGCGCTCGCGGTTGTAGTGGCCGCGGCGGTTCTCATCTCTTTCGCCATCTACTTCCTCAGCGACATGCCCTTCAGCGCCCTTCTCCTGATTAAGATAGCGATCGCGGTGGTCGCAGGGTACTTCGCAATCGGAATCTTAGCGAACCAAATCAAGCGGGGGATCTCGAAGACCTCGGGGCCCGAGAGGGGAGCGACGGTGGGGACCGCTTTCAGGTTCATCGGGTACATCGCCCTCGCCTTCATAGTGCTGGGGCTCGCCGGGGTGTCCGGGACCCAGCTGCTCGCCGGAGGGACCTTCACAGGTCTGGTGCTCGGTCTGGCGGGTCAGCAGACGCTCTCGAACGTGTTCGCGGGGCTGCTCATCCTCACTTCAAGGCCGTTCCTGGTGGGGAACAGGATCACGCTCTCGACGTGGCAATGGGGGTTTGTAGTCCCTTCCTATCCGCCGAAGTTCTTCTCCGACGACCTGCTGATCCCCGGCTATACTGGTGTGGTGGAAGACATCCACTTGAACTACACCGCCATCAGGCTGGACGAGGGGACATTGGTCAAGGTCCCGAACAGCATAGTGATCCAGGCGTCGGTCGTGGACCAGAGCCCGAGCGAGAGGCTCGTAAGAGTGCGGTACGACGTCCCGAAGCCGGTCGACACGGCGCTACTGGCCAGCACGCTGCACGACGTGGTCGTCAGGAACGACCATGTTTCCAAGCCCGAAACGGTGAAGGTATATTTCGAGAACATCACCCCTACCGACGTCATAGTCGTGATCGAGGCGTTCTGCAAGGGGGCTTACGAGGCCCCCGTCCGGAGCTCCATTCTGCTTGACATAGAGCGAGCGACTGCCGAGCTGAAGGAGAAACAGCGGTCAAAGGAATGATTGGGCGGCCGCCGCGCACCCCCTTCCTAATGACGAGCCTTCCTCCTGGAGTTGAATCCAGCTATCAGATACACCAGAGCCGAGGCGGCCACCCTTGCCGACTTCCCAGTGGGGTCCAGGGATGGGGCCAATTCCACCAGGTCTGCGCACCTAACTCCTGGCATCTTACCGAGCTCGTAGAGAAGGTCAAGGAGGTAGTCCGCCGGGATCCCCCCCGCGCTCGGCGCGCTGACCCCCGAGACGTAAGACAGGTCCACAGCGTCGAGGTCGACGCTGAGATACACCGCGTCGGCCCCGTCCGAAGCGGCTTCGTACGCCTCCTTCGCCACCTCGCGCGGGCCTTTGGAGCGGGCTTCCGAAGCCGTGACGACTTTGATGCCCAGCTTCTTCGCCTTCTCGAAGTAATCCTTCGAGTTGAGGAAACCATGGACTCCGACCTCGACGACCCTTCGCGGGTCAAGCTCCCGCATCGTCTCTATGGCGAGCCCATACGAGGACCCACTCGTCGGCTTCCCTCCGATTCTCCCTCTCAGATCGAAGTGCGAGTCGATTACTATGAGGCCGAGCTTGCCGAACTTCGCGCCAGAGGCCCTGATGCATGGAAGAGACAGGCTGTTGTCGCCCCCTAGGACGACCAGGAGCGAGTTGCCCGCCAAGCATTTGGCCATCTCGGCCTCAATCTGGGGATGGGCCTTCAGCACGTCTTCCTGGTCGACCAGCAGGTCTCCAAGGTCGAAGACGCGCGACCCTTCGAGCGACTCTCCTAGTTCGACGTTATAGTTGGAGAAACCCGACATCGCTTCTCTAATCGCGGGGGGCCCGCCAGCCGCGCCTCTCCTCCCGAGGACCCCCCCATCAAAGGGGACACCGATGATGTTCACCGCATCCTTTTGAGAAGCATCGGCTGGCCGAACGATCCTGACAAACCGCACGTCGTTCGGGTCGTCATACGTCTGGGCCGGATAGGATGCCGCCCTTTTCAACGGTGTCCAGGCAGGTGAGATTCGAGTTAAAGGTATGTGACATATTTAACGCGCCCCCGCAAGGGTCTTCACCTTGGTAGTGGTCGACGGGCGCTCTCTCACCCTGGACGCTGCTGTCCAGGTGGCAGAAGGGGGCGCACTCGTGAAGGCGAGCCCTGGCGGTCTGAAACAGCTTGAAAAGTTCCGCGGGCTCCTCGAACAGAAGCTGTCGAGGGGAGAGGTGGTCTACGGCGTCAACACGGGGTTCGGGTCTCTCTCCGACAAGGTGGTCAGGCCTGAGCATCTGGCAGAGCTCCAGCTGAACCTGATCCGAAGCCACTCCTCTGGGGTGGGTGCCCCCCTCCCAATCGAAGTCGTCAGAGCAGCCATGCTGATACGTCTCAACAGCCTCATGAACGGAAACAGCGCCGTGAGGAGGGAGGTAGCGGAGCTGATGGTCGAGCTCCTGAACAGGGGGGTCACCCCTCTCGTCCCTGAGTTCGGTTCTCTCGGCGCGTCCGGGGACCTCACCCCCTCTGCCCACATGGCGCTGACGCTGGTGGGTGAAGGGAGGGCATACCACCGAGGAAAGCTCGAAGAGTCCCGCAGAGCGCTTTCAGACGCCAAGCTCAAGCCCATTGTCTTGAAGGCGAAGGAGGGCCTCTCCCTGATAAACGGGACCGCCTTCACCACGGCCCTGGGGTGTATCGCCGTGCACAGAGGCGGCATCCTGCTAAGGGCGGCCAACTCGACGCTCGCTGCGACAGCCGAGGCGCTTGGCGCCTGCTCGCAGTCCTTCGACGAGAGGCTCGTGGGGGTAAAGCAGGACCCCGGCCAAGGCGCCGTCGCCAGGGAAATCAGGGCACTGCTCAAGGGGAGCAGGAGAGTCCGCTCAGAGCCCGTCCCCCAGGACCCGTACTCTATCAGGTGTGCTCCGCAGGTCCACGGCTCCCTGAGTGACGCCCTCGACTTCGCCGAGAAGGTCACCGTCAACGAGATGAACTCGGTGTCGGACAACCCGGTGCTGCTGGAGGACGGCTCGGTCCTTCACGGGGGAAACTTCCATGCACAGCCCGTGGCCATGGTTTCGGACCTGCTTTCGCTCGCCATTTCCTATCTCGGCGTCATCTCCCTGTCTAGGATCGATTTCATGCTCTCAAAGACTCCCCCGGAGACGAAATACATGGCGGGGAAGCCCGGCCTGGAGTCTGGCCTGATGCTCCTCGAATATACTGCGACCGCGCTCACCGCCGACAACGCGAAGAACATCTACCCGGAGTCGTCATACCCTGCAAGCGTGTCGGGCGGGATCGAGGACCACGCAAGTCACGGTGTGAACGCGGGGGTAAAGGCGCTCCAGGTGGCTACGAACGTCTCGCGCATTCTCGCCATCGAGCTGATCTGCGCTTCGAACGTCCTCGGTTCGAACGAGACCGGGATATCAGACCACGCGAGGAGCGTCTCCGCATACGTACGGGCGGTCTCTCCCCTGCTCAGGGGAGACAGGTCCCAGGGGTCCGAAATCGAGGAGCTGGCGAAGCAAATCCTAGCAGGGCGCCTTCCCTAGCCTGGTCCGAAGACGGCTTCCCCCTTCTTGAAGACAGACTCCACGTACTGCCCGCCTATCCGGTAGGGGAGGAACCTGTAACTCGGGAGCGAGTAGACGACGAAATCAGCCGACGAACCCTCGGTCAGGACGCCCAGGTCTCGCCTCTCAATAGCCCTGGCCGCGTTGACGGTGAACCCCAGGAGGGCCTCTGCCGGAGTCATCTTCATCCCGGCGCAGGCGAGGCTCATGACAAGCTGTGGTGACTCGACCCAGGAGTTAGGGCTGAGGTCCGTCCCCAGGGCTACCCTGCACCCTGACTCGATGATGGAACGGGCGTCCGCGAACGGTATGGAGGACGACAGGGAGGTCCAGGGGAGCAGCACGGCCGCCACCTCTTTTTCGGCCAGGGCCTCGATTCCGGCCGGGTCACTACTCCCCAGATGGTCTGCCGAGGTGCACCCGAGCTCCGCGGCAAGCGAGGCCCCCCCGGAGTCTGCGAACTCGTCGGCGTGGATTTTCAGCCTGAACCCGGATGCTTTGGACGCCTTGAGATAGGTCCCGCACTCCTGACGTGAGAATACCCCGTCCTCGCAGAAACAGTCTGAAAAGGCACACTTGGTCTCGGCCGAAGCGATGGCGGGGAGGACCTCTTTGACGACGTAGTTGACATAGTCGCCCGCCTTCCGGAACTCGGGAGGAGTCGCGTGCAGGCCGAGAAACGTCGGGACCAGCTCTACTCTGGATGTCCTTCTCAGCAGCCCTACGGCCTCGAGTATCTTCAGCTCCCCCTCCATGCTCTGCCCGTATCCGGTCTTCACTTCGGCGGTGGTGACCCCGTTCCTCAGGAGCTGGGCCAGGCGGCCCCCTGACTCCCTGGCGATTTCCTCGGAAGAGGCTTTCCTCGTCTCCCTCACCGTCCTCGTTATCCCTCCCCCACTGGCCAGGATGGCCTTGTAGCTCTCGCCTGCGACCTTCCGCTCGAGTTCGTCTTCCCTGCTCCCGGCGTAGAGCAGATGGGTGTGGGGGTCCACAAGGCCAGGGGTGACGAGGTTTCCTCGGGCGTCGACGGTCCGCCTCGCCTTCAGCCCTTTCCGATCATACTCTTTCGTGGTGCCCACCCAGGAGACCCTCCCGTCATCGACGGAGAGCGCTCCGTCCTCGATGAGTCCGAGCGATTCCTCAGGTGTGTCTCCCGTGCTCCCGCATGTCACCAGCTCCCCTGCATGAATCACTGCAAGGTCGACCATTGCTCGCCTGCGCGCCGACCCATTCGTGATAAGGGTTCCCAGAGGGTTCTGAAGTCTTAAATCGAGACAGGAGGAGCGAAAATCATGCAGAAGCACGTGGTCAGGGCTCCCAGAGGCACGGTGATTTCATGCAAGAGCTGGCATCAGGAAGCTGCTCTTCGCATGCTCATGAACAACCTTGACCCCGAGGTTGCCAGGGACCCGGACCGCCTCATCGTCTACGGCGGGACAGGGAGGGCCGCCCGCTCATGGAAAGCGTTCGACGCGATTGTGAAATCCTTGAAGGAGTTGGAGAACGACGAGACGCTAATCGTGCAGTCGGGGAAGCCAGTCGGGATTTTCAAGACTACCGCTGCCGCTCCCAGGGTGCTGATTTCGAACGCGATGCTAGTCCCCAAATGGGCGGACTGGGCATATTTCAGGGAGCTGGAGGAGCGCGGGCTCACTATGTTCGGCCAGATGACGGCCGGGAGCTGGATGTATATTGGTACCCAGGGGATACTTCAGGGGACCTACGAGACGCTCGCCGCCGTCGCGGCGAAGCATTTCGGCGGGTCTCTCAAGGGCCGGATAACTCTGACATCGGGCCTGGGAGAGATGGGGGGCGCGCAACCTCTCGCCGTGACCATGAACGACGGCGTCGCCCTGGTGGTCGAAGTGGACAGAAGAGCGATTCAACGGAGGCTTGACAAGAAGTACTGCGACCTGGTCGTGGAGGATGTGAAGGAAGCGGTCGGGTTGGCTAGAGACGCCGCCAAGGAAGGAAGGGCTGTGTCGGTAGCCCTCTTGGGCAACTCCGCCGAGGTCCTCCCGGAGCTCCTCGAGTCGGGGCTCAAACCTGACATCATAACCGACCAGACCTCCGCCCATGACCCCCTTTCGGGCTACATCCCGGAGGGGATGGGCATGAAAGAGGCAGACGCCCTCAGGGCGTCTGATCCCAAGAGGTATGTCGAGCTGTCCATGGCCTCGATCGCGAAGCACGTCAGGGCTATGCTCGGCTTCCAGAGTCGGGGGGCAGTAGCCTTCGAGTACGGCAACAACATCAGGAAGATGGCAAAGGACGCGGGCGTCGACGACCCGTTCAGGATACCTGGCTTCGTGCCCGAATACATCAGACCGCTCTTCTGCGAGGGCCGGGGGCCCTTCAGGTGGGTGGCCCTCTCGGGGAACCCGGATGACATCTATGCAACGGACGAGGCTGTGATTCGGGAGTTCGGAGAAAACCAATCACTCGTCCGATGGATTAACAAGGCGCACGCCAGAGTAGAGTTCCAGGGGCTCCCTTCGCGGGTATGCTGGCTCGGCTACGGAGAGAGGGCGAGGTTCGGGAAGATCATCAACGCCATGGTCAGGGACGGCACCGTCTCAGCACCGGTGATAATCGGGAGAGACCACCTGGACTCGGGGTCGGTCGCCTCTCCGTATCGGGAGACAGAAGGGATGAAGGATGGGTCCGATGCTATAGCTGACTGGCCCATACTCAACGCGCTCCTCAACGCCGTCTCAGGCGCCTCCTGGGTGTCGGTCCACCACGGAGGAGGGGTAGGTATCGGGTACTCCATCCATGCAGGGCTAGCCGTGCTCGCGGACGGGACCCCCGAGGCTGAGGCTAGAATAGGACTGGCCCTAACAAACGACCCGGGGCTAGGGGTAGCAAGGCACGTGGACGCGGGCTACGACGAAGCGGTCAGGACCGCCAGGACGAAGGGGGTCAGAGTCCCGATGCTGGAAGGGTAGGCTCCGTTCCAGCCCTGTGGGACGCCGAGTAGATGTAGAACCCGATGTAACCGGCTGAGATGGCCGCCAGAATCCCAGAGAGCCCGTCGACCACCACCGAAGAAGAAGCGAACCCCGTTCCCGAAACCGAGCCTGCCAGGAACCCTGCGTAAATCAGCACCACGGACCATGCAAAGCTCCCCGCCAAGGTCATGGCCGCGAACGTCGCAAGGTCCATCTCGAACAGCCCTGCTGGAAGGGAGATCACCGTCCTCAGCCCAGGAACGAACCTTGCAGCGAAGACCGTCCACTGGGCAGACCGTCCGAACCAGGCCTCTGCCCTGTCGAGGACGTCCCTATGCATCCTGAAGAGCCTGAGGAGGCCGGCCACGAAAGGCCTCCCTAACCAGATTGCTAGGAAGTAGTCCACAAGCGCACCGACGAGGCCGCCCAGGGTGCTGACCCCTACGGCGACCCAGAAGTTGTTCAGCACACCGAGGCGGACGAAATACCCCGCCAGGGGGAGGACGACTTCGCTAGGGACAGGGAGCGATGCACTCTCAAGCGCCATCAGGCCGAAGAGGCTGGCATATCCATACTTTGACATGAAGGCGTTCAGGGTGGCCGAAGAAAAAATCGATCCGCCCAGGAACTGGAACCAGCTCCCGAACGGCAGGTCAATCAGGTCTGTCGCCTCCAGCGCTCCGACGACTAACACCACGAACGAAGCGGCCAGAAGATACTTGTTCCTCGGGACCATCGAACCGAGGTACCTGCGACCCTTCTGCAAGAGGGTCGTGACCACTCCAGACCGCTTATAGGACTTTAAGCGAGCGGGGACGTTCAGCCAGTCTTACTCGACAGCTCGGCCACAAGCTCTTTGGCTCTGTCGAACCTTATCTTCCTCTCCTCGACCATTCTCTGGGCGACGATGTCCACCAGTTCGCCCGTGGCCCCGGCAGATATGGCGACGTTTCGGCTATGTAGTTTCATGTGGCCCCTCTGGATCCCTTCGTTCGCAAGCGCCCTAAGAGCGGCGAAGTTCTGGGCTAGACCCACAGCCCCCATGACCTCCGCAAGCTCTATTGCTGTCTTGACGCCGAGGACCTTGATGTCCGCCCTGGCGGCAGGATGAGTCCTCGCAGCCCCGCCTACAAGGCCGACCGCCATGGGCATCTCGAGAGTTCCAACTAGGTCCCCTTCCTCGTTCTTCTCCCAGACCGTGAGTGGCTTGTAGACCCCCTTCCTTGACGCGAAGCTATGCGCTCCCGCCTCGAGCGCCCGTATGTCCTGCCCACACGCGATCCCCACCGCGACTACGCCGTTCATGACCCCCTTGTTGTGAGTCGCACACCTGTAGGGGTCGGCGTCTGCGAAGGCGTAAGCGTACACCACCCCGTCCACGACGTCCTCGCCCCCCACCGCCTCCTTGTCGAACACCGCGGTGGCACGGACCAGCCTTCTGTCGGCCAGGTTGGATATTATCCTGAGGAAGACCCTCCCGCCGGTGATTTCCTCCACCATTGGCGCTACCGCCTCGGCCATGGTGTTGACCGCGTTCGCTCCCATGGCGTCTCCGGTGTTGACGATGAGCTCGGCTATAACCATGGGTCCTTTGAGACTGGAAAGCACCTTGACGTTCAGGTCCTTCGCCCCTCCGCCAAGGGAGACGAGCATAGGGTCCTGGTCATTCGCTTTCTTCAGAAGTTCCTGCTTCCGGGCGAGAAGCTTCGTCTTCGCTTCCTCGGGGCTGGGGACGTTCACGACCTGGACTTGGCCTATCATCACGGGTCCTGTGTTTGTGACCTTGAACCCGCCCTTCACCCTGGCCATCTTGGCCGCGTTGCTCGCTGCAGCCACCACAGATGGCTCCTCGAGAGCCATGGGGACCAGATAGTCTTTCCCGTTGATCCTGAAGTTTGTAGCAATACCAAGGGGATACGTGTATCCCCCCACCACGTTCTCGATCATGTGGTCGGCCGTCTCGGCTGACAGCCCGCCGGTGTTAGCGATGGCCCTGACTTCCTCGTCTGAAAGCGACGTCTCCTCCTTCAACACCCTCCTTCTGTCCTCCATGGAGAGCTTGTAGAACCCCTGGAGCTCGGAGCTCGTGGTCATCTTCTCGCTGCGTCCTTGTGCCTGGCTATATAATCGATAAAGTCGCATCTTGCCGTCTCGTCAATCGGCGAACCGGGGACGGTGCCACGGCCCCTGCTAAGGATAAAAACCGGGAATGAAAGGCGCTGACTCGCCGGGCCGGTCGTCTAGTCCGCCAAGTGCGGGGAAGTTGGACCCTCGTGGGGCTCAACCCTCAAGCATGGTTAGGACGTCAAGGTTCGCCTCGTCAGGCTCTGACACGGCGAAGGTCCCCAGTTCAAATCTGGGCCGGCCCACTTCTTCAACCCTTAATACTCTGAACTGCGCATTTTCTCGCCGGGAATGAACAGGAACCTCCTCGTTTTCTCTCTCTTCTTGATTATCTTTGGGGTGGTGTCAGGCGTCTACCTGGTCTCGCTCTTCGGGATAATCCTGCTGATACCGTCGACTCTTCCGTCTGCACGTCAAAGCTCGAGGAATCCCCCCCGACAGACGGAGACCAAGCGGCCTCCTACTTGGGACGCAGCGAGGAGGATGCCCGCCGACCAGGGACCCGTTCCGACCGCCCAGGTCGCTCAGCCTGCCTTCCAACCTTCCCAACCGCCAGAACCCGTGGTTACTACGACACCCGGACCGTCACCGATGGAGACCTACTCCCCCGCCCTGTTCCCAGGATCAATATTCCCTCCAGTCTACAACCTCGGCGTTCAGACGACGCCTCCTGCTGGCCCTGAAGCCAAGAAGGCTTCGGAAAGGGACGATCTCGTAGAAGCGGGGACGCTATTTGTGCTCTTGAAGCTCTTCCTCGGCTAGGGGACGTAGACGTTCATTTCGTGCCCAATCTTCCTGAGCCTTTCCACCCGGTGAGTGAGGGAAGGGTGCGTCGAGAACATTTCCACTAAGGAACTCCCCCGGAACGGGTTCACAATCCAGAGCGAAGCCGTCGCCGGAGATGGTGCCTGGGACTGCCTCGTGGCAATGGGTTTTGTCTGAGCCTTGGAGCTGATCTTCTCCAGTGCGCTCACCAGCCCTGCCGGGTTCCTCGTCAACTTGGCCCCATATTCGTCCGCGCTGTACTCGTCGTTCCGGCTTATGCCAAGCTGGACGAACGTGGCCCCCAGCGGGACAAGGATGATTGCAAGGAACGCGAGGGGAGACCCTCCGTTCCTGTTCTTCCCCCCTCCGCCGAAGATCATCGAGAACATCGCTATCTGACCTATGTAGGATACGGCGCCAGCCAAAGTCGCGGCGACGCTCGACATGAGTACGTCCCTGTGAACCACGTGACCAATCTCATGGCCTATCACAGCCTCCAACTCGTCAGGGCTTAGGGTCTGAAGGATACTCGACGTGGCGCATACGACCGCCTTCTTCGGTCCTCTACCGGTGGCAAAGGCGTTAGGCTGGGGGGAGTCGACTATCCCTACCTTCGGCATGGGGATGTTCGCCTTCTGCGCAACGTTCCTGACCGCCCTGAAAAGGGCCGGGTTTTCTTGCTCCTGTATTATCTTCGCCTTGCTCATCTTGAGGACGAGCGAGTCGCTATAGTAGTAGGAGACGAAGTTGATGACCGCTGCCAGCGCCAGGGCGAGCCCAACGAACAACACCGGGTCGCCAAAGAAATACCACCCGACGACGTACCCTATCGCCATCAGTAACCCGGTGAGGATGAAAAAGAGGGCCGCAATCTTCGCATACGTCGTCGCTCCCATGAGAACCCCGTAGACTTCTAGGTTCCGTAAAAGCCTTCCCGAGGATGAAAGAGAATCGCCCCATTATGACCGGCTACTGAAAGGATAAATTCATCTTTCGGTACTTCTAAGGCGATTCAAATGGAGGACGATGGAAGGGACGAGTGGCCAGCCAGGAGGCGCAGGGGTTCACCCTTCGGTCCCTGGGGTTTCCCAGACATCGACGAGATGATGAAAGAGATGGAAAGGGCGTTCTCAGAACAGTTCAAGGATCTCGAAAAGGAGTTTCCGAAGAGCTTGGTGAGAGAATCGAAGACTCCTGAAGGTGGGGTGAAGAAGGAAATCGGACCCATAGTCTATGGATACTCGGTCACCATCGGACCCGACGGCAAACCTGTGGTGAGGGAATTCGGCAACGTAAGGAGCGGCGCAGGGAAGTCTTTGAAGGCGGTCCAAGACAGGAGGGAGCCCCTCGTCGACGTAGTCAGCTCAGGCAAAGAGGTGCGGGTCATAGCAGAGATGCCCGGGGTGAGGAAGGAAGACATCGACCTAACCGTGAGCGAGAAGTCCATGGTGATCTCAGTCCAGACAGAAGGTAGGGGGTACTACAAGGAGCTGGAGTTACCGGATATGGTGGACCCGAAGGGGGCGAGGTCTACCTACAACAACGGAATTCTGGAGGTCACGGTGCCCAAGTCCGAGAAGGGCGGCGTGAAGCTGAGGGTCGAATAGCCTACTGGTAAGGCCCGTTCTCCAACTTCCCTTCGCTGTACCTAGCCATCGCGTTCAGGGTTGCTTCCCTGTAACCTTGCCTCTCCGCCAGCGATCTCGCGATGTCGCCGGTCGTAATCACCCCCACTAGAGCGCCTTCGTCGTCCACCACCACGAGCCTCCTCACCCTGTACCTTGTCATCATCTCGGCCGCCCCTGTCAGGGGCGCATCAGGCCCGATTGTTATCAGGGGGGTCGACATTATGTCACGGACTAGCACTTTCTTCGCCTCGATGGACTCGGCCATAACCTTGGACACAAGGTCCCTCTCTGTTACTATCCCAATGGCTGACCCGCCCTGCGTGATGACGGCACAGCCCACCCCTTTGTTCGCCATCGCCCTGGCGCACTCCTTCGCGCTGGCGTTCAGCTCCACGGTTATCGCTGTCTTTGACATCACGTCCCGCACCACCGGATCTTCCTGCGTCATGCCGGTTTGCACGCCCCGGGATGGATATAGGATTTAGGAAAAGTGGACCGGGGGGGAATTGAACCCCCGACCTTGGGACCCTCGGGTTCTCCCGCGTGCAAGGCGGGCGTTCGTACCGCTGAACTACCGGCCCACACGATTAACGCCTGGTGCGCTTGTTTTAAACATGAAACGTTTCGCGGCATAGGCAGAAAGCCGTGGACGGTCTGGCCTGACGGAGTAATGTTGGGGTTTCCTATTTGGCACGCTTATAGAGGATGGGCTTAGCCCCGGTCGTTGGGCTGGTAGCTCAGACCTCTCTGAGGGAGCAGCTTGGCTAGAGCACCCGACTGATAATCGGGAGGCCAAGGGTTCGAATCCCTTCCGGCCCACTTTAGAAATAGCTCGAAACGAATTCCGCTTATCGATTTGACATGCAAATCATCCCCCTCTCTGAGTCGTCAGAGAGTCAGGAGACCCGGACCCTTGGCCTCCCGTTGATCTTGGGAGATTCGAACCTTTGGCCTTGACTCCTGGGTCACGTGTTCGGAAATCTGTCGGCAATCAGCGTTCGACACTATCAGCATGTTGCCGAACGGAATTGATGACTCGATCAGTGTCGACTATGCGAGGCGGTTCCCGTGCCTCTTTGCCTGTAGTAACTCATCCTGCAGCAGAACACGATATGGTTTTATTCTGAACAGTCGTAAGAAGGCACGTGCAAAGCGAACAGATTCTGGGGGTTGTATGGGCCATTGAATGGGGACGTGGGTTCCCGGCAGGCTACGCGATGGTCTTCAGCAACACAAGAGTAGTAGGGACGAAGAAGTTGCCAATGGTTCACTATTGCTTGGCTTATCTTGGGCCTGGTTCGAAGGCTACCGATGACGAGCGCAATTACGCCTTGAAGACAGCGTCTGAGTTGATGGCTGACAAACAATTCGAATTCCCAAAAGAGTCCATCGTGAAGGCGTCGTACAGAGCACCAGGTCTCTTTTCCAGAGGTCACGTCATCTTTCAGACTGTCAGCGAGGCGATTGAAGTAAAGATTGCGAATAAGCAGAATGGAGGTGTGATTCGGCTACTAAGAACTCTGATTCCATCACTGGTAGCCTTCGCTGAGGACCGGGTCTGGGACGAGAAGACAGGAACCCTTCTCGGGCAAGAAATCCTCAAGACCCACAAACTTCCGATCTGAGTAATCAATTCGGTCTAGTTTTGGTAGCGCTTGGATTATCCGATCCCGACCGGCTTGAGGATATCAAACACTTTGCACATACTGATGAATTGACCGGAGCGCACTGGGGCGTATATGCCGAACAGGGGGAATACGAAGAGGTTGCTGGTGTAATCATGTCCCCGGTGCCAATGCTTTGAATTAAATCAGACTTGAACCCTTGTCAGGGGGCCAAGGGTCTGGGCTGGGAAAATCCCTGACGGGAACAGACGAGTTCCTTACTAGATCTTCAAAGTTACCAGGGCCTCTGCTTGGTGACGTACTCGGTCCAGCGGTGCCCGCAAAGGCGGCACTCGTGCTCGACCTCTAAGCTGTGCAACCAGACCCGAAAAGGCTCCTCGATCCTCATCGCTCCGCTCCTGGTCCATCTGGTCCGGGAGCTGTCTATGGGTTCGGATCTCTTGTGCACGCTTCTTACCACCTTCTTCCGAGACCTTTGATGGCATTTGGGGCATTTTTGATAGGCCCAGTCCAGCACTTCGGCCGCAGACCTACCTCGGTCGCCTTCAACCTTTCGGCCGTCTACGGTTTGTCAGCGGTCATCTAACGGCCGTCCTCCTGAGGACTCCGACGTCGAGCAGCACGTTGGCGGCAAGGAGGAGGGAGGACACGATGAGACCCCAGACGAGCAGGGAGTTGGGGTCAGCTCCGAGGGGACGTGATACGAGTCCGAGCACGCCTCCCGGATAGATCGAGTGTTTGAATGCGGTCAGCAAGGTCAGCGAGACGAATCCAAAGATGGAAAGGAAGATCTGGGCTCCAAGCGACCCCAGCTCGATTATGTCGAAGATGAGATACGCGAAAATCACCGCTATTGAACCGAAGACCACCACTGACGGGTTGACCGCGTAGACGGCGCTCCCGAAGACAAAGCAGCTGACCCCGATCACGAGCGGGAGGGCCTTCCCGACTCTGAGCCCGGTTACGAGATTCGGCTTGAGCCAGTATGCAGACAGGCTGATTATACCGAGGCTGACGAGGACCATGAAGTCGGTTATGTCCACAAGGAAGCCTTGGTTTCCTGCGGCAAGGAGGAATATGGCGACCAGAGTGAACATCCATGACAGGTTCGCCAGGCTCTTCGGCATGTAGCCGTCCTCACCCAAGGCTTCCAGGTGTCTCGCCGCAGCCAGAAATGCAGGCACAAACGTGGTCACCGTGGCGATCAGAAAGGCGATCGCTACGAGGAGCTCCTGGCCTGGACCGAGCAGAACTCCGGCCAGATAGAGGGCAGGGATGGCGGACCCCTGAAGAGGCGTGTGGGATGCGTACACGGCGAGCCCATAGAGTATGTTCACCGCTGAAGCTAGGACCACGCTCAGTACCATCGCAACCTCGAAATACGTCGTCTTGTCGAGCGTGAACCCTTTCTTGACCCACGACAGGATGGGGACCCCCGACCGTTCCACTGCGTCCCTCTCCATGGCCTGAATCTCTTGGAACCCGAAAAAGAGGAGGTAAAGGTACCCTGTATTGACTGCCAGCGCCGGGATCCACCCGATTCCGAGCCCTCTGTTGAGCAGGCCCGAGATGTTCCAGGAACCTGTCGAGCCCAGGACAATGCTGTGGTAAATGAGGATTAGCACGAGGGCCCCGGTCATCAGCACTTGAAAGAGCCCCAGTAGCCTCAGGTACTTCTGTTCGAACACTATATTCAGCACCGTCCAGCCGACGAAGGCTCCAGCCACCGTGTAGACGGTGACCGAGGCGTAGAAGGGGGCAACGCCATACGCGGCGAGTATCGCAGGGAGGTAACGCGGGTCGAGAACGAAGATGAGGAAAACAATCTTCGTGTACGCGGCGAGCGCGGTGTTGGAGATCCACATGGAAAGGCGTGAAACGAAGTACCGCACGCTCCTCGTCCCTACTGCGATTTTGGTGAAAGAAGGGCCCCCTACCCCTTCGACTCCGAGGCCCTTCGACGTCCGGTACATGTTCGCGTAGACCTTCGCCATCCCTACGGAGAGCAGGGTGGCGAGCAACAGGGAGGCGATGGAGATGACTTCGTACTGGATGACGTTCTCAGGAATCAGGATGAAAAGGGGAGACCCCAGGGTCGCCCCCAACCCTATCGCGAGCATCGTCCCGAAGCCATAGACCGGTCTCCTCCTCCCTGCCATAGCAGGGAGCCGTCTGAACTTCACCCGAAAGGATTCGGGAAGCTGGGCTATTAGAGCAGATCCGCACAAGGCCAACGCTACCGCCGCCAGGACAGCCACCACGTCCCCGATGTTGGTGCTCCCGACCCCGGTTAGGAACGTAAGCTCATCATACACGTACCCGATGGCGACGCACACCATCAGCACTCCCATGGCTGACGCGCCAACCTTCAGGGCAAGAGCGGCAGTTCTTACCTTTGGCTTCATGGTGCTACGACTACGTTGGCTCCGCAGAGAAGCCTGCCCCTTTCAGGTTGTTGGCGGCCTCGCGGAGTGAGTAAAATGCAGACAGGAGTAGCACGAGCCCTATCGCGAACTCCATGAACGAGAGGTAGGGTGAAAGCGGAGACCCCACGAGGGCGCCCGAAGCCCTTCCGGCCAGGTAGCCAAGCAGGCCCGAAACGGTGTCGATTCCTGCTACGTTCGGGACGAGCATTACCGCGCCAGCGGCGACTAATATGGACGCCAGCATCAGCTCCCCCAGGGCGATGGCGACCAGCCTGCCCGTCCTCTTGCCCTCTCGCATCTGGAGGACCCTAACGAATTTCTGCAGGCTCTCGTCATGGGAGCTCGTCAACCTGCCGTCCAGCGTCCTCTTCAACTCGTCCTCGGACCCCAGAAGAAGGGTGACGGCTTTTATGTCAAGAATCAGCTTGTCGAGGAGGTCTTCGGCCCTCTCCTCATCCGAATTCAACCTTTCCACTGACGCTTCAGGAGTATTTCATCCTTGGGGAGCCCCTTTCGTGTCGCACCAAACGGTTAAAGGCGAAAGGCGGGGGTCCGGACTCGGATGGACGCTACCGCTTCACTGAGGCAAACGGTCACCCACCTCTTCGACGCCGTGAGGTTTGCCGACCATGCGAACGAGTTAGAAGAAGCAGCCAGAAAGGTCGAAGGAGACCTGGAAACGGCCCTGAACAAGACGGAAGCGCTCTCCGAGGACCTCTATAACGTCCTCACGTCCCTGAAAGCCGACCACGATCCGGTCCTGAAAGGGCTCTCTCAGCAGGTCCAGGACTTCCTTTCAACGGCAAAAGACCAGGCAAAGGTGAAGCTGCAGAAGAGGGCGAAGGAGGAGCTGGCCGAGTATCGTGATTACGCCCTCGCAGAGAAGGACAAGGCGCTGAAGAGTCTGGAGGCATTCTTCGCTTCAGACCCCCTCCCCGTGGTCGAGGAGGTAACACAGGTGAAGCTGGTGGAAGACATCTACGAAGCTAGGTCACGATGCGAATGCGAGGGAGGGATAAGATACGAGTTCGGGTTGGCCGCTCAGAACTCTCGCCTCTTCCATCAGCCCTGTCGGCTGTCTGACTACGGCTATGAGTTGAAGGTCCCGGTGAGATTCTCCCGGGGCCTGCTGAGCAAGACCAGGGTGGCTGGATTCGAAAGACTCGACCAATACGTGCTCGAGGAGGCCGAGTCCTCTGGAGGGAAGCTTAGGGCTGCCTTTGGGAAGGGAGAGAACGAGGCACAGATGAGGCTGGTAACCTCGGGAGACCAGCCGGACAGCTTTATCGGGATTGACTACAGCGACAAGGTGCTCGGGGTGAACGTCATGAACGACCAGTCTTTGGTGGCCTTCGTGGACACAGCTGCCATGCGCAAGGCAGCGGCGGACGTGGTGTCAGAACTATCTGAGCTCGCCAAGAAGAGGGTGTCTCTTCTCCGGCTCTCCGTGGATGGCGAGGCCTCCGTGGACAGCCTCAGGAGCAGGAAGGTGCTCGACAACGTGCTCGAGGTGATGGGGCCGACCTACAGGAACCTTGTCAAGGCCATGACAGCAGAGGCCCCCTCCGGGAGGGCGGACGACGAACTCACCCTCGAGTTCCTGATGGCGAGGTTGAAGATCCTGGGCGACGAGCTCTCTGCCGCAGTTTCGCGGGCGCTGGGAATCACAATACCGGCCGTCTGAGATACGAAGTGAGGGACCTCGCATGGGGAGGGGACCTCGTTCTGCCTACGTCTGGCTCGTCATGATGTGTACCTGGACGCCTTCCGCTTGGATGCCACCTATCGCGACGAGCGTGCCGTCCCTGCCTCCCTTAAGGAAAATGGGTCCCCATCGAGCCTGCATCGGCTAAGCTCTTCCTGGCCAGAGCCTTGTGGCCTTCCTGGCTTTGATTGAGGAGCATATGAATGGCGGAATTCAGCAGAAGGGCGAAGGTTCGTAGTCGCCATGCTCGAGAGGGGCCCGCAAGGTCCTATAGACCCCAAGATCTTCTACATCGCCTTCGGCTCTGTCACAGTCAAGTCGATCGCAATCTCCGCAATGTCGGAACCATATTCCGCGGTCCTCCGTATGCTCTCAAGCATGAGCTTCAGGGATCCAACCTGAGCCCCGCTCATTTTTGGCGCGAGAATCTCGCTGCTGATCTTGCCTTCCATCGCGGCGACTTCTTTCGACTTCGCTATGGCTTCTTCGGCTGTCTTGGCGTCCAGCCTTACCAGCGAAGAGACGGAGCTGTCGAAGACCTTCTTTGAAATGGCTGTAATCTCCTGGATCTTCTTTACTGCCCCCTCAGGGAGAGTCAAGAGGTTCTCAGCCTGGGTGGCGATGCCCACGGCGTGGTCTGCCACCCTCTCCGCGCTCTTGACAGCGAGCCTGTAGCCGAGACAGTCCCTGGTTGAGGTCAGTCCTATCTCCTGAATCACTGACCTATCCCTCGCAGCGATGTTTAACTGTCTTAGGAGGAAGTGGTAGAACCTGTCCACCTCATCGTCTCTCTCGATGACCTCTTCGGCCATCGCCGTATTTCCCCCCTGCAGGACCAAAACGGAATCGGTGAGCATTCCTCCGGCGATTATGGCCATGCGCTCGAACGCCTTCTTGAGGGGGAGGTCCACGTACCCAGAGAGGCACTGTGTGAGTATCCCTCCGGACGACTCCTCTATTATCTCAACCCCTACCAGCTTTCTCCGTATTCCCTCACGGATGAACGCCCTCAGAGAGGAGTCTCCCCTTCCAAGGACGATCCTGATTGTGTCGTATCCTGCTAGGTAGTACGAGATGAAGTGTCTAAGAAGGAAGTCTTTGTCCAGACCCTGCGCCTCAAGGATTGCTTCAGACTTGGGGGCCGTCCTGATATCTCGTCTGGGGACGATGAGCAGCGACGAGTCAGGCTGGACCAGCACCGCCACAGGGTCCTTTGCCCTCAATCCGACGTCCGTCACCCAGCTCTTTGGAAGGGAGACGACGAAACTGTCTCCCCCTGTCTTCTGGACCTTCCTGAAATCCTGCTTTCCAAATTCAGCCTTCAAGCCGCCGTAGGAGTTCAATAGCGGATATATACTTCTTCTGCCTCTGACATTAGACCCATTAGGAGAATGCTGGGGCTCGGTAGCGGCCCCGGCCAGCGCGGTTCTGGGCACGTTTGGCATTGGTGGCTCCACTTCTTCGCTACAGCGTCCCGAATGAACCTGCGTCACTCGCCCCTGAAGCTCAGGTCGGCGTACATCTCTATATATTATATGACTGGCTACATAGAATAGTTCGACGACCGATAAATCATGGCTGACTATCGGCACTAACGAAAATGACGTCTCTAGCGAACAAGGAAAAGAGACAAGCGATAGGTAACCCTGCCCTCGTTGTAATCGCCGTGGTGCTGTTGATTGCGGGCGGCGGCATCGGCTATTTCGCCCACTCGGGCTCAGCCTCAGCCGTCACCACCACCGTGACCGGGCCGACCTTTACTACGACGGTCTACTCGACGGTCCAGGGTTCACAGACATCGACCTCCTCAGGCGGGCCGACACTGCCCGCTTCTCTTCCTACAACCACCATCTCGGAGACAGGCTCAACCCTGCTCTATCCTCTCTTCAACTACTGGGTCCCTGGTTTCAACACCACCTACACCAACGTCCACATCAACACCGCAGGAACTGGCAGCGGCATCGGAATCTCTAGTGCTGCTGCGGGCACCGTTCAGATCGGTGCTTCCGACGCATACCTGCTTCCAGCCCAGATGAACCAATATCCGAACCTCCTCGACATACCTCTGGCAATCTCGGCGCAGATGATCAACTACAACATCCCTGGGATACCTGGCACCACACACCTCAACATGACTGGCAACATACTCGCACAGATATACAACGGGACAATCTCGTACTGGGATAACTCGCAGATAACCGCGATAAACCCAGGCGTGACCTTGCCCCACCAGATAATCCACCCGATCCACAGGTCTGACGGGAGCGGTGACACCTTCATCTTCACGACATACCTGTCTGACACCAACTCCTGGTGGAGCAGCCACGTCGGCTTCGCCACCTCGGTTTCGTTCCCAGGCCTTCCCACCGCAGCGGCCTACATAGGTAACGGTGGTATGGTCCAGGGGTGCCAGCAGACTCCATACTGCATCGCGTACATCGGCATCAGCTTCATGACCAATACTCAGGCTGCCGGGCTCGGGTACGCTTACCTCCAGAACAGGGCAGGCAACTTCGTCAACATAACACAGGCGAACATTCAAGCAGCGGCGGCTCAGATGGTTGCAGCGACTCCACCCAATGAGGCACTTTCTCTGGTCTACGCCCCAGGTGCCAACTCGTACCCAATCATCAATTACGAATATGCCATCGTCTCCAAGACCCAAGCCAACGCCAACACTGCACTGGTAGTCAGGACATTCCTCGACTGGTGCATCGACCCAGCCTACGGCAACGCGCAATCCTACCTGAACAAGGTCGGGTTCGTTGCCTTGCCTGGTCCCATCGCGACTCTCAGCTACGACCAAATCGCGCAGATAGGCCCGTAGATCAGGTCTCACGCGGATGAAAGCCGCAAGCGGCTGGAAGCGGTCAGCAGACAGGGTCTACGCCTTCGTCTCCGCACTGCTGGGAAGCAGTGCGCTCCTTTTCCTTTTTATGATTCTCGCAGTCCTGGTGACTTTCGGCACCGCCTCTGTAGCAGTCAACGGGCTGAACTTCTTCACGACTATAATCTGGAACCCGGGGATATCGACCACCCTGACCACAATCCGCGGGTTCGCCGCTATGTCGGGGGCTTCATATGGGATGCTGGTCTTCTTTTCCGGGACCCTCATCTCGTCTGGTCTCGCGCTCCTCATCGGGGCTCCACTAAGTCTCGGGGTGGCAGTCTTCCTTACGACCGTAGCTCCGAAGCATGTCTCAAATTCGCTGTCATTCTTCGTCGAACTGCTGGCAGGGATTCCCAGCGTCGTTTTCGGTTTCTGGGGGTTTCTGGTGCTGGCGCCTATGCTTTTCAACTATGTCGAGCCAGCGATGGCGAGCTATCTCGGTTTCATCCCAGGTTTCGGAGGACCTGTCTACGGTTATGGTCTCTTGGCCTCTGGCATAGTGCTCGCCCTGATGATAGTCCCAATCGTCTCAGCCATAAGCAGAGACGCGATGGCTCAGACCCCCGTCGAGTTGAAGGAGGCGGGGATGGCGCTTGGCATGACAAATTGGGAGATCACTCGAAAGGTGGTCCTGCCTTACGCCAAGACGGCGATAGTCGGGTCCCTGGTCCTTGGCCTAGGAAGGGCGCTCGGAGAGACCATGGCTGTGGTCCTGGTATCGCAATCTGCCCTGAACATAGTTCCCAAGACGCTGTACTATCCAATCAACACTCTTTCGGCATTCATGGCGGTGACGTTCGACAGCGCGTTGACCGACCCTTCCGGGATGGAAGTCAGCGCAATCGCGGAGCTAGCTCTGGTCCTCCTCCTCATCACCACGACGGCGAACATAGTCGCCCGTCTCCTCGTAAGGCGTGGTTTCATCTCAAGCGCCGAACACCTGGTCCAGGTGTGATCGATGAGCAAGAGACAATCTATCTCCATCATCCGGGCTTCGCCACAGGGTTCTCGTTCCCCTACACCTGCCTCCGCCGCGCCGTGGGGCGTTCGCCGGCTTCCCGGCTATGGCAGGAGGCATCTCTGGAACATGATAATGACCGGGCTGACTATACTCAGCATCCTCATTGTCTTGATACCTCTCGCGGACATAATCTATCTTTTCGTGATACGGGGCCTGGAAGTCATTTCGTGGGCGGCACTGACTACGATAACCGTTGGGACAGGGGTGGAGTTCGTCGGAGGAGGCATCGCGAACGCCATCTCCGGAACGGTCGTCTTGATGTTACTGGCTACAGCGATGACGGTCCCTCTGGGGCTCTTGGGTGGAATCTACATGGCAGAGTTCTCGAACAACAACAGGTTCTCGGAGGCGCTGCGTTTCGTCGCCGATGTATTGGCTGGCAACTCCTCCATGGTCGTTGGGCTGGCAGGCTACTTCGTCTTCGTCCTGTACTTCGGCTGGGGGTATTCCGCCCTCGCAGGGGCCTTAACCCTGTCTATCCTGATGTTCCCCTACGTCTTCAGAACTACGGAACTGGCCCTGAGGAAGGTCTCTAACGACATCAGAGATGCGGCGAAGGCACTCGGTAGCACCAAGACCACCATGATAAACCGTCTCACGCTCAGATATGCTATGCCTGGAATCATCACGGGCGTGCTCCTGTCGATAAGCATCGGTCTCAGCGAGACTGCTCCGCTCCTCTTCACCGCGTCTTTCTCAAACTACAACTTCAACGGTAACCTATTACACACTCCTGTAGGATTCCTCACCTACGTCGTCTATGTCTACTCACAGCTCCCTTCGAACAGCGCTCACAACCTGGCTTTCCTCTCTTCCTTCCTGCTCATTACGAGTATCCTTGTCATAAACGTCGTCGCTAGAGTGGTAGTCAGGAGGTTCTCGAAGGTATAAATGATGGAAGAAGAGAAAGTCATCCCGGGCCTCTCCAGCAGAGAGGAAAGCAGCGAACGGGAGCGAAAAGACACGACTATGGAAAAATCAGAGGAACTGACGCGAGAAGGGACTGGCCTGATAAGGCTCGCCGCCCTGAGCGCGTTCTACGGGGAACGGAGAGTCCTCAGGGAGGTCTCGCTTTCCATCGAACCGAACAAGGTAACCGTATTCATGGGGCCGTCTGGGTGCGGCAAGACGACCCTCCTAAGGACGATTAACCGGATGAACGACGGGGTCCCGAAGTTCAGCGTGACCGGCCAGGTGCTTCTCGACGGCACCGATGTCTATTCACCAGAGGTGGACCCGATACTCCTCCGCACCAGGGTCGGGATGGTATTCCAGAAACCTAACCCCTTCCCCATCTCCATCTATGACAACGTGGCTTTCGGGCCAAGGATACATAAGCTCACAAAGACGAAGTCCGAGCTGGACCAACTGGTCCGAGATAGCCTCGAGAAGGCAGCCCTTTGGGATGAAGTGGGCACCAGGCTGAAGGCCAGCGCCTTAGACCTCTCCGGGGGCCAACAGCAGCGCCTTTGCATAGCACGTGCGCTCGCCGTGAAGCCTGAAGTAATCCTCATGGACGAACCTGCGTCAGCACTCGACCCCGGCTCGACCTCGAAGATCGAGGAACTAATGGTCGAGCTGAAGGAAAACTACACTGTCGTCCTGGTCACGCACAACATGCAGCAGGCGGCAAGGGTGGGGGGGAACGTGGCCTTCCTCTACAAGGGAGACCTGGTCGAGTTCGGTCAAGCCGAAGACGTCTTCCAGAACCCCAAGAATCCACTGACTGAGAAGTACATCCGAGGCGCCTTGTAGGTGTCCCCTGGAGGAGACGGGGCATGAGGCTCATGGACTTGGGGCTGGACCAACTGAATTCGCTGCTAGTCGAAATGGCGCAGTTGTCGCAAGCCGCGGTCTCAGCCTCCATCGAAGCGTACGAGCGGGGTGGGAAGGGGAAAGAGGTGAAGCAGATGTCGGAACGACTCAGGGTGCTGCACCGCCAGGTGAGCGACCTTTCCGTGGAGATCATCGCGAGGTACCAGCCGGTGGCGTCAGACCTCAGGTTCCTCAAGGCGTGCTTCGAGATATCGTATGGGTTCTTCAGATATGGCCGATACGCTCTTGACATCACGGATGTCCTCGAGGTGTTCGGGGACCTGAGCAAGTGCGACCACGGCTCGGTGGCGGCGACAGCGCAGAAGACGCAGGAAATGATCAGGATGAGCGTAGACGCCTTCGCTCGAAGAGATGTCGAGCTCGCAAGGAGGATACCTTCTCTGGATGACGCTATCGACTTGAGCTACAGAGAGAACGTCAAGGGGACGCTCCGAGGCAAAGGGGACATAAGGTGCGCGCTTTCTTCCATGCTGATACTGAGGTACCTAGAGCGCATCGCCGACCATGCGACCTACATCGGAGAGACGGTGGAGTACATCACGACTGGCATAGAGCCGTCGAAGTAGCGGATTACGGTCTACCGGAATGAGACCAGCCTAGTGACCTTCTTTCCCGGCCTGATCGTGATCACCTCACCGACTGCTACCCTGATCCCGCCCCGACTCCCCGTGGTGCCGTACAACCTGGCATCTGCAGGCCTGAACAAGGAGAGCCTGACTTTGGCCCCCCAGGGGACGGTGTATCTCAGGGGATGCTCATTGCTCCCTTTGCGCTCGGTAAACGATGGAGCGATGTGGCATATCCCGATGTCGCCCCTTCCGATAAAGCTGTGCGCTCCAGGGTTCATCCTGTTTCCCACAAGCTTGTCTGGATAGGAGTAATAGCCTGTTGAACCGGCCGAGGTGCATACCACCACGCCGTCGCCTATCGCTACGTCTTCAGTGCTGAGACTCGTGCTGTCTATCTTCACATTGTACCGTATGCAGTTGCTGTCACCCCCCCTCTGAAGGTAGACGTCGGTGAAAACTTCACCCAGCGATCTTCCGTCCTTGAGGACCTCGAGCCGACGATGCTTTTCTATCTTGTAGGCCCCGGCTGCGACCAGGCGGAGTGCCTCTGGGAGCTCGTCGAAATACGCTTCCGCCAGGTAAGCCTTGGACCCCGTCGGGTTCTTCGACCTGACACCTACGAAGAGCAAGGGGATTTCTTCTGTCCGCCCATAATCACCAAATCTGCCGTCCCCGCCCACCACAAGGCCCATGTCAGCTCGCCCCTTCACCACGGTGAACCCAGCTTCTTCCAGCGTCCTTCTAAGCTGGACCTGGTCGACCTTCGGCCTGACGCCGTCCAGGAGCAACTTGACCTTCATGCAGTCACTTTCCTCTTTTCTCCACGAACTCCATCAGGCTGCCTTCCCCCTCCTCTCTCCGCCCTGTCTCTATGAACTTCGTAGCTCTCTCTCTCGCGTCCTGTTGCTGGGAGCTGGCCCTGCCGAGCTTCTCCAGCATCTTCAACGAGTTCTCAACGGCGAACCCTTTGAAATGGTTATTGAAGTAGCCGTACGTCTCCTTGACCCTGGCGGCCACCTCCTCCACCTTGGGCGCCCAATTGTCTAATTCCTTGTCGCCATACCTGTAGTTGTACCAGGGCCTGCTCCCCCTGCCATGCCACCTGATGAACGCGAAGTCTGCCGTGACAACCGTGTCAGGAGGGAGAAGGGGCTCGTCCACTATCACGTTGGCGACGTTCCTCCCCCTCAGGTAGGACCACACTTCCTCTCTGAGCCACGACGGATGCCTAAACTCGACTGCGAACCTGATGTCTTCCGGAGCCCTCTCGAAGAACCCCTTCAGCCTGGCGAAGTCGGACTGATATGCATAGCTCGGAGGGAGCTGGACCAGGACGGGTCCCAGTTTGCCGGTTGCGATGAGCGGCTTGAGAAGCCCCAGGAACCTGACCAGGTCTGCCTCGACCCCCTTGTCCGCGTCAAGCCGCTTGTCATGCGTGAGCTGCCTTGGGAGCTTGATTGAAAAGACGAACTTTTCAGGGGTGTATCTGGCCCACCCCTCGACCATCCCTTTCGAGGGGAACGCGTAGAATGAAGAGTCTACCTCGACGGTCTGGTAATACTTGGAGTAGTAAGCGAGCTTGTTCGTCGTCGAGCTGGGATAGAATGCACCCGCCCACTCGTTGTAGGACCACCCCGACGTCCCTACGAGGAGATCGGACAAGCCGGTTGGGTCGCTGAGGGTTTGCGATTTAAACCTCGGCTACGGCCTCTAGAGGATGGGCATCCACCCAGGACGTGCCGACCATGTTGCTATAGCGTCGTGGGCGTGGATAGACTCGAAGCACCGCCCGCTCACGAAGAGCGCGTTGGGGAACCGATTCACGCATTCACGCACGAGGTCCTCAGCGAACCTGGGGTTGGCCTGCGCCTCCAGGATCTTCTTCGCTTCCTCTAGTCTCTTCATGTGCTCGCGCGGTGAGGCAGAGAAGCACTCGTTGATCCTCCGGATGACTCCTACCGAGTCCAGCGCCCTCTCGCTCTTGAGGACAAGGGTCATCTGGGCTCGCTGCATGTGCCCAATCCCTATCATCTTCTTCGAGCAGGGACACGCCGTCATCCCGTCGACGACATAACGGTAGGTGACTGCTCCCCGCTGGGTGGCCCGCATGGTGACCTTTGCGAACTGGTCGTCGAAGGGAAGGTCGAAGCTTGCAGTGACGCTTGACCCAGGTTGCGTCTCGTTGATCTCTCTGCAAACGAACCTTAGCCACTGCTCGACCCCTCTGGGCCTTCTGCCGTTGGCCGCCTTCACCAGCCGGCTCATGTGTACCCCTCTGTGCAGCCCGGTCGACGTCTGAATCGAAAGTTCGACGGGGAGCGTTAGGCTGCCAGTCGTCCCCAGCACCTTGAAGTTTGCAATCCCCGCGTCTATCGGAACCTTCGACGTCTCAGACTGCACGTCGGCGGTGGCGTCTATGAAGTCGAGAGCGTCCGATGCCCTCTCCTGCCTCTTCAAGGAGCCCTGAACTGGCCGCCCTTCCCTTAAGTAACTTTCCCCAGGCTGGGGGAAAGAGGGTCCGGTACCCCGGCCTCGGCGAAGGAACGCTTCCGGGCGAGGCATCCGTCGCACCTCCAGCAGTGCGCCTTCCCATTTCTGTGGCAGCTCCAGGTCTTTTCCAGAGGCACCCCCAGCGAGGAGGCAAGTGAGATGACCTTCGGTTTCGTCATCCGGCGAAGGGGTCTGAGGATGCGGAGGTCGTTCTTGTCCAAGATAGGGGACGCTGCCCTGAACGCCCTCTCAAGCGAGCCGAAGAAGCGGGGGGTGACATCCCGGAAGACCTCTAGGTCGTCCCTATTGTGACCTCCCACCAGGACGGAAGCGCCCACCTCTTCGCCATATGAGGCTGCGAACGAGTAAAACACGCTGTTCCTGAGAGGGATGTAGGTGAGGGGGAGGCCGTCGAAGTGAGCTCCAGGGATGTCTTCTGCCTCTCTCAGATCTGGGACACTTACCAGCCGATGCTCCGAGACCCCTGCCCGGGAGGCGATCGACTCCGACGCCCGAAGCTCCTGCCGGGCGATGCCATGGTACTTGAAGGTCAGCGCCCTGACAGAGTATCGCCGCCTGACCATATAGAGCGCGGTCGCAGAGTCGATCCCGCCCGAAAGAAGCACTACCGCTTCTTTCGTCCTGCTGACGCACCGTCCTGATGTAGTTTCGCCAATACATGACTCCCTTTGTTGAGGCCTTCGTAGACGTAGACTCCGACTGCAGTCACGTTCCTGGGCATCTTAGGGGCAACGCGCCCGAGGACTTCCCTCGCCAGGTTTTCTACCGTCGCTTCGCCATCCAACAGGACCGTCGTGTCTCTGGGGGCCTTTATGGCAAACTGTCCGTGTACAGTGTTGAACATGAGTGAGACGCTCTTGGCGTCCATGGCGGTTACATACTTCTTGTTGATGAACAGCTTGTGGTCCAGCCCCCGCACTGCCTCCCTGACTACAGGCTTCGCCACACCAAAGTCGACCACCATCCCCTCGATGGGGCGGCCGACGACTTCCACCAGGACGCTGGAAGTGTGCCCGTGCATGACCGAACACTTCTCCGTCTTAGGGAGGATGTGGGCGTAGTCGAAGCTGAAAGAAGGGTCGTCGAGGAAAATCGTCTGAACCCCTCCCTCTTCGCCAAGACCGAGAACCCTGATGCCGTGATCCATGCGATCGCTACGAGTCACGTCCCTCCTGACGATCACGCAGTCTTTCTTCACCTGACTTAGCCCTCTCAGTTCCGAGTCGCTAAACACAGGCTCGACGAAGAGCCATACGCCGTTGACCGCGAAGTCTGCGACTAATCCCGATCCGGGGACTTTCACGTTCTCACTGTAGGCGATACGCAGGCCGTCGAGGAGTCCCGCTACCAACTGGTGAGTTCCGCTTCTCTTCATGCCCCCCGACGTCCTGTACCCTCTCTCATACCCACCTTCGTCAAGGCGCCTGAGCCGGGGGGCGAGCTTAGACAGGAGTTGTTCGCTCATCCTCGGTGTGGCCGGAGACGGGTTCGTTTATACTGTTTCCGGCGGAGGGGCCTGTGGCGCGGCCTTGATCCAGCCTGGTCAGGATAGTGGCTTCCCATTCCCGGAGAGGAGAGAGCCATTCGCCCGGGTTCGAATCCCGGAGGCCGCACCATCTCAGACGCAGGGCTGCCACGGCGCTCCCCCAGTGGTAGGGACCCCGTAACGCCTTCGGTTCTGTGGGACTCCCGCTACGAAAGCGCCTTCAGCGCTGTGACTGCTTCTTCTATGTGCTGCTTCGGCCTGAGTTGAGACGAGAAGGAGTGCCTCACCATCCCTTCCTTGTCCACGACGAACGTCACCCTCCCTGGGATTAGACCGAGGGATGACTTCGCCCCATACGTCTCTCTCACTTTCCCCCCAGGGTCAGAGAGCAGGAGGAACTTGGCGCCGCACTCGCTGGCGAACCCGCCATGGCTCTCGACCGAGTCTGAGCTGATGCCGATGACCTCGGCGCCCAGTTTCAGGATGTCATCGTAGTTCTCGCTGAACGCCTTTGTCTCAGCGGTGCACCCCGCTGTGAAGTCCTTCGGATAGAAGTAGATGACGACGTTCTTCGACCCTGCGAAGTCGTGCAGCGAGACCGTCCTCCCGTCCTGCGCCTTGAGGCTGAAGTCGGGAGCTCTGTCCCCTAACTTGGGTCCTGACATGGCTCGTCTCCGAAGGCCTCTAGGTCCCTTCCGTTACCTTCCGTAGCGTGAGCGACCCATTTCGTATCTCCAGTTCGTAAACTTCGTTGACGTCCAGCCTGATTCCAAGCATGTCATATTCGGACTCGGTCAGGGTCATGATAACTTTCGAGTAGCCTATTTCTCTCATCTGTGGCATCAGCCCCATGGACTGGAGCTGAGAGACCATCCCTTGCACGACCCTCGCTTCGTCGCTCGCCGGGAACATCTCCGGTCTGCGGGCGTCCCTGACCTCCACTAGCTCAATCTGCTTGGCGGGGAACCCGGTAAGTGGATCGGTCACCCCGCTTATCCTGCTGACCTTTACTTTCCCCATTCCAGCAAACAGCGGATTTCCACAGGTATAAACGCAGCGTCGACCGTTTGCAGCCAGTTTACTAGCGCAAACGTCGCGTTACTGAGACACGTCGGGCTGGGGTTGGGCTCCCGCGGACCCTTCCCCGGGCTGCTCAGGTTCACCCTCCCCGGGCTGATTCGCCATGATCGCCTCCACCTCCTCTGGGGAAAGTATCCTTGCCATTGAAAGGTTGACCATCGAGTTGGCTGACGCGTCTCCAGACATCCTTCCTATCCTCCCTCTGAGCTGGCGCCACTTCAGCTTCGTGTTCCCGCTCTTGGACGTGTAAATGATCCCGAGAACGTCTCTGGCGTTGATGAACGTGATGTCCCTGATCTTCTTGAGGTCTACCTTGTCGACCGCCTCAACATAGATGGATCCCTGGTCACCTTGCTTTTCGGGGAACACTTCGGGGTCGCGGAGGTATGACTCGGGGATGAAGCTCCTGCAGGTGCTACTGATCAGGAACCTGCGGAACCCCTCGAGATTGCAAGTGACGTCGAGCTCGACCAAATCCCGTCGCCTGACTCGCCGCGCCCCCTCAGAGGTTATAAAATGATTCCCGCACAGAAACGACTCTTCGGGGAAGGGTGGGTTCCACTACTCAAGATCTTCCACACAAAGTTCAGGCGGCTAATCTGGTCATCACCCACGACAAAACACAGGTTTCTCAACATTAAAGCGTTCCAGAGGCGCAGCACAGCCTTGATGCGGTTCCTCATCGGGTTGAAGGCGAAGGGGGTCCCCCGAGGGAGCCTCCTGGACTCGGCCAGGGCGGCCACCAGGGGGCTCGGCGTCCAGTGCAGGAACCCGAAGTGGACCTCCTTCGGGAGCCTCGAGCTCGACGTGTTCTCTCCGACTCGAGAAGACTTCGACCTCTTCATTGAAGCAGTCCGCCCCTTGGCAGACTTCGAGTTCACTCGTGATCTGAGCGCGCCCCCAGAGCACAAACCCGAGCCCGAGCTCCTCTCCGAAGCGAGGTCCCTCTTCAACGCGGAACGTTACTGGGAGTGTCACGAAGTCCTCGAGGGGATCTGGAGGTCGAAGCAGGGGGACGAGAAGCGGCTCCTCCAAGGGATTATCTTGGTCTGCGCCGCGTTCGTACACCATCAGAAGGGAGAGGCGGAAGTAGCCGCTGGCATCCTGAGGCGCGCCAAGCCTCAGGTCGTCTATCCCTTTCCGAGGTATGGCGGATTCGACTTGGAGGCACTCAGGGCGAACGTCGAGACGGTCCTCCAGACTGGCCGCTTCTCAAGCTTCCGGGTCTAGCCGAACACGGGGAGGTTCATCGGGTTCGCCTGTTCGGAGATGGTGCTTCTGTCCTTCAGCCCCAGCAGGTTCAGCCCGACGCCCAGGGCCGCCAGGACGGCGCCGAACGTGTACTGGTAGAATGCGCCCCCAAGGGAGGGATACCCAGCGTAAAGGTAGACGAGGTACCCTAGCAGTGCGAGGAAGACCGCGGAGAGACCGGCGCCTGCAGGGTACGCGACTGACGCCCCCCAGAATCCGAGGGCGCCCACGGCCAGCAAGGCGAATGCGAGCACGACGAACAGGTCAGGCACAGCCCAGCCCAGTTGGGGCGCGACGCAACCCCCAGAAGGGCACCCCTCTAGGGCGTTCCACGTCCACATGGTGTAGATGGCGAAGGCCGACTCCAATATGGTGGTCCCGCCAGCCACCTTCTTGATTGACGACGTCACTTCTGCATCGTAAGCCTGTAGTATCCGGCTTCGACGTTCTTGTTGACGTTGTCCTTCACGAGGAAGAGCCTGTGGATAGGGTTGGCGGTCGCAGGCGACAGCGAGAAGTCCTTACCAACGACGAGCTCATACACCTGACCGTCTCTGCAGGCGTGCGCCAGCTTCTTCCCTGGTTTCGCTCCGAGACTGTTCATCATGACGTCCTTGGCGGTCGTGCAGGTGAGGACCGCCCACTCTTCGTCTTCCGGTATCGACTCGAACCCGACGCTCGGCTTGAGCGGCTCTCCATACCTCTTGTCGTCACAGAACAGCTTCTTGCAGCTCCTGCACCTCCAGACGTCTACGACCCCCTGAAGGTAGTTGTCGCGGTTCACGTTGACCATGCCGATGAATACGATTTCATGCTGGTGAGGTTCAGCCATTGTTCAGCCGCCTCCGCCCCCCCTGTTTTTCTCCGTTGCGGCCTCGTAGAGGGGGATGAGCTCCAATATCAGCCTGTCTACCCGCATTCTCCTTTCGTTGATCTCCCTCACCATCGCCTCTCTCCAGGTCCTGTAGCCGTTGGCTACCCCCAGCCTGGGGTGCACTGGGATGATGCTCTTCCCGTCGCCTGAGATGATGGCCATCCCCTTCTCTAGGAGCCCTTTGGCTGACTCTTTCTGTGAGGATGGAATCCGGCCCTCGCGCAGGAGCCTCAGGTAGAGGATGGCTTCCTCTTTTGACAGCGCCGCCTCTGCCATCAGCTCCCTGACGACCTTTTCCTCATCCCTCGGTGGCTGACTTCTGCTCAATGCTTTGACGTTCCCGGCGAGCTCCAGAGGAACTCGAAGTAGTCCTTCGCGAAGCTCGCCAGCCCGTGGTGAGAGGCCCAGATTGCAAGCGGGAGCCCCCCCTGCTCCCCGCTCCCAAGCAGGAGGACCACCTCTCTGGAGTCCGATACAAGGCCTCCTCCGTACATCGTCTTCCTCGACCTGACCTCTGCGTGCTTCGCCAGCTGGTCGGCAGCCCCCTGAGGAAGATCAGGAGAGGTCAGTATGAGGCATTTGACCCCCTTCTCCTTCAGGGTGGCAAGAAGGGGTTCGATTCTGTCAGTGAACGGAGCCAGCTGCGAAGGCAACGCTATGAGTAATTCCGCCCTGCAGTTCAGCAGCAGGTTCTTCACCCGCGAAAGGATCTCGTTAGTCCCCCTCATAATCCATATGTCCGGCTTCTCCTGTTCCCCCCTGCTGACGTAGATCCCCATCAGCTCCTCAAGGGCTGTCTGCTCCTTCTCCTTTCTCTCGGTCTCTTGTCTGGCCCTCAGCTCTTCCAGGGCGGTGTCAGGAGGCTTCGCGGTGTAGACGATTGGTCTGCTCTTCTGCTCCTCCACCCACCCGCGCCTGTGAAGCGACTCTAGGGCGTCATACACCTTGGAGTAAGGTATCCTTGCCTCCCTGCTCACGTCGCTGGCGGTCATTGTCCCTCCCTTCAGGAGGGCGACGTACGCCTTGATTTCGCTCCCGGTCAGACCGAGCTCCTCCAGAGATCCTGACGCCCTTTCACTCAGACTCACACTTTCCAGCCTCTGGTCCTGTCCCCGGCAGGCTGAGTTTTAACTTTTTACCCTCGGCAAAGTTAAAATGCTTATATGCGCTACGGGTCAGGGAGACCTCAGCGAATCTACCTTGGCCCAAATCGCAGATGTCAGCCTGGAGCTGAAGAAAGAGGTTTCAAAGGGGAACTTCATCCGACAGACGCAGTCGATCTGTCCTGACTGCAACAGAATCCTGCCCGCGATTGTGTTCGAGCGTGGCAGTAAGGTCTGGATGACCAAGACCTGCCCGGAGCATGGCGAGACCGAGGAGCTCTACTTCGGCTCCTATGAGATGTACAGCAAGTTTTCGCGCTATTGGAAGGACGGCAAGGGGACCCACGCCGCCAACGTCCCTATGGATGTCTGCTCCTGCCCAGCAAACTGCGGCCTTTGCTCCAACCATCTGTCCCACACTGGGCTGTCCAACATCATAGTAACCAACAGATGCGACCTGACCTGCTGGTACTGCTTCTTCTACGTCAAGAAGGGACTGGAGGGGGCCTACGTCTACGAACCCACCCTAGACCAGGTCAGAGAGATGGGCCGCTCCCTGAAGGCTGAGAGGCCGGTCGCTGGGAACTCCGTCCAGATTACGGGCGGAGAGCCGACCATAAGGGAAGACCTCCCCACCATAATCAAGATACTGAAGGAAGAGGGGGTGGACCACATCCAGCTCAACACCAACGGTATCAATCTCGCACTGAACCCCGGGCTGGCGAAGAGGCTCAAAGAAGCTGGCGTATCGAACCTCTATATGAGCTTCGACGGTGTGAGCCCGAAGACGAACCCGAAGAACCACTGGGAAGCGCCCTATGCCATCGACGCCTGCCGCAAGGTCGGGGTGGGGGTGGTGCTGGTCCCAACGGTCATAAAGTCGGTCAACGACCACGAGCTCGGCGACATCATCAGGTTCGGACAGAAGAACATCGACACGGTACATGCCGTCAACTTCCAGCCTGTCTCACTCACGGGCCGCCTTACCAAGACCGAGAGGGCGAAGTACAGGATCACCATCCCAGACTGCATCGAGAGAATCGAGGAGCAGACCAACGGCATGATCACGAAGGACGGCTGGTTCCCAGTCCCGTCCTGCTCGCCGGTGACCGGCTTCATCGAGGCCTTCACGAAGAAGGAGCAGTACGAGCTCTCCATACACTTCGCCTGCGGGGCCGGGACATACGTGTTCAACGACCCAGACAAGAAGAGACTCGTCCCGTTGCCGGAGTTCGTCGATATCCCAGGCCTCATCGAGTTCCTCGACGAGAAGCAGGAAGAGATCTACTCAGGGACCAACCGCTATGTGGTCGCGGCGAAGGTCCTCACTAGGATTTCGGCCTTCGTCAACAAGGAGAAGCAGCCGAAGAGCCTGAGCTTCGCCAAGCTGCTGACCGATGCCCTTGTCAAGCACGACTATTCTTCCATTGGGCAGTTCCACCTGAAGAGCATGTTCCTGGGGATGATGCACTTCCAGGACAAATACAACCAGGACGAGGAAAGGCTCCAACGCTGCGACATCCACTACCTCACCCCAGACCTGAGGGTCATTCCATTCTGCAGTTTCAACGTCATACCGGAATGGTATAGAGACAGGATACAGCAAAAGTACGGAATGCCCATAGAGGAGTGGGAGGCCAAGACCGGGAAGAAGCTAGAGGCGGGGCTCTACAGAGGGACTCTGAGACGCGGCGGGCACGTGCAAGGGTGCGGATGTGCTGCAGGCGAGCATGGGGAACCGCTTCCCATCCAGCCCATAACCGGGACCTAATCGCAGACCTCCAGGCAGACCGCTTCAAACCCCGACGCCTTCGCTTGGGTCCCCGAACCGGCGAGCGCTTCAGCAAGGGCGCGGAGCCAGTTGGTGTTCTCCTCATTCGATTTATCTACTGGTGTTAGAGGTCGCTCCCCGATTGTCGATAAAGGCCAACCTGAGGGCCCGCCAGAGGAGGAGGCGGGTCATGTGGATTTCGATACTGGCGGCCGTGGCCGCCCTCATCGTCGTCTCATACTTCGTCGCCGCTTCGCTGAATGACCCCTATACCAAGTACATCGGCCTCCCCGTCGACTCCGCGACGATGAACGCGCTCACCGGGGTGAGCACGTCGACCTTCAACGCCGTGGGAGCGCCTAGTGGCGTCCATCCCCCGGTCAACATCACGGGGTCCCTCTTGACGTCGGGCGGGAAGCCTGAAGTGCTCTACATAGGGGGGGATTACTGCCCGTACTGTGCCGTCGAGCGCTGGAGTCTGATAATAGCACTCTCGCGCTTCGGGAACTTCAGTGGCCTTCAGTACATGCTCTCCTCGAGCACGGACGTAAACAGGAATTCCCCGACTTTCACCTTTACCCACGCGAACTACACGAGCAATTACGTCACATTCGTCGCAGTTGAAGAATGGGGAAGGACCGGGAACGTGATACAGACGCCCACGACGGAACAGTCAAGCCTGATGGCGCAGTACGACACCTGTGCTTCCGCTTCCCCGCCATCAAGCGGCTCCATCCCATTCGTGGACATAGCTAACCAGTACGCGCTCAACTGCGGGGCCCAGTTCAACCCGTCCTGCCAACCCCTGACCTCGCTCTGCATATCCGGAGACAATTGGACCCAGATCACCTCTCAGCTGAACGACCCGACGAACCCCAAGACCCAGGCCATAGTCGGGGCGGCCAACTACCTCGTCTCAGCCATCTGCCAGGTGACCGGCGGGAAGCCAAGCTCAGTCTGCAGTCAGACCTACGCCCAGCAGAACCTGTCCTACTCGCCCCAGGCTGCCTCCTTCCAGCCGACGCTCATGGCAGTTCCCACACGGCCACTGGAGTAGCGTTGGATCGCCTCACGAAGGCGTTTGTCGCCCTCTCTGTCGTAGGCACTGTCATAGCCATTTACCACGGCTATGACGAAATCACGGCGTACTCAGGCCCACTCTCAAACGGCTGCAGCGTCTTCACAGGTTTCAATCCGTTCCTATCATGCACCACCGTGTTCGCAGGGGGCCACGACACCTTCCCTCCCGGACCCTATGGGATCCCCCTCTACGTCTATGGCCTCGTCTGGTTCCCCCTGATGACCGCCCTCGCTCTCTATTTCGGGCGCAGGGGATCCCTCAACGGAGAGGTCATGGTCCCGGTGCTGATGGTGGGGAACCTCTTCACGGTCTATCTCTGGTACATCGAGCTAGTCGTCATCCAGGCCCTCTGCCCCGTCTGCGTCTCCATGTACATCCTGAACTACGCCATGTCAGGGCTCGCCTTCAAGGCCCTGGCGAGCGCCTCCTAGGCCCGGCTCACTCGATTCCAGGAGACTCCTGGCAACTGATGTTGGAAGGGGATATCGGTAGGTTCCCCGCCGTGACAGACGGGACGTTGTATACTATGGTGAACTGGCTCCCCCCGGCCAGGGGCTTGACGGCGATGGACAGGTCGACGTTGGAAAGCGCCGGCGACTCGGGGCTGATGGTGAAGGGCATGAATATGCTCTGCCCTTCAGTCACGTTCGACAGGCCCATGCCACACACCGGGGTGTTGGCCGCATCGGTGGCCGGGGACGTGAGCTGCGCATAGAGCGGGAGCGCGCTCGCGTTCTGCCAGGTCAGGGTGAAGGCGAACTCGGTCCCGTTGAAAGAAGACGAGGAGACGGTCGCGTAGTTGGCGAAGGGCTCGGTCCGGGTCGGGAAGCTGTCGTTGGCATATGCCAGGTATCCGATGTACAGCCCGAAGACTACCGCTCCTACGATCGCCACCACCACTAGGGCCTTTGGTAATGACAGTCGGGTGCGGGCCTTGTCCCTGGAGCCGCTACCTGAGATCATCTAGCCTCGAGGACGAACGCATCAGGCCCAGGATTCTGTCGAAGTAGGACTCGAGCGCTGCCCTGAACTTCTCCGCCTTCCAGCCCGGCTCTGCCCCTTCGAGGAACCTCTCAAGCCACTCGAACTCCTGCTCAGACATCCCCCCCATGGACGAAACGAACGACTTGTTCTTGTAGTACATGTCGCTCTCGTTCTCGAATTCCCCCCTCCTCTTCAGCGAAGCTACCGCGAAGGCGTTCCTGCAGAGGAGCCCGGCGTCTGTGACCGGGTCCCCAGAGGGCCTGTCGGAGACCCATTCTGCGAAGAATTTCTTGGCCATCCCTTTCTCCTTCTCGCCCATCACTTCGAAGACGACGTCATCTACGAGCACGTTCTGGAGGTGGTTGAAGGCGTCGACGAGGAGCTCCGTCTCCTTTGCCCTCAGCCCGTCCCTCTCCTTGAGCTCTTCCAGGACCTCCTCCAAGACGCCGCCGTCGTGCGAGCTCGCTCCCTGCTCTGTGAAGTACACATGTGCAAGCTCATGGAGGACGAGCCCTCCAAGCATCTCCGAGTCGAGGGCCCACTCAGAAATCAGGATCCTATGGGTATCGCCTTCCTTCCGCGCGTATCCCATTATGGCCAGGCTGGGCTCGACGTTTAGTGCCACTTTGGACTTGACCACATACCCCTTCTGCTTCATGCGCTCCAGGGCCCAGTCGAGGGTGTTCTGGAGAGACCTATCGGTGCTCATGGCGCGCATTGTTGGCCGCGCGCTACGCTTCAGACGGATAAACATCTCGGTCTGAATCGAAACCCAGGCAACGCGGCAGCAACCCTATTCTATCGGAGCGTCGGGGTTGGGACAGATGAATTCCAGACGACTCGCCGCAGGAGGGCTGGCTATCCTCGGGGGGCGCTTATGTTCGGGAGCGGCTATGTCTCGCGGGGGTTTCTTTACACCGCCCTCGGGTACACGGAGCCTCACATCTCGACCTTCCTGAGCGGAGAATACGCGGGCGCGGCGGCGCTCGCAATCACTCTCGTCCAGGCGGTCATCGCCCTTGGAGGCGCTACGGTGGCTGCGGGAGGGCTCACGATCATAACGAAGCACGCGACTGTCGGAAGGACCCTGATATGGCTCGGCGGAGGTGCGGGCTTCCTGGGCCTGTTGGTGGGGTTCGGATACTCCGCATACAGACTAGGCGGTGTGGATTCAGCTCTGGGGTACCTCCCGTACTGGGTAGGCTTGTTGATGGCGATTGTCGGGACGAGGCTCGCGAAGGGGACATGAACCCGCTGAAAGCCCCGAAGGGACGCGTCTCCGCGAGGCAGGCGTAGGATAGTGGCCGGGCGTTTCGACGGGAAAGAGGAGGTTGTCTGCTAGTGGTAGATGCTCTCTTTGGGAGCCGTCCTCGTCGGGGTTACGGGCAGGGCCTTGGAGCGCAACTCTTCTAGGTCTAGGTCGAACCCGGCCAATGCCCCGAGGACGCTGAGGAGCCTGACGACGGAACGGACGTGCGGGCTGGGTTCTCCGTGATCCACGGAGAGCTTGTACCCCCTGATTCCATGTTCCTTGGCCATGGCGACCACCATGGATGCGAAGAAGGGGGCAGGCTCGTCTCCCAGAACCTTCACACCGTTCTTTTTGAGCTTGGAGACCCCGACTGCGTCCGTAGCGAACCCCGACGCCTCCGGGTCGGCCTCGGGCGGGAGCGGGTTCTCCGCCCACCTGGCTCCGATTGAATAGAGCTCCTTCACTCCCATCTCCTCAGCCTTCGACAGGATGAACCGGGCGAATTCGTACTGCTCGTCCATGGGACTCGCGTCTCCGGCGAACAGGACAACGTCGTGTTTCCCCCTGCAGAGGTAGAACCCGCACTCCTGTAGAGAAGCCAGCCCTTCTTCCCTGACCATGATTTCAGGGGGGAAGGCCGAAGCCCTGACGGTCCCTATCCTCTTGAATTCCATCTTCTTGAGCATATACTGCCCGAGCTCTCGCGCCTGCGAGTAGAGCGCGCGATACTGCGGCATGGCAGTGGAGACCGCGACGACCATGACTGGGTCTTTGAGTGGGTGGCCGACGGCTCCCTGATAATCTAGCCACATGAGATGGGGCGCCACGTCTCCCCCTGCTTATTTAACCATCCCAAGGAAAGAAGAGACGGGCATGACGATTTTAAATAGACGCAGAAGAGAAACTTCGTTAGCCCGTTCATGAGCGCCTACTGGACGACGCTTTCTCACAACGGAGTCAACTTTCCCGACCCCTACCAGCCCGACGGCCTATCGATCTCGGTGAGAGGGAAGGTCGTTCCTCTATCGGCCTCGGCCGAAGAAATGGCATACAACTTCGCCAAGAAAAAGGACACGCCCTACGTCCAGGACCCGGTCTTCCAGTCCAACTTCACATCGGACTTCGTCACGGAGCTTCCAGAGTGGTGCAGGGGGGCGAGGTTCAGTGATTTCGACTTCACCGCGCTGAACCGGAAGGTGGACCGCGAGAAGGCTGTGAAGGAAACCATGCCCAAGGAGGAGAAGAAATCCCTGGCCGCTTCGAGGAAGGAAAGACGGGAGTCCCTGAAGGCCAGGTACGGCAAGGCGGTCCTCGACGGGAAGGAAGTGGACATTGCCAACTGGATGGTGGAGCCTCCGGGGCTGTTCATGGGCCGGGGCCAGCACCCTCTCAGGGGCAGGTGGAAGCCGAGGGTGGGCGCCTCGGATGTCGTCCTGAACCTCGGAGAGTCGGCCCAGGTCCCGCCGGGCGACTGGAAGGAAGTGGTCCACGACCACAACTCGATGTGGATGGCCAAATGGGTCGACAAGCTCACGGACAAGGAAAAGTACGTCTGGCTCCATGAGAGTTCGCCACTTCAGCAGTCCCGGAGCAAGGCGAAGTACGACAACGCGAAGAAGGTCGGGACCCACCTCAACAAAATCCGAGGGAAGATGAGCAAAGAGCTCGATTCAAAGGACGAAAGGCTGAGGCAGGTCGCAACGGTGTGCTATCTGATTGACACCTTAGGAATGAGGGTCGGAGACGAGAAGGACGAAGACGAGGCGGACACGGTCGGGGCGAGCACCCTCAGAGTCGAGCACGTCACGCTTGGCGGCGACCTCGCAGAGTTCAACTTCCTCGGGAAGGACTCGGTCCTCTGGCACAAGTCTGAGAAGGTGCCTGCTTCTGTGGCGCGGAACCTCAGGGAGTTCATGTCAGGGAAGGGCCCCGGGGAAGAAGTGTTCCAGAACGTCAGCTCTGGAATGGTCAACCAGTTCCTCTCGTCCATAGTCCCCGGAGCCACCGCAAAGGTGTTCAGGACGTTCCACGCCACAGCGAAGGCGCAGGAGATCCTAGGCGCGAAGGACATGAGGGCGGCTGACGACCTAGACAAGCTCTACCATGCCAAGGAGGCCAACCTGCAGGCTGCAGTGTTCTGCAACCACCAGAGGACCCCTCCGAAGAACTGGGAGGAATCTCGCTTGAAGAAGGAACAAAAGCTCAAAGAAGCGGTCTCCAAGAACGACTCGAAGAGGATCCCGAAGCTCAGGCGCGAGCTTGAATTCTACGAGAGGACCAAGAACTACAACCTGAACACCTCGCTGAAGAACTACATCGACCCAAGGGTGTACAAGGCGTGGTGCGACTACGTGGGGCTCGAGTGGGCCAAGGTGTACAGCAAGTCCTTGCAGAAGAAATTCGCCTGGGCCGCGAAGTCCTCGGCGAAGTGGGAGGGTTCCCGCCTTGGAGAGTCAGGGCCCTAGGCTCTACGAGGCGGTCTACGAAGCACACGCCATAGCTCGTCCTGCGGGGCTTCGGTCATCACTCGTCTTGAGCCGGCCCTGCCGACGACCGACCTGCCCCCCCTCGCAAAGTCCCCTATGCGCGTGACCTTGCACACCCCGCCGAGTGCCCTCTCCACCCCAATCTCCTCTCCCTTCCTCACGGCCAGAATGAGGGCTCCCGAACCTATGAGTTTCAGCGGGTCAATCGACAGTGCTTCACAAATCTTCGCCGTTTCCGGGAGCACCGGGACCAGCTCCTCTTCGAGCACGAATCCGAGGCCAGAGGCTAGTGACATCTCATAGGCGGCCCCGAGGACGCCTCCTTCGGTGCAGTCGTGCATGGCGTGAATGCTCCCTGTCCCGAACGCAGCGACGGCCTCTTCGACTACGCTGACCTGCGAGATAAGGCCTTCAGCCCTCCTCAAGGCGGCCCGCGGGACGCCTCGTAGCAGGTCGGGGCGCTCGGCTGCTATCTCTGACGTCCCTTCCAGCCCCGCGAACTTCGTCATCATCATCGTGTCACCTGCCTCGGCCCCACTCGACGAAACATACTTCTTGGCGTAGCCGAAGGCTGTGACCACCACTATCGTCCTCTTCAGTCCGGGGGTGACTTCCGTATGCCCCCCCACGATCGCCATCCCCAGCGACGCTGCAGTTTCGTGCATCTGTTCCCCGATTACGGCGGCATCCTCGGCTGAAGAGCCCTCTGCGAGAAGGACGACCGTCTCGGCGAACATCGGCCTGGTACCACTGGTGGCCACGTCGTTAGCGCTCACATGGATGGCGTAACGCCCGATGTCTTCGGTGGCGCCGGTTATGGGGTCGGCTGACACGAGGAGGAATCCACCGTCCAGCCTGACGGTGGCGAAGTCAAGGCCGGGCTTCGGACCTTCGACGACCAGGTCTGAGGGCGCGCCTGTACTGGTCAGCATCGTCCGCCGCAGGAGATCGATTGGAAGCTTGCCCAGCTGGAGCCGCTTCAGTTCCCATCACCAGGTACCGGGTGCCTCACGACAGCAGACGCTCCGCGTTATCGTGAAGGACCTTGCGCTGGAGGCGGTCGTTGAGCCCCGAGACACGGACCTTTTGGAGCTCCACGGAGTAGTCGTGGAAAGGATAGTCCGAGCCGAAGACGACTCTCTCCTCCCCCACGCGCTCGACCGCTTCCCTGATCTTGGAGTGCATCGACACGCCGGATGTCTCCAATGTTATGTTGTCGAACTTCCTCGCCGTATCTATGGCCGCCTTGATGTAGACCCCATGGGCGTGCCCCATGTGGAGCATGACTATCTTGGCTTCTGGGTACTTCTCAGCTAGCTCCCCTATGCTCCACGGGAGCGAGAACGGGGGATGACCTGAGTGGATGGCGACCGGGAGGCGCCTGGATGCCATGAACTCCACGATGGGCCTGACCTCGTCGTCGGTAGGGAGGAACGCATGCAAGAGCGGGTGGAGTTTCACCCCTCTGAACCCCCACTCGTCAACAGCCTTCCGGACGAGGTCCAACGCCCTTGGGTCGTGAGGGTTGGGCCAGACGTACCCGACCAGCCTTCCCGGGTGGGAGTCGACGGCCCGTTTGACGACTTCGTTGTCGAGGCCGAAGACGGCTGCCTTCTCAACTTCGAACCTGTCCATCTGTTCGACCAGTTGGCCTGCTGTGGCCGAGACCCCTGCCCAACTCCCGAACACTCCAATGTGAGCGTGTGCGTCTATCACTGCCACTGAGCATCAGTCCGGCGGGAGCCTAGAGTGGAGCGTGGATAGATCTATGCCCCTCTTCTTGTTGTACCAGCGCG
Source organism: Nitrososphaerota archaeon (assembly GCA_029785825.1). NCBI lineage: Archaea > Thermoproteati > Nitrososphaerota > Nitrososphaerota archaeon. Next base: position 1,427,016 of record JAFLYY010000001.1, on the reverse strand, counting down.
AGGTCGCGTAGATCACCGCCGGGACGGCCACAACGACGGCGGTGAAGACCTCGGCAGGGACCGAGAACGGCCCCACCGCGGGGTTCGCTATGCTGTTGTACCCTAGATACGCGAACAGCGCTGCGGCTGCCACGCCGAGGACGGACAGCAGCGGGACCCCCTTCCTCTGCCCGTAGATGTCCCTCCTGGTCAGAGGGAGAAGGATCGCACAGAGGGCGGCGAGGAACCAGACGACGCTATAGAAGAAGATGGAGTTGACCTGGGTGGCTATGAAGGAAGTGAAATACTGAAGGTACATCGGGACCACCGCCAGGATAGCAGCGAAGCCTATGGCCACCGTGGGTGTGTGGAACCTGTCGCTGACGCTTGCGAACCTTGCCGGTATCACCCTGTCGAACGACCAAGCAAGGAAGAGCCTGCTGATGAATGCGATTGCCAGCCACGACCACCCTATGTTCCCGACGAAGAGGGCTGCCACCAGGAACCAGAGCAGGTAGGGGTTTCCGTTTAGGACGGTCGCGAAGGCCGTGGGGACGGTGGCCACTCCCCCATTCGACACCGTCCATGCCTCAATGAAAGATATGCCTACCCTCGAGTCGACGAGGTAGGTCAGAGCGAACCAGACGGCGATCGATACGACTTCGGCGAGGACAAGCCCATAGAGGAGGGACCTCCTGGGTTTCTTCAGTTCCCCTCCTACCAGTTGCATGACCGGGTACGGTCCGATGCTCACGAAGAGGAGCGGGACGACGGCGCTGAGGTTGGCGAGGCTGGCTCCAGGGGTATATCCCTTCGCCTCGGCTTGGGCCATCACCGCGCTAATCCCTCCGCTGAAGTGACTGGCGTAGGCGCTCGCGAACTGAGAGCTGCTGCTCGTCGTGAAAATCACGAGAACCATGACCATAGCCACGGCTCCCATCCCGAAGAATGTGTAGACGGCGTACTTCAGCACTCTACCTCCAAAGGCCACGACGACCGTCCCCACTAGGAGAATCAGGAGCCCTCCCACCATCAGCAGCTCAGGTGAGCTCGAAGTCCCGGGGTTCATCGCCGTCCCGAGTGAAGCCATCCACTGGTTCCCGAGGGCCTGTCCCGAGAAGGAGAGCTGCGTACCCGCTTCGGTGAACGCCCAGTAGGAACCGGATCCTGCGGATATCAAAAGCGCCACGAAGAAGAGGAAACTCGCTACGAACCCCACCGGACTAGAGAGTATCCTCGAGATGAACACGTAGTCACCTCCCGTCTTCGGCATGATGGAAGTCAGCTGCCAGTACAAGACCACTATCACCAAGGCGATGACTCCCCAGACCGCGAGGCCGGCGTAGTAGTTCACGTTCTGGTAATAATCGGGGGTGACCCAGAAAATCCCCGCCCAGCTGGTGAGCCACGGAAAGAAGACGACCGTCCAGGCGAAGACGTCCCATGCAGAGAGCTCCTTCACTATGCCTGTGGCCTCCCTCACGAATGTCTCGGGCAAAGCGCTTGTGGACGTCCGCCGTCCGATGACATATAAGCTGCAACCTATATATCAGCCCGGCGGCCGATTCGTCGTGCAGTCGCTGAAGTGCGTGCGTTGCTCGAAGCTGACGGAGTCGGAGCGGCTGGATCCTTCCTGCGAAAGGTGTGGAGGTGCAGTCCTCTTCTCCGGCCAGCCTGTTTCGTTCCCGACGAGAGCGGAGCTGGACGGGTCTCCAGCCGGCGTCTGGAGATACCGCGCCTTCCTCCCTCCGGTTAGCCTTGAGCAGGTGGTCAGCCTGGGTGAAGGGGGGACCCCGCTCCTCCGGTCCCAGAGGCTGGGCAAGGAGCTGGGGCTTGGTAACCTCCTGATCAAGGACGAGAGCCGGAACCCGACCGGCTCTTTCATGGACAGGGGCTCTACGGTCCTTCTCAGCCTCGCGAAGGGGAGGGGAGTCAGGGAGTGCGACTGCGTGACCACAGGGAACCTCGGCGCTTCGCTCGCGGCGTACTGTGCCAAGGCCGGCGTGAGAGCGGTAATCAAGGTCCCCCCGAACGTTGACCGCGGGAAGCTCTATCAGATGCTCGCCTACGGGGCCGAACTGGACTCGACTCCCGGGAGAAGGGCTGCCGGCCACCACGGGGACGCTCTGAGCGTCTCAGCGAGCAACCCGTTCATCCTTGAGGGCGAAAAGACGACAGGATTCGAGCTGGCCCAAGAATTGGGCTGGAATCTCCCAGACGTCATCGTGGTTCCGGTAGGGACAGGGGGCCACCTGACCATGGTATGGAGGGCGATCCGGGAGCTCCGCGCGGCAGGGCTGGCCGAAGGTAGCTGCAGGCTGCTGGGTGTCAGGCTTGGCACCCCTTTCGTCGGCCGGAGGGGAAGAGGATCAAGGTCTGGGGACGGGGAAGGCGAACCCTCCCCAGCCGAGCTGGAGTCAGAGCCCCTCTTCGGGGCGGAGGCGGCTGCTTCGGTGTCCGAGTCGGGCGGGAGGACAATGGAGGTTTCCCCAAGGGAGATGATCGAAGCCACGGGGTTACTGGCGCGGACCGAGGGCATATTCGCCGAGCCCTCCGCTTCCTCGGTGGTAGCTGCCATAGAAGGGGCCGTCGAAGAAGGGTATATCGGCGCCACTGAGATGGTTGTCTGCGTAATCACCGGCGCCGGGCTCAAGGACACGAGATCGGTGACGAAGCTTGCGAGGGAGGCAAGGAAACCCGAGCCCGCCATCCCCTTCGGGGGGGCCGGGCCTGCTATGGGAAGGACCAAGGTCGAGCTCCTCCGCCTGTTGCAGGACGGCCCTGGCTACGGCTACGACCTCCGTGCGAAGCTCAGCGCGGACCGGGTGATGTCCACGGCAAGCGTCTACCAGCACCTAACGGAGCTAGAAGCCGCCGGGATGGTCCGCAGGAGGGGGACCGTTGCAGCGAAGGGAAGGGAGAGGGTCTTTTACGAAATCACGGGGCGAGGGACGACCCTGCTCGCACTGGCCGGGCGGCTCGAGGAGCTGGCGGCTCGCGGCGCGAACCCACCGAATGGGCGTCCCATCAGAGGCGCGTTCAGATAGCCGACACGAGCAGCCCTATCAGATAGAGGAGAATCCCGGCTACGGCTCCGATCAGCGCGGACTCGAGACCGGAGGCGGGGCGGAAGCTCCTCGGCACGAAGACCTTCGAACCGAGCACGAACAATGCGAAGAGCGAAGCAGCCACCGAACCCAGAAGGGCGTCAATCCGGGGGACCTGGAAGGTGTACGGGACAACGGTCAGGAGCGCAAGCAGGAGAAAAGCCGTTCCAGCCGCCGCTGGCCTGGAGAAAACGCCCATGCGGGCGTCCTCCACATTCACCCGCAACTCCCTCCGGAGCATCTCCTTCAGCCAGAGCTCCTTGTTCTTGACCAGCCTCCCCATTATCACTTCTACCTCGGCGTCGCCGTACCCGTCCTTCTTCAGGAGGTCTACCATCTCTCTTCTCTCTTCGTCGGGCTCCGTTTCGATCTCCATCATCTCCCTGCTCATGTCTATCTTCAGAGAGTCCAGCTCGGACCTCCGGGAAAGATAACTGCTGAAGAACATGGAGATGGCGCCCGCCAGGGCGAATGCCAGGCCGGCTAGGGCTATAGTCCCGAAGGGCACCCCCGCCCCGTTAAGGGCGGCGGTCATGGCCAAGCCTTCGATGGCGCCGTCGCTCCCTCCGAGGACGACCCTGTCCAAGACCTGGCGGGCAGGAATGTGCGGATGCTTCTCTCTCTGTTCGGCCGACAGACCTAGTCGGGCGGAATACGGCACGGTTCGTATTTAGAAGTTGACCGAGGCAAGAGGAGACGGCTGAGGGCGTCTCCGGGTCGGATTTTCTGCCCTTGAAAATGGGAGCATTTATTAGGAATACACACTAGGGGAGAGGCAGATTAATCATGCGTTATCCGAAAGAGATAGAGGTCTGGGAGCATGCGCCAGGGAAAAGGCTCGTAGAGGTGGTCGTCAAAATCCGGAACGAGAAGGGCGCGCTCGCGAAATGCAGCCAGATCTTGAACGATTCGAACATCAACATCCTGACGGGGTTCTTCACGGCGCCCTCCTCTTCGAGGGGAGCGTTTCTGAGCTTCTTCGCGGACGTGACGGACTCGGAAGGGGGGCTCGCAGAGCTCAAGAAGACCCTTCTGGGGCTCGACGTCATAGAGTCGGTCGACGGAGTAGCCGCTGAAGACGGTTTCATGGTGGACAGGCAGCACTTCCCAGTCCAGTGGGCAGGGCGGAAGGCGGTCGTGATGCGGACCGAGGCCCTCAACGAGATGCTCAACAGGCTCTGGGTCGTCTTCGGAACCGGAGCAGCCACGATCATCGACCAGATGGCGGAGGCGATGGGGAGGCACTCGGCCAGGGAGGTCGTCGAAGACTTCGGCAAGAAGTTCGCAGTAGATCAGATCGACGAGCTCATAGGGACCTATTCGGCTCTCGGCTACGCGGACGTTTCGATTGAGAAGAGCAGGTCCTCTGACTTCCCCGTCGTGGTGAACGCGAAGGAACTATTCGAGTGCGAAGCGAACGCGAAGCTGAAACTCCGCAGACGGAGCGGCTTCTTCAGGGCTCACCTCAGAGGTTTCATGTCCGGAGTCTTCGGAAAGCCGCTCGAGGTCAGCGAGGTCCAGTGCCTTACGGAAGGAGACGAGGTCTGCTCGTTCAGGGTCGCCATCTCCGAGGCGGTCGTCCCCAGCGTCGCGAGCAGATTGGCGGAGCGCGGCGCTCAGGCCTAACCAACCCTTTTAACGCCAACCGTCCGCACCGGATTCAATTGTCTCTCAAGGACAGGCGAGGAGAATATTCATGGCCAGAGACGCGGATAGACAGGGTCCAGGCGGTGACCGACAAGAAGACCTACGGGCTGGGTGACTCTATCAGGGCTAGCGTGGCCTTCAGGATCGTCGGCGGGTTGCGTGAGGCGTTCCATCCGGACGTATGGACGGTGGCTTGGGAGGACTTCGACAAGAAGCTCCGGCTCACGACCAGGATGAAGCTGAGCGTGCAGGGCGCGCTGCGTCCGCGGAAGGTGAGCGAAATCAAGAAAGAGGTGAGGGTGGCGAGCTTTTACTGGAGCAGGGACCCAGACCTCCCTTACAGGATATGGGTGATGATAGTCCCCGAAGACGGCGGCGCGCCGAAGATACCCCGAAGTGTCGAAGACGCGAAGTCGGAGATGCTCGACGTGGAGAAGGAGTTCACCTTCCCGGCGTCTGAGCTCGGCCTGGGAACCCACAAACTGATCGCGGAAGCTGCCGGAAAGTGGGGGCGGAGGAGCTTCATCGAGAAAGGGGAGGCGTCGTTGAAGTCGAAGCCCGTGGTGGTCAAGGTTGAGTGAAGAGCGCTGGCTCGCTGAGGTGAAGTGGGACGAGGGGAACGTCTTCCTCGGTTCCGACACCTCAGGGCACACCGTCGTTTACGACTCGGCAGAGGGGGTCCAGAAGGGCATCAGTCCGATGAGGGCGGTCCTCACCTCGCTCGGCGCCTGCACCGGGATGGACGTCGTCGCCATACTAAAGAAGCGCAAGCAGAACTTGACGTCGCTGAAAATCTTCCTCTCGGGCGATAGGCCGGAGCACGGGCTCCCGAAGCCCTGGACTTCCATACACGTGAAGTACGTCCTCTCCGGTGTCGCCCTTGACAAGGGGTATGTGGAAGAAGCGATCAGGGACAGCACGGAGAAGTTCTGCAGCGTCGGGGCTACATTGCAGCCCACCGCTAGGATCTCGCACTCCTACGAGATAGTCCCCTAGACCTTCAGGACTATCTTCCCGAAGTGCTTGCTCTCCTCCATTCTCGCCTGGGCGTCGGCGGCGCGCTCAAGCGGGTACACGGAATCGACGACGGTCCTGAGCCTCCCCTTTTCGTAGAGCTTCACCACTTCAAGGAGCTCCCCCATCCCTGCCATGAAGCTCCCGTAGATGGTCAGCTCCCGGTTGTAGACGTACCTGAGGTCGGTTGCGACGTCTGCCCCTGTCGTCGCCCCGCAAGTGACCAGCCTCCCTCCCTTGGCCAACGCCTTCACGCTCCGATCCCACGTTGATTTCCCCACGTGCTCGACGACGACGTCCACCCCTCTCCTCCCAGTGAACTTCTTCACCTCCTCGAGCACGTCCTGTGAGTAGTGGTCGATTACTTCGTCGGCTCCGAGCGCCTTCGCCTTCTCCAGCTTCTCGGACCCTCCCGCAGTCGCAATCACTCTGGCGCCGAACACCTTAGCCAGCTGGATGGCAGCGGAGCCCACTCCGGAGTTCCCCCCTAGGACCAGGACGGTGTCCCCGGGGGACACCCTGGCCTTCGTCACGAGCATATGATATGCTGTTTCTGAGACGAGAGGGAAGGACGCCGCCTCTTCGAATGTCATCCCATCTGGCTTCCTGACGAGGTGCGTCCTCCTCGCCTTGACGAGCTGAGCATAGCCCCCGTCCACACCGTATCCGGTTATGGTGTACTCCCTGCACTGGTTGTCTCTCCCGGAGAGGCATCTGTCGCACCGCCCGCACCCGAGCCCGGGGTTGACTATGACGGCGTCCCCCTTCTGGAACTCCTTCTCCTCCGGGGGGACCCACTCTACCTCCCCGGCGATGTCGCTCCCCGAGATGTGGGGAAGGGGAATCTTTACGTTGGGGAGGCCGTTCCGCGCCCAGATATCGAGGTGGTTGAGGGCACACGCCTTCACACTCACCAAGACTTCGTCTGCGGTCGGCGTTGGATCAGGGGCTTCCTCGTACTGTAGCACTTCAGTCCCCCCATGCCTGTGGAATCTGACGGCCTTCACGGCCCCTCCTCGCTGGGTCAGGCTATTTCCACTTTGTCAGAATACTTTCGGCGAACCCTCTACCCTTGGTTCTATCAAGTGCATGCCTAAGGTTATAAAAGAAACTGGAAAGATGATTCAACCCTTATGACACCACCACGCTCGGTCTTCAGGGACGAATCGGTACTCCTTCAGGAGTACCTCCCTCACCAGATTCCCCACCGCGAAGCGCAGCTCAAGAAGCTAGAGCTCTACTTCCAGGGCGTGGCGCAGAACGCCTCGAAGGCGAGCCAGACGGTGATGATAACGGGTCCGGTGGGATGCCACAGAAAGGGACAACTCGTTCTGACGTTCAACGGCCCAATGAAACGCGTCGAAGATGTGGTTCAAGGAGATTTGTTGATGGGTCCAGATAGCACACCGAGACGAGTGCTTGAGACGGTGCATGGCTTTGGAAAAATGGTCGAAGTCCAACCCTTCAAGGGGAAACCGTTCGTCGTCTCCGAAGACCACATCCTCACTGTCATACAGGCCCGACCGAGGGAATGCCCACGAAAGCCATCGGACGGCACGGACGGGGTTGTCAAGGATGTCCGGGTAAGCGAGCTACTGAAGCTCCAAAGGCTGCACGTTGGTCCTAAGGCGTTGTACAAGTTAGTCAGGACCGGAGCCGACTTCCCGAAGATACCGGAAGGACCCATCGACCCGCATTTCCTTGGCATATGTCTAGGGGGTGGTGGGGGTACTCATGGCAGCACAGGCATCACTTCGGCGGACGCGGAAATTGCAACAATCGTAAAGGAGCAGTCTGAAAAATACGCGCCGAAAACACGCCAGTACCCGGCAGGTCAAGCTCAACAACGCACGCTAATGGTGGGGAGGACAGGCGGCCAAACGCTACTGAACGATCTGGCCAAGGACCTGATGGCGCTGGGCCTCTACAAGATGACAGCTGAATCGAAGTTCATCCCATTCCAGTACAAGTTCGGCTCGAGAAAGACACGCTCCGAAGTTCTGGCTGGATTGCTCGACGCAGACGGCAGCCTGGAGACAGGGTCCTTCGATTACATCACAGAATCGAGACAGCTGGCTGAGGACGCGGCATTTGTAGCCCGGAGCCTAGGGTTCTACGCCTTCGTCAGGGCGAAGTCTTCTCACGACCAGTCTGGTCGTAAAGGGCCGCAGTACAGGGTCGGGATCTCGGGGGACATCTCCAAGATTCCCACTAGGGTCAAGCGAAAACAGGCGCCACTGCGGAAGCAGAAGATGAGCGTCCTAAGGACCGGTTTCGCGCTGAAACCTCTAGGGGAAGAGGAGTATTTCGGCTTCCGGGTCGACGGAGACAGGCGATATCTCTTGGACGACTTCACCGTGACGCATAACTCGGGAAAGACCATGCTGGCGAAGAAGCTCCTCCTCGAGTCGCTGCCGAGGAAGGCCTCTCTCTACGGAAATCTCGTAAAGGTCGTGCACGTCAACTGCAGGATAGATAGGACCATCCAGGCCATAATGGTGAAGGCCTTAAAGTCGCTCGGCCAGAACTACCCGACCCGAGGGTACAGCTTCGAGGAACTGTTGACCGCTTTGGTCGAGGAGCTCAGGACGAACCGGATGCACCTCGTCATCGCCTTCGACGAGGTCGACTCCCTGGTCCTCTCCGACCCGTCTTCCTTGTATATCATCACCCGCCTAAGAGAGATGGCGCCCGGGAGTCAGGTGCTGTCGTCTGTCCTGATATCCAAGACGACCGACTACCTCAAGAAGGTGGACCTGAGCACGCTCAGCTCGCTCCAGTGGAACGAGATCGTACTTGACGGCTACCCGTCGGAGCAGCTCGCAGACATCCTCGCCTCCCGGGTCGAAGCGTTCAACGACGGCTGCTTTGACGACGACATGATTCAGCTGGCCGCCGATATTGCGGGGACGTACGGCGACGCTCGCTACGCCCTGGATCTGATCTGGAGGGCGGGGAAACTGGCGGACGATTCGGGGTCGCCGCGGGTCCTCCCAGAGCACATAAGATCTGCCAAAGCCTCGCTCCCACCTCAGCTCAGGAAGGAGGAGCTGGCCTACCTGACCATGCACCAGAAGCTGCTACTGCTGGCGGCATCCGCCCTCCTGAAAAAGGGAGGCTCGGCCTACGTTACCATCGGGGAAGTGGAGAAGAGCTACTCCGCCCTCTGCGAGGACATGAAGCTTGCCGCATACCACCACACCCAGGTGTGGAGCGACATCAGCGAGCTCTCAAGGAAAGGGATCATCGAGACCCAGCTCTCTGGTAAGGGAGTCCGGGGGAGGACTACGATGATAGGGCTCTCCCTCGTCTCGGCGAAGGAGCTGATGGCCGAGCTCGAAAAGGGGATGGTCGCAGATGTTAGAGCTTGAGGAGCTGATGTCCTCCTACGGGAGGGCGAAGGTACTCACCGTGATGCTGGAGACCGGGGAACTCAACGTCTCCGAAATCACGCGGAGGTCGGGCCTGTCTCACGGCGCCGCCGTGCGGCACTTGGAGTTCCTAACCAAGTCGGGGCTCATCACGGAGAAGCGCTTCAACAGGATAAGGATATTCCGGGTGGACCCCGAGAACCCACTGACGGGCGCCCTTTCGAGGTTCTACGCAGACTGGAAGGAGTCGGGAGGGACGGCCGCTGCCGCGCTCCCCAGCTAGCGCCCGGTCCTCCTCGCCGCTTCCTTCGCCAGAAACGTGCCGTAGCCCTCGTCCAGGTTCAGGCTCTTAACAAGAGAATCACGGAAACCCTCATCGGAGCAGAGGATGATGACGAACGGCATGTCCTCCACCAGGAACCCCTTCTGGCTGATCGCGAGCCTCCGGCCGGCGGCTGACGCGATTTCTTTTAGCCTCCTGAAGTCGTTCCAGATTCTCAGCTGCAGAGGCCAGGGGACGGCGTCCATGGTGTACTTGGGCCCCCCGTCCCCGAGAGACCTCCAGAGCTCTGACGCGAGCGTAGGGTCCAGATATCGCAAAAGCCTCCAGTCCTTCCCGCGCATCATCCTCCCCAGGAGAATGTCTGCACGAGATAAGACGTCGAGGGCCTCTGATTTCCTCTCCTCGTGGATTCCTGACCTGACCACCGAGGTGAACAGGTCCCTGACCTTCTCCCTCGGCTGACCTGGAAAGGCCCTGAGTGCGGCCAGGGCCGCCCCCTCGTCGGTCGCGTCGAAGAACGCGTTAATCGACTCAGACGCCGTGAGCTCCTCGTCCCTCCGCGCCGGGACCCCCACCTGCAGGGAGTTGATAGCGGCCCTCAGGTCTCCGTTCGCTACCCTGGCCAGCTCCTCGATCTCGCCCGGACCGAAGTCGACCCCCTCCAGACGGGCTATCGCCTCCAGCCTCTGGCGGACCACCTGGAGATCGGCCCTCCTGAATTCGATCTTGGTCACGGCGCTCCCCAGCTTCTTCACCTGGTCAGAGTCGGGGTCGTTGGCCGCCATGACCACTGGGTTCTCGCTCTTCTTCACGGCATCTTTGATGAAATCGATGGCGCCGTAGTCCGCCCTCCCGGCGAGGCCGTCGACCTCGTCCAGGAACACCATGGTCCTTCCCAGAAGGCTGGTGCTGGAGATGGCCTCTCCCAGCTTCTTGTCGAGCCTATCCTTGGTCCTCGCGTCGCTGGCGTTCAGCTCCACCAGCTGCAGCCCCATGTCGTCGGCTACCAGATGGACCGTGGTGGTCTTGCCCGTCCCGGGGGGGCCGACCAGCAGCGCCGCCCTCCCGCCAGGCTTCCATTTCTTCAGCCAGAGAGCGAGCTTCGCTTTCCCTTCCTCGTTCCCCACCATCTCTTCGAGCTTCCTTGGCCGGTGCTTCTCCGTCCACAAGGCTAGAGCGCCCCTCCGATGAAGACAAGCAGCCCGACCGTCATTCCGGCCAGGGCTATGTTCTTGACCCTGTACGCGTTAGCCGGGTCTCCGCGCACTAGGATGGCAGCCGCGAGATAGACGAAAATCACGTCTGGTGCGACCACGCCCAGGGTGTAGACCTCGTTGGCGAGCCCGGTCAGGAGCGGGACCCAGCTCGTAAGCACGGCTAGGGAGAAGAACCCCGCCCCGACGCGCGAAGCGAAGCCGAGCCCCCTCCTCCTGGCGACGGAGTCGACGTCCCTGCGGGCATCCCCCTCGACATCCGCCATGGCCTTGACGACCTCCCTCCCTACCCCGGAGAAGAAGGCGGTGAGAGCCATGAGTAGGAGTAGGGAGCCGGCGACGGCGCCTCCCGCGACGGCCCCTCCGTAGATGAATGGGATTGCGAGGGACGAAGCCACTATGATGTTCCCCGGAAGCCCCGACTTTTTGGCCCGGCTGTTGTAAACCCACGACAGCGCGGCGTAGACTGCTGCAACCGCTACTGCTAGCGGGTTGAGCGAAAGTATGGAGCACGCCATACCCGCCGCAAGGGCGGCGACGGAGAGCCTGTCTGCCTCTTGGACGGTGACCCTTCCGCTGGGAATCGGCCTCTCGGGCCTGTTAATCCTGTCGACCTCCACGTCATATACGTCGTTGACCACCATCGAATAGGCGCAGATGAAAAACCCGGTCAGGAACCCCAGCGCCAGCTGTGCGACCAGGATGGTCGGCGGCTTGGACACGAACGCCCCGATGATCACCGCGAACCCGATCATGGCGCAGTTGACCGGCCTGACCAGGTCAAGCGCCCCTCTGGCGTTCATCTGGGTCAGAACCTTGCCCTGCTCACCTTGTAGTAGATGACCTCCCCTCTCCTTTCAATCACGGCGATGATGGCCTCCTTCCCCATCTTGGCCATCTCCCTGACCGACTTCTGGAGGTCATACATCCCCTTCTCTATCCCTTCGTCCAGAGCGAAGACGACGTACTTCGCCGGCTTCTTGGGGTAGTCTCCGCGCTCGTACACCCTGAGATCAGTCCCGAACCCGAACCCTTCCCTCACGGTGTACCCACGGCTCCTGAGGTCCCTGTATATCACGAACTTCGTCCACGAGTCTCGCTCCTTCTTCTGTGAGAGCTCCGCGAGCTCTTCGAAGCTCACGTCGCCCCGCTCCCCCTGCAGGAGCAGCTTCTTCGAATAGAGGAGATACAACGCTTCGTAATCTCTCAGGGCGAGCACATCCCCTTCCCGAGTGCCGTATCCCGACTCTTCCAGCTCTCCAAACCTCTCCTTGTCTATTATCTTCACCCCTCTGTCCCTGATGACTCCCTCGAAGGGTCGGACTTCGGCTCCTCCTGTGTGCTCCTCCTGCAACGGAACCCGGACACGCCCTGACTCTATTTGAAGGTGATTGGGGGAGAAACCGGAAACCCTTTTGTGCACTCCGCTCCGTTCGGAGGTCATGGCTGACTTCTTCACCCTCAGGACGGTGACCTGGGAGGGGGACCGCATCAAGATGGTCGACCAGACGGCCCTTCCATCCAAGTTGACCTATGTACGATACTCCACCCCGGAGCAGGTCGCTTCGGCGATAAGGACGATGGTGGTCAGAGGCGCACCGGCTATTGGAGTGGCCGCGGCCATGGGGGTGGCCCTTGCCGCCCGCCGCTCGAAGGCCTCCCGCCTCCCGGACCTCCTGCGGGACATGGAGTCCAGCGCGTCCCTGCTGAAGTCTACGAGGCCCACCGCCGTGAACCTGTTCTGGGGGGTCGACCGGGTCATGGAGAAGGCCAGGGCCGCGCCTACTGTGGGACGCGCAAGGGAGGACGTGTCCTCCGAGGTGATGAAGATGGAGGATGAAGACGTCAGGGTCAACAGGGAGATGGGCCGGCGGGGAGCGGAGCTAATACATGACGGGGACACAATACTCACCCAGTGCAATGCAGGCGCGCTCGCAACAGTCGGGTACGGCACCGCGCTGGGGGTGGTCAGGGCAGCGGTGGAGCAGGGGAAGCTCGTCAAGGTCATAGTCCCGGAGACCCGCCCCGCGCTGCAGGGGGCGAGGCTCACCGCATTCGAGCTCACACACGACGGGATACCCTGCACGCTGATTTCAGACACCGCCGTCGGCCATATGCTCAGCCTAGGGCGCGTGGATAGGGTCGTGGTCGGAGCAGACAGGATTACCAGGGACGGATACGTCTTCAACAAGATCGGGACCTACCAGGAGGCCGTGCTGGCGAAGAGACACGGCGTCCCCTTCCATCCTGCCGCGCCCGCGTCCACATTCGACCTGGTCCGGGCGCACGACCAAGTCACCATCGAAGAGAGGGCGGCTGACGAGGTCGTCCGAATAAGGGGGCGGCGCATAGCTCCCAAAGGAATCCCGGTGGCCAACCCCGCCTTCGACATGACACCTCCCGACCTGGTCACTTCCATGATAACAGAGAGGGGAATCCTCGAGCCTCCCTTCGCGAACAGCATCGCTGCCATGGCTTAATTAGACGAGGCCGGCGCGCCTAACCGGGCCCGTAGCCTAGCACGGATTAAGGCGTCAGCCTTCGGAGCTGAAGACATGCGCCTCAGAGACCATGGGTTCGAATCCCACCGGGCCCGTTATCAAATAGCTCATAATCGATTCCGTGTGATAGAAAGAAGTCGACTCCGGCTATTCGAAGCGGCCGCCCAAGGCAGTTTGACTTCTTGGACAGTATATTGAGCTATGACCCCCGCAGGCGAGCAGTTTAAGTGCCAACGCAAGAACCCTTGTTCTGGCGGTGAAGCTCGCCGTAACCGCTCGTGCGTAACGGGCCAATAGCTTCTACTATACAAAAACAAGTGAGCGGTTGAATCTGAGATACGATTTGCTTTACGTGGCGGTGGGAGCTGTGGTCGGCGCTACGCTACGCTATGCCATCACGAGCAGAAGTATGTTCTGGGGAAACCTACCACTATCCGTGCTAACCGTGAACGTCATCGGAAGCCTTGCACTGGGCGTCGTCATGGCTGCGGTCCAGAAGCTTGGCCTGGGCGGCGGTTTCGTGCTCTTGCTTGGCATAGGGTTCTGCGGCTCTTTCACCACCATGTCCTCGCTGGCCTTCGAGTCTGCAAACCTTATGGACACGGGGATGCTCATCACGGCAGCCGCCGACATGGGGTTGAACCTGGGACTTTCGGTCTTGTCGATATTCCTTGGGAGGGCAGTGGTTCTGCTGATCGCGGGAGGCGGCTAGCAGGTGGCCGAACCAAGGCCCCCGATGAAGCGGATGTTGAAACTCACCGTGAGAGCCCGATCACATGACCAGTTCAGAGGGAAAGGCTTGGCCGACTCACTCCTCGCGCTTTACGTGGAGCACGGCATAGGTGGTGCTACCGTGGTCCAGGGAGTCAAAGGTTACGGTGTCCGCGGCGCGGCTAGGTTTGACGTGCTCGGACTGTCAGTCAATCTCCCGATCATCATTGAGACTGTTGGCGAATACGAAAAAGTCCAAGAAGTGCTCGCGCCGGTCAAGAAGATGGTTGGAACCAACGGCCTGATCACCCTTGAGGAGGTCAACGCCTTCTGAGCGAAATCGACAGAGTATCAGACGGTCTTCTGCTGATGACAGATGGAATCATCAAGCTGACGGAAGGGATGCTTGAACTGATCCGCTCGCTCCCCAAGACAACTGAGCATGATTTGCAGAAGAAACTGAGTGAGGTTAAAGGGATTGAAGAGGACGTGGATTCAGCCTTCGACCAGTCCGCGAGCCTCATCATGGACCTAGAAGTCTTCCCAATCGACCCCGGTCATTTTATTCAGATGGCGAGGGAGTTGGACAGGATGTCGGACCTCATTGAGCGGACGTGCTTACTTCTGGAGTGGAGACGTAGCTTGGATGAGGAGGAGTCTGAGTTGCTTGAGAGCGCTGCATCGCAGATACGGCATCTCGCGGAGGATACCTCGACCTGCGTACGGAACCTTGGAAAGGACAAGGCCTTGGTGGACAGGACTTGCGCCGTGATTGTAGAGCGCGAGAAGGAGGTGGACCGGATCATGGGTCACTACACGAGGGTCTCCTCTCGAAAGGGCTACGAGATAGAGAAACGCCTTTGGCTGACCGGGGTTTTGGGGAACTTGGACACCGTAGCTGATGGAGCCCGCGACCTCACGATTACGTTTCGCGTTGTAACGAGTAAGCTGGACAAGCAGAACAGATTGGACATAAAGAGAGGAGTACTGAGGTAACCGGGTACCCAGAACTGTGCGGGCGTGGTATGACCACATACACACGGCGAGTAAGGCGGTTGGGTGGTCGAGTCCTGCAGGCCCTCGAGCCTCAGACGGGTTTCAAGTCGCCTCCGATCACTTGAGGATGAACTCCAGACGACCAAGGCTAGTTGAAAACGGCGCTCGCCAGGACGCGTTTTCTGACGAACGCCGCTTGATACTTTGTGCACACTCCAGAGCAGAGGGCCAACGAGGGATCCAAACCCATAATGGGCCCCGCTGGCCCGCCTCGGTGCGGCCCTGGCAGGTCGCGAGCAGCGCCTCATGTGGGCTCCGACTTCGACATCAGCATCACCGCCCTTTCATATGCCCGTATCACGTCGGTCCTAGTTATGATGCCCACAAGCCTCTCTGATTCCCCTGATACGACTGGGAGCCGGCCCACCCCATGGTTTGTCATCATCTCCAGTACGGTGAGCAGAGAGTCGTCAGAATGGGCGACCATGACGTTCTGGGTCATCACATCCTTCACCGGTGTGCCCCCCATCTGCTCCCGAGGTATCCTCTGAAGGTCGCTAACGGTCACGATTCCGATCACCTTGTCGGCTTCGACTATCGGAATCCCCCGGTATCCCTTTTCCACCACCACCTGGTAGGCGGAGGCCACCGTGTCGGTCGGGGAGAGGGTGAAGACCGAGTGGTTCATGGCGTCTGATACGAAGATCTTGGTCAGGAGTGGGACGTTGTACTCCCCTCTGTGCGCCGGGGAGTCCGACCTTCTGAGGACCTGGCTCCTGTAGATGGTGAACTTCGGCGTCGTGATGAAGTAGGCGGCGACTACGGCGACCATCGCTGGCGGGAGCAAGTTCAGGGTCCCAGTCATCTCGCTGACCATCAGCATCACGGCAATGGGGACGCGGCCCACCCCCCCGAAGAGGGCTATCATCCCGACCACGACCAGCGGTGCAGGGGTAGGTATCCATCCGGGGAGGAGCCCATTCATGACGATCCAGAAAGCGGCACCGACGAACCCCCCTATCACGAGCGAAGGTGCGAACACGCCCGCGCTCCCTCCGGAACCCACGGTGAACGCCGTGGCCGTTATCTTCAGAAGGATTACCGCGACCAGGACGGCCAGGAGGGGGAGGGCGAGGTAGTTGGCGCTTATCTGCGAAAGGTTGCCGTCGATCATGATCTGGAGGAAGCCGTAGCCGAGGCCGACCACCTGGGGGAAGAAAACCGCGATAATGCCAGTGACTGCCGCCCCTATCATGGGTCTAGCATACCTGGTGACGGGGAACCGGGCGAAGAGGTCCTTGACCGAGTAGAACGTGTACGTGTGGAGCCGTCCCACGAGCCCACAGACGATCCCGAGTGCGGCATAGATCAGGAGGCTCCTAGGGTCGCTGAACGAGTAGGTCAGTCCGGAGCCGAATATGGGAGTGAACCCTGTGTAGGACGCGAATATTATGTATCCGACGGGGGAAGCGATGAACGACGGAATCAGGGCCTCCACTTCGAAGTCCCCTCCGCTGTACAGTATCTCTCCTGAAAGGATGGCGCCGCCGAAGGGGGACTTGAAGATCGACCCTATCCCTGCCCCGATTCCCACAGCTACTGCTATCCGTTTGTCCTTGACCGGGAGCTTGAGCAGGTCACCGATGAATGACCCGAAACCGGCGGCGATCTGTGCGGTCGGCCCTTCCCTTCCGCCGCTCCCTCCGGACCCGATGGTGAACGCCGAGGCAGCCGCCTTCACCAGCGGAATCCTTCTCCTGATCTTCCCGTCCCGCCTGTGAAATGCGGCGATCGCTTCGTCAGTCCCGTGGCCTTCTGCCTCGGGGGCGAAGCGGTAGACTATGAATCCCGCAATCGCCCCCCCTATGATCGTAGAAATCGGGATGAGGAGGAAGTTGGGGTGTACCGTGAGCGGGGCAGCCGCCTCACCGGCGGGGTTTGGCGGAAAGAACCCCGTAATCCCTCCCAGCATCAGGTTGTTCACGAGTTCTATGGCGATGTAGAACCCGACGGCCCCCACTCCTGCGATGCTCCCGATCAGGAGGCCGACTACCACCCATTTCGCAAGGTAGCCCTGTTGGAGTACCCGGTTGATTCTCGTACCGATGGGGGAACCGCTCAATGGCGCAGAGAGGTGAACCATGCGTCCGAGCCCTGAAAAAGGTTCGGAGCCTGTCGCTCCGGTGCGGGTCTACCACGATGCTGAGGACAAGGAGGGTCGAGACTGACAGTCGCACGACCGCTGGACGCAGGAGGCTGCAGAAATCGCTGGCGATGCGCCTCGGACCATGTCCCTCGGCGGAGCTCGAGCGTCCAAAAACCCTAACACCCGTTAAATACCTGGCCCCCAGACGGAAAGTCGCGAACCTGTAATGCCATTTTCCGAGAGGCCGGTGTTGGTCTTCTGGGAGACAACCAAGGCGTGCCCCCTCTCATGCGTTCACTGCAGGGCGTCGGCGATCCTCGGGCCGGTCCCCGGAGAGTTGACCACCGAGGAGGGGACGCGCGTGATCGACCAGGTCAAGTCCTTCGGCGGCCGGCCCCCTGTCCTGGTCTTCACAGGGGGGGACCCGTTGATGCGGAGGGACCTCCCCAGGCTGTTGGCGTACGCCAGGGACTCCGGGGTGCCGTTCGCGGTCTCCCCGGCTGTGAGCAGGAACCTCACCGACGATTTCCTGACCGGCCTTCGCGACGTGGGGGCGTCGTCCATCTCCATCAGCCTGGACGGCGCGCGCCCCGCGACCCACGACTCGATAAGGCGGGTCGACGGGACCTTCGAGTTGACCCTCGAGAGGATTAAGGCAGCGATAAAGCTCGGGGTGAACGTCCAGGTCAACACCGCAGTCATGAAGGCGAACCTCCGCGAGCTCCCCGAGATGCTCGACCTGGTCAAGGGACTGGGGGTGAAGATATGGGAGCTGTTCTTCCTGATTCAAGTGGGGAGGGGATCCGGCGTCGCTGACCTGACCCCTTCGGAGTACGAGACCGCCTGCAATCTCGCCTACGACGCTTCGCGGCTGGGGATGGTCGTCAGATGCGTCGAAGCGCCTTTCATCAGAAGGGTTGCGAGCAGGAGGAGAGCGGAGGGCGAGTATTGGCACGAGGAGGCCTATCTGGAGATGAAAGAGGGACTCGACGGCGCCGGAGGCGAGCTCGCGGCCTCGACCCTCGGTCCGAGGGGGACGCTGGACGGGGACGGGATCATCTTCGTCGCTCACGATGGGACCATCAGCCCCGGGGGCCTGCTCCCGGTGCCCCTCGGTAACGTGAAGAAGGACGACCTAGCTGCCGTCTACAGGACGGACCCGCTCCTGCAGAAGATACGGGGAAGGGAGTTCAGCGGCCCATGCGGTCGCTGCGCCTTCTCCGATGTCTGCGGCGGGAGCAGGGCCAGATCCTACGCTTGGAGCGGAGACCCCCTCGGCTCGGACCCGGCATGCTTCCTCGCGGGCTCTTCCTTCTGACGGTGTCGGCATGTCCCTGCTCTTCGCCCTGGTCCTCTGGGTGCACCTGTTCGCGGCGATGATATTCGTCGGCGGCTCTTTCTTCATCTGGTTCGTCGTCTGGCCCGCGTCTTACAAGATAGCCAAGGACGAGGCCGAGCGGACGCGGATGGTCGGGAGGATAGCCAAGCGGTTCGCCTACTTCACCCACGGCGCTGTCGTGGCACTCCTCCTGAGCGGGCTGTATCTGGCGGCGCCTTACCTGGGGACCCCTTCTCTCCTCCTCTCGACGTTCGCAGGGGATGTGTTGCTGGCGAAAATGGTTTTGGTGGTCTTGGCCGTCTCGCTGATGTACGCCAACAACATCTACCACGGCAGGAAGATAATGCGCCTTGTCGCTGAGGGACGGCTCGATGACGTGAAGAGGGTGAGAAGGCTCACCCACATTGCATCCTACGTTACCCTCGGACTGCTCGTCGCTATCACGGTGCTCGGCGCCGTCCTCGTGGCCGGCTAGTCCGGACTGGTCCGCTGACGCGGGCGTGCTCGACTGACACAAGAGATGGCGCAGCGGGTGTGCTCGAAGTAGCTCAAGGCTCGCGTCAGGGCGCCAGCTGCCTCAGGGATGCCTGGTCTTCCTGGAACGGGATTCCGAGGGCGGTGGCCATAATCCTCCGCTCTGCGCTCCTGAGTATCTCGCTCAGAGTGGAAGGCCTCACCCCCACGAGCTCGCTCAGTCCCGTAAGACTGATCCGCCTAGGAAACTCGAAGTAGCCTCGCGCCACGGCTTCAGCCATGATCTCCTTCTGCCTCGGGGTGAGCGTGGCCTTCCTTTCGAGCGGTGCCACGTCCTCTATCTTCGCATCGACCCCTTCTTTGTCCAGCCTCGACATGACCTGACGGAAGTCGCTCGTCTTCCTGACGATGAACCTCCACGAGGACGGGCTCCCATCGAAGTTCAGGGGGCAGTCGAGGCACACTATTGCGGCGTCGCTTGACGCACGACAGACCGCAGGTTTGTCTAGGACCACGAGGAGCGGGTACACGTTCCCCTGTCCTTCCCCCTCCACAGCCTGCCTGACCCCTCCCGTCTTGCGGATCCCCGCGACGGCGGCCCTGACCCTTCTGGCGTCCCCGCGCAGCTCGAGGAGAAGAGACATGCCCGTCCCGTTGAACGGTTTGCAGTCTACGACCTCAAGCTTCACCCCGTTCTCCTTCGCCACATCCTGTAGCCTGTTTTCGGCCTTGACCTGAAGCGTAATCTGCCTGAGCATCCGTAAAAATTAGGGTGGTGTAGTATATACGCGGAACGGCGATTCTCAGAACTGGAAACCGCACCCTCAGCGGGGGCCCTCGTGACGCGCTAAATGGGCCTCGTCGCCTTCGGCTCGGTCCCTGCCGCCTCATACACCGACAGCTCTTCGTAGAAGAGCCTCAACGAGGACAGTCGCCGGAGCCTGAAACCGCCTTCTGCACAGGCGGCCTCCATCTCGGCAAGGTCGGCCTGGTCGTTGAGAAGGAACACGACCGTACCATCCTTCTTCACGGTCCTGAGCGCCTCGCGCAGGAACCTCTTTGGGACCTCAAGCCCATGCCCTCCTTCCACCGCGGCGTCGCCTGTCTCTTCCTCCTCCAGATACGGAGGGTTGAACGCCACCAGATTGAAGCTCGAGCTGCGAATGCAGGAAGCTCCGTCAGCGAGGAGGAAGCTGGCTCCAGCCCGCCAGTCGTCCATCGATGGCCTTACAATGTCCGTCCCTACCACGGTCTTGAATCTCTTTGAAAGCACCGAGAGGCCGCCCCCGTTTCCCGCGCCTATCTCGATACAAGCGTCTCCGGCGTACCGGCTCAGGGCCTCCCTGAACAACGCCGAGTCCTGCGAAGAAATGTACGGTTCCGCGCTCATTCGGTGATGCCGTCGCCCTTAAGGGACTTGTACTCTTCTGGGGCGAGGATTTGCGTTATGTTCTGGGTAGTGTAGAAATAGGCAGGTGTCCCATCGGGAGAGAACGCCAGGCTGTTGTCAGGGTTTTGGAGCCTGTAGACCTTCACCATTGCCGGCTTTATCCCCAGTACGGTCCCGTCATCGAGCGAGTAGTAACTGAACCTCTCCTGCAGCGGCTTGAAGCCTACCAGTTTTCCCTTGGGTTGCGGCGAAGGAATCATGGGGCGCCTTCAGGCGGGGGCGTTAAAAGGTGCTCTGGCCACAAGTTTCTGGACCCCGGAACTGTACTGGGCAGCCTTCTTGGGGGCTTCGGCCACCTCTTCGGGGACACCAAGGATGACCGCGGCCCTCCTGAGAACCGCTTTCCTTACCCCGCCTGAGATCTTGTAGGCAAGCGGAATCTCACCGGCGATTGACGCCAGTCTCTCATATGGGAACCTCGGTTCAGCCCAGCGGCTGCACGCCCTGACGTCCCTCTCCTTCCCCCTTCCAGAGTATTCCCTTGCGTCGGAAGACATGAGGGACTCGGCAGCTGCGTCCCCTGCCTTCTCCATCGCCTCAGAGTATTTCGCATACCCTCCGAAGAGTTCGTCGGCCATCTGCCCGAGTAGGATCACCTTGGCCCCTTCGTCCCGGGCTTTCCGCGATACGAGTGCATAGAGGCACCACAGGCTCCGGTCCATGAGGGTCGGTGGGAACGGCAGGTCGACCGCTTCGAGTTCCCTCGATACGTTCTGAGGGGTGAGCTCCACGGTCGCGAGCTCGACCCCCAGTGCAGCCGCAGCCCTCCTCGCAGTCCCTGCATCTCTAGAGCCTACGGCGAACCCGGCCACTGCAGTGACCGCGGCATCGGCGGCAGCGCACCTAGCCAGGACCGCGCTGTCCACCCCCCCGGAAAAGGCCACGGCTACTCTGCTCTCCCCCCGCACTGCCTCTGATACGGCTCCTCTGATCTTCCCAGCAAGGACTTGGGCGCGGCCCTCGAACTCCCCAGGAAAGGCTTTCACCGTCTCGACACCCGCTCCTTGATCTTCCTGGCCATGGAGGCGCCGACCTTGTCCACGGCCGCCAGCTTCTCCGCGGGGGCCTCCTTGAGGTCTTCCAGCGTCCTGAACCCGGCCGTGAAAAGGGCCCGCGCCCTGACTCTCCCGATCCCGCTCAGGGCCGTCAGCTCTACCAGCTCCTCTGACACCCCGCTCGCGACCCTCTTCCTGAGCAGGTCTGCTTGCCTCACCATGTCAGGGAGCTTGAAGAGCTTGGACAGCTCGCCCAGGGCATGGAGCAGCCACTCGGCGTTGTCGACGGCCCTGTGCATGTCTCCAGGCTCTATCCCGAGCCTGTCGAGCAGCTGTTCTTCGCGCCATTCGTCGATCCACCCGTGGAGGGCCATCACGCTCCTCATGTCCTGCAGAGCCCGGTCGTAGTCGGCGAACTCCCTGGCGGTGTGCCTCTTCAGCATCTCGGGACCGTGCTCTTCCATGAATGCGATGGCGAGGTCGTAGTCCTTAGTCCTGAGGGGGAACTTAGGCTCGAAGTCGGGGGTCGAGGCAACGAGGTCGAGCAGCCCTGCTGTGTGGTCCTTCCCAGGCTCCGCCCGCTTCACCGAGTCCCTGAACAGGACGGCTGTGGCCGGGTCGACATAGAGCACAGAGACCAACATACCGAAATCCGTCGCGTAGAAGAGCCCCCCGCGAGACTCCACCAGACGCTCTGACAGGAGGTACCCGAGTGCCCTTTCTGTAAGCTTCGTCAGGTCGCCTTCCTCTATCTGGATGGCGAGCAGAGTCTTACGGAACAGGCTGTCGAGGTCCGCCTTGGAGACCCCCCTCCACGTGGCGATTGTCGCCAGACTATGTGAGCGCATCGCGGGCTCGCCCGCAAGCTTCGATCTGATGGGTTCCGGAGGTCCCCTGGTGTAGTGCTCCAGGAAGTCAGCGGCCGGCTGGGAGGGAGGAGGTACCATCACGGTTTCGCCGTGGTCGTCGTACTGGGGGCGCCCCGCCCTCCCGGCCATCTGCCTGTAGTCCAGGATGGAGATCTCCGCGTTCCCTCCGTGTTCCGCATCGTAGCGCGTCATGTCTGCTATCACAACCCGCCTCGCCGGGAGGTTGACTCCGGCAGCGAGCGTCGGAGTGGCCGCGAGGACCTTTATCGCCCTGGCGCGGTAGTATTCTTCCACAATCCTTCTGTGCTCGGCCTCTAGCCCGGCGTGATGGAAGGCGGAACCCTTCGCCACCACCTCCGCAAGCAGTCTGCTGAGGCTCGTCTCCTCCCCCGAAGCTAGGATCTTCCTAGATGCCTCGGACGCTGCCTTCCTTTCCTCCTGGGTAAGGCTCCTCTGCGTCAGCTCCGCCGCCCTTGTAGCCAGGCTGACTGCCCTCCTCCTAGTGCTGGCGAAGATGAGCGCCTGGCCTCCTCCTCTGAGGGTGTCCATCGCCACGTCGATGGGCGGGCCGTAGGTGGACCGGGGGATGGGGGCCTCTTCACCGTCAGCGAAGACCACCCTCCCATAGTCGTACACGCCCTCCCTGAGAGGGACAGGCCTCCAGTTCAGCTCCACGGAGGCAGCCCTGAGCCACGACGCGACGGTCCCCGCGTTGCTGATGGTAGCTGAGAGGGCGAGCACCTGCGCGTCGAGCCCCAAGTGGAGCACCTTTGTCAGAATCATTTCCAGGGTTGGCCCCCGGTGGTCGCTCCCCGCGAGGTGAACCTCGTCCGCTATGAAGAGTCCGACACTGTTAATCCAACCGACCCGATGCCGCATCACCGAGTCAAAGCGCTCGTTCGTCAAGACGATGATGTCTGCCTTTCCCAGCGACTCTCCCGACGAGTCGTAGTCTCCCGTCGAAATCGTGGTCCTGAGGCCGAACGCCGAGAATTCGGAGAACTCCGCATACTTTTCTGACGCCAGCGCTCTCAGCGGGGCGAGATACACCACTTTCTTCCGCTGCACCTTTGCCTTCAGATACGCGGCCATCAGGGCGAGCAATGTCTTCCCGGAGGCCGTGGGGGATGATACCACCAAACTCTTGCCTTCGAGGAGCCCTGCGAGAATCGCCTGCTCCTGAGGGGGGTAGAGCTCGATAATCCCCTTTCCCCGGATGTACTGGAGGAGCTCGTCGGGAACGTTCACCTCTTCTAGCCTCAAACGGCCGCCACCTGCAGGTTAACTGCCCAGCCGTCTTAAGAACCCGGGCTTGAATTCGTAGACCATTCCTTCTCTGAACATCGTCCTGATCATCTTCTCGGCGTCCTCGTCGGAGAACTTCGCCTTCATCAGCTCCTCCTTGAACACCCTCCTCTCCACGGCCTTCTTGTCCGCTCCCTCCAGGTTCTTGAGTACGTCGAGCGCAGACCTCAGGTTCTTTGTCTCTCCGACCGGCTTCCCGAGCTGGATGCCGAAGTCGGTCTTCTTGGTTGCTGTGTCAGTCAGCACGTCTTGTACCATCCTGTTCATCAGCGCTATGGCGCCAAGGGCGTCTTCTTCGGACACTTCTTCCTTCAGCAGCACCCTGGCGCGGGCGGTCGACAGCCTGATCAGCGCCTCTAGGGTCCTGGGGGTCGGAGGTATAGAGTCCTCAGCTCCCCCGGCCCTCCTCAACTGGAGATAGTAGTCCTTCAGCCTGTCCATGGCCTTCGGGGTTAGGGCCGGTGACACCTTCTTGACGTAGGTCAGGTACTTCTTGAGGAGGGTGAATTCGATGGGGGGCGCCGTGGCATAGGACTTCCTGGCGTGGACGGCCAGGATATGGCTGGCGAGCATCTCGTCCTCAGACGGCGTCGGCTGGTCCCTGAAGACGAAAATGAGGTCGAAGCGGCTGAGGAGCGGAAGGGGGAGGGTCCCTATGTTCTCGATCAGATTCTGGTAGGGGTTGTACCTCCCTAGGACCGGGTTGCTGGCCGCGAGGATAGCCGTCCTAGCATTGAGCGTCGCGTAGATCCCTCCCTTGGCTATGGTCACCGACTGCTGTTCCATCGCTTCGTGAAGTGACGTCCTGTCCTCGGGCTTCATTTTCTCGAACTCGTCGATGGATGCGATGCCCAGGTCAGCCAGGACCACCACCCCCGCCTCGAGCATCAGGACGTTCTTCTCTCTGATTACGGCGGCCGTAAGGCCGGCCGCCGTGGTGCCCCGGCCTGAGGCGTAGAGCCCGCGGGGAGCGACCTGAGCGGCGAACTTCAGCATCTCGCTCTTCCCTGTGTTGTGTGAAATCAGTCCGTTCGCTATGAACCGGTGGCCGTCAGGAACTTCGATATCGTAAACATCGGTGGCGGGGCGGGAGTAGACGGCCACAATCCGCTCGCTCAGCTGCTTGTGAACTCGGCCGAAGGTCTTGGCGTCCCGGGCAAGTCCTTCGAGTTTCGACGCCTTCTTCTTAGACGCGAATCCGATATGTTCCGCGTATCTGACGATGTCTTCCCCTCTCCTTATCAGAAGCGCATTCCCGACTATTCGGGAGTGAATCCCCCACCTGAGGAGCAGAACTTGGACATCGCGTAGTAGCTCGAGATTCTTGGCTTTCAGGCCAATTGCCCTCCGACCCCTCCCCTTCGAGAACACAGTACCATCAGCTTCGAAGAGCCACCTGAGGAAAGAGGAGACCACCCTGTTGCTTGAAGTCAAAATGATGTCTGGAACGCGCTTGACTCGCAGGAACGCAAGGTTCGATGCGACGCACTCGCTATTCAGGTACAGGTCAGTCATCGCGACATTTCTGTCGGCTCTGAGGCGACGGGTTAGTCTCGGTGTCACCCCGAACAGGCGAGTTATCATCCCCTCCAACTGGGGAAGCAGATCAATCTCAGCTTCAGCAATCGTAGCCACCGCGCTGTACTTGTCCACGTATCCGTCTCCCAGGAGGTAGCCCAGGTAACTTGCCAGGCCCTCGTCCACTACGTGGGGCAGCCTTCCCCTGAACCTGGGCCCGCGTGTAGGCTGGTAGACTCTGAACCCAGTTGGCCTATAGCCGGTGATTGTGCAAGGAATATATGTCGCTGCGGCCACTCTCTCCCCGACCTTCAGTCGGTCCAGACGCGTCCACCGCCTGAAGGGAACGCCTTCAGCATTTCCCACCACCAAGAGTGGATGATTCGGAGTCCCCCTGACGCTCTTGCCGCTCTCCGTCACGATCTCAATGGTAGGCTGATTCCGATAGAGGTGGAATCTCTTCGCCCAAGCCCGTCTACCACCTCCTTCTCCCGTGAGGACCTGTAGGTCGAGTGGCTGTAGGTGGGACGAGCCGATTTCCCCAATCTTCGCGATTGCGCCGTTCCCGAGGGCAATCCTCTCGTCGGCAACCAGACAACCAGGGTCTCCTACGAAAAGCGTGTTGATGTCCCCTCTGAGTTTCGTCCCGTCTGGAAGCTGCGTCGCGCTTCCTCCCGCGAGGAGCAGGAGTATCGCCTCCTTTTCGGGGAGGTGCCCGAGAATGACCGGGGCTATTGAGTTCACCAGCCTGTCGTAGGCGTCAGGGGCGTCAGCAATCTTCCTGATCAGCTCCTCGTCTTCCTTGGTGACAAGGATCGTTTCCGGCTCCTTCCCCTTCACCTCAACGTGGTTGCAGTCGATCTGAGACCTGAACAGCCTCGTCCTGACCTGCCCGACGGTATAGTCTGGGACCGCCCTGACCACGCCGGTGAGGACCACCCTGTCCCCGGGCCTGGCCATGTTCACGATGTCCCCCTCCACGTTTACATCGAAGAACTGCGGAAGCTGCCCCGGCGGGAGTTCTTCGGGGAGCTCTTGGATGCGGATGACTTGGAAATCGATGAACCTGCTGTGCCTCCTGTCCAGCTCGAAGTTCCTCACTTCTCCGCAGAGCTCGCACTTCGGCGGCCTCTTTAGCATCAGGTCATCCTGCTCCTGGTAAGTGAGGTGGCCGCTCGGGCAAACCCATGCGGCGTCTGTCATCATCGGCCTCAGCTCAGAAGTCCTCACGACCATCCCGGAGATCGCAAGCATGTGATCGATGTAGGAGGTGTCCACCTTCCTCAGAGCGACCAGGTCGGAGAGCCCCCGGAGCCTTACCGACAGCTCCCGTTTCACCCTGTCAGCATAGAGGGCATTTTCGCTTCTCATGGTCTCGAAGGCGGCAATCTTGAACGACGCGAGCGAAGAATCCGGTTCCAGCAGGATCCTGTTCGCAAGGTCGTTGTTGTACCTCAGCAGGTCCCCGAACTCGACCACGAGTGACTTCCCCTCAGACGAGATGAGCTGGGAGATCTTCGCCCGGTACACAGGGTTACCTCCCCTATCGGTAACCGATTTCAGGAAGTCCTCGAACTGCTCAGACAGCTTTCCGCTTGCCAGGGTCGCCATTACGCCACCCCTCCTAGGAGTCCCGCCTTCCACTCCTTTGAAAGGGACTGGGAGAGGGCGAAGAAGGAACTCTCCTCGGGGGTGAGCTTGTCCGACAGGGTGGACGCGGGGACCGAGGAACTAGAGAGCGACAAAAGCTTGCTCAGCCTTATCCCGACCAGGTCATAGCAGACTGCCCTCAGCCTCTCGAAATCTTCCCTCCTCATCTTCCCCTCCCCTGACGCGCCTCCCAGCGCCGCGAGCCTCCTTCTCATCCTTACGTAGAAGTCCTGGGGGAGTTTCGACAGTTGGAGGGGCCCCATCATCTTCTCCCTGCTCAGCGCGCCGAATATCTCGCTCTCGAACGGCGCTTCCGCGGGCTCGGCGAGCCCCTGTTCCACCAGCTCGTCCACGACCCACCTGGGGAGGTCGAAGGAGTCTCCCTGCCCGAGCTTCTCGACATGGAAATCTCCCACGTCAAGGCTCTCTATCGAGGACTTCATCCTCGTCCTCGCGGTCGCCAGCATGTATTCTCGTTCCCTTCGTTCGAGCATCTGCCTCAGGGCGATCTGCTCCTCCGACAAACCAAGCTCAGAAGTCCGCGTCTCGATAATAAACGTTCAGCGCTCTACAACATGTTTCAACCTGCCCCAGTCCTGCCGATAGCCCGGCCCTGATGCGCTATCTCGCATGCGAAATGTCGTCTCTGTCGTTTAAGAGCGAGCATCCTCCGGGGATGCCTCTGACGAGCATGGACCGCACGAAGTTCAACCGCGGCGGGCTCGACAGGGTGTTCCATGACCTCTGCCCGCTCTGACTCCGCAGCCCAGCGCCGACAGAGGGTCCTCAGACAGGCGGAAAGGCTGGCCCCGGACCTCCTGCGTTTTACAAAGGACCTGGTGAGGGCGAAGAGCGTCACCGGAGAGGAGGAACCCGCCCAGCTCCTGGTGAGAGAAAAGCTCAGGTCGTTAGGGGCTAAAGTCGACTTTTGGAAGCCGAAGCGCGGCGACTTCCGGGGGTACGAGGCCTTTGTCTCAGAAGAGAGCAACGTCGGAAAGCGGCCCAACGTCGTCGGGCGCTTCCGGGGGCGCGGCGACGCGGCCCGGACCCTCGCCTTCAACGGACACATCGACGTGGTCCCTGAAGGGGACCCGTCGTCGTGGAAGCACCCTCCATACGCGGCCCGGGTGGTAGACGGGAAGCTCTACGGGCGAGGCGCTTGCGACATGAAAGGCGGCCTGGCCGGGACGATCTTCGCTGTGGAGGCTCTCCTGGGCGCGGGGGTCACCCTCCAGAACGAGATCATCGTCGAGAGCGTCATAGGTGAAGAGAGCGGGGGGATGGGGACGCTGGCGGCGATACAGAGGGGATACGTGCCCGACGCCGCCGTCATCGCGGAACCCACGGGCCTCGCCCTCAACGTCGTCCAGGCAGGGTGCCTCATGTTCAGGCTAGGAGTCAGGGGCAAGGCCGCCCACGGGGCCGCCAGGTACATGGGTGTAAGCGCGGTGGAGAAGTTCGTGCCTGTCATGGCGGCGCTCCAGAAACTCGAGAACCGCCGGAAGTCGATGAAGCGCCTTAGCGCCTTCAGGGGCGTCCGGAACCCGGTGACTCTCAGCATCGGGACGGTGAGGGCAGGCGTCTGGGACTCGACCGTACCGGAGGAACTGACCGCCGAGGGGAGGTACGGGGTCTGGCCCCACGAGTCCCTGGACAACGCGAAGAGGGCCTTCGAAGCGGCAGTGCAGGAAGCGACCGCCGCGGACCCATGGCTGAGGGCCAACCCTCCCTCGGTGTCCTGGTTTGGTCCGCAGTGGGAGTCTGCGGAGATAGGACGCCGCCACTGGCTGACCAGGCTGATGTCCCGGGCCGTGGAGGACTCGCTCGGCTTCGCCCCCAACGTGTCGGGGATCACCGGGGGGACGGACATGCGCCTCTTCACTGGGATAGCCGGGAAACCTGCAATCATCTTCGGCCCTGGAGACGACTCGACTGCTCACTTCAGGGACGAATGCATAGAGGTCAAGGACGTCGTCCGGGCTTGCAAGGCGTATTCTCTGGCCGCGCTGGCTTGGAACGGATAAATACGAACGGCTGCCAAGTTCTCTCAGAGATCGTCTCTCGAGCCTCGGAGCCACCACCCTTGCCACTAGAAGACCTAATGTGGGTTGAGAAGTACCGCCCGTCATCCCTGGAGGACCTTGTCGACCAGGCCGCAGTAAAGCAGAGGCTGACGGCCCTCCTCATGAAGAAGGGGCAGCTCCCACACCTGCTCTTCGCAGGTCCGCCGGGGTCTGGTAAGACTACCACTGCTGTCATCATCGCGAAGCAGATCCTCGGCGAGCACTGGCGCGATTACACCCTCGTTCTGAACGCGTCCGACGAGAGGGGGATTGACGTCGTGAGGGAGAGGATCAAGACGTTCGCAAGATTCGCGGACCGGAGGGAAGGGGTCCCCTACCGTCTGGTCATACTGGACGAGTCGGACGAGATGACGTCAGACGGGCAAACAGCATTGCGCAGGATAATGGAGGAGAACTCCGAGCACACCCGATTCATCCTCATCTGCAACTATTCTTCGGGGATCATCGAGCCCCTCCAGAGCAGGTGCGCCATATTCAGGTTCCAGCGCTACGACGAGGCTTCTGTGACGGACCATCTGAAGTCGATATCCAGGAAGGAGAAGCTCAGGCATCCGGGAGACTCGGTGTTTGCCGCGATATACGAGGCGACTCAGGGTGACCTGAGGCAGGCCATCAACGTGCTCCAGGCGGCTTCAGCCTCGGGGGAGCTGACCGTCGACTCCGTAAAGTCTGTGACCGGAGCGGCCGTAAAGGGCCGCGTGGCGGCGGTGATCGAGGCCGCCCTCGGAGGGGACTTCGAAGCTGCTAGGACAAAGATGGTGGAGCTCACAAGGGTCTACGGCGTCCCTGAAAGGGACTTCTTGAAGTACGCCTATGAAGCCCTCGGCTCGATGAAGGGGTTCGACCGGGCCAGGGCGGTATCCATATTCGCGGAGTATGACTTCCGCCTCGTCCAGGGTTCACAGCCCGAGCTCCAGCTGACCGCAATGCTCGCCCAGCTCGCCGGCCTGAAAAAGGAAGGCTAGCTTGGACCTCGCCCTTCCAAGGGGAGTCGACGACATCGAGCCCTCCACATACGCGGTCCATGCGAGAATCAGGGACGCCTTCGACGAAGCATCGCGGCTCTACAACTTCCAAGTGATGGAGCCCGCATCGCTGGAGCATCTGGCAGTCCTCAGGGTGAAGAGCGGGGAGGCCATAGACAAGGAGATCTACTCTTTCAAAGACAAGGGAGGGCGAGATATCGGGCTCCGCTTCGACCTGACCGTAGGGATCACGAGGTACGTCTGCTCCCGAAAGGGGGTACGACTCCCAGTGAAGCTTTCGGCCTTCGGCGGAATCTGGAGGTACGACGAGCCCCAGTATGGCAGGTACAGGTGGGCCCACCAGTGGGACTTGGAGATGTTCGGGCCCCCGTCTGTCGAAGCTGACGCTGAAGTAATCGACGCAGCGTCGGCCATACTCAGGCTGGCGGGCCTTGCAGAGACGACTGTGAAGGTGGGGGACAGGCGCGTGGTGGAAGATTTCATCCGGAAGAAGATAGGGATTGCGGAAGACGAGCGCGTCCTCGACCTGATGCGCGCCCTGGACAAGGTGGAGAAGAAGCCGCCTGAGGAGCTTACGGACGAGTACGTCCAACGAGGATTCGGAACAGAGCAGGTGGAGAAGCTCCTCGAGTTCGGCAGGCTGCGCGGCAGACCCGACGACGTCCTCGCCAGGGCGCAAGAGCTCAAGCTGGAGTCGGCGGGGGATCTTGTCACCCTCGCGGACACGCTCGACTCGAGGGGGGTCAAAAACGTCGAGTACAACATGAGCGTAGTGAGGGGGATTGACTACTACACCGGGATCGTGTTCGAAGCAGTCGACAGCAGGAACCCCAGGCTCGGGTCCCTTTTCGGCGGCGGTAGGTACGACGCCCTCCCTAGGCTGTTCGGGCGCCCCGACTTGTCCGCGACCGGCGCTGCGGGAGGAGTGGAACGCATGGCCATCTCCATGTCTGCCCAGGGCAGGCCTCCGGGGCTCCTCGCTTACGTCGCGATAGCAGGAGAAGGCCTCATTGGCGAGGCCCTGAAGGTGAGAAGGGCAGCGATCGACGGCGGAGTCCCATGCGAGATATCGCTACAACGGAAGCCCCTGTCCAAGCAGATGGAGGATGCGAGCCGCCTAGGCGCCTCATGGGTGATCATCCTCGGGGAGAGAGAGGTAAAAGCGGGTTCGGTTACGATACGGGATATGAACAGCCGTAAGGAAGAGCTGATCCCCCTCGAAGAGGCCCTACGACGCATGACCGCCGGTCCGGGCCGGCGCAATCTTTAATCGAAGGCCCCCACCGTAACAAGCACTGAAATGGAGCGGGCGATAGTCCTCGTCAACCTCAGCCCAGGTGCCGAAGAGCAGAGTATCTCGGCGCTGAAGGAGACTTCGGGGATAAAGGCAGTCTACCAACTGTACGGCCTGTACGACCTACTGGTGATGGTCGAGGGGGCCGACGACCAGGCAGTGAAGTCGATTATCGCAGAGAACCTGAGGTCGAAGCCCGGAGTCGTCTCCACCATCACGATGAAGATACTGGCCTGAACCCTTAAACAGCTTCGGCATGCAGGCCGCAAGGGTTGCCACCCAAGGTCCTCGTCACGGGATCAGCTGGGCAGATAGGGGCTGAGCTCGTACCTCACCTCCGGTCTCTTTACGGTGATGCCAACGTGGTGGCGGCGGTCCACAGGTCCGCCGGCCCTCCTTCGTTAAACGATGGCCCAGTGATAACCCTGGACACTGACGACTCCGACGCCGTAGCCTCGGCCGTGAGGGACACCGGCGCGGACACGGTCTACCACCTGGCCGCCCTCCTCTCGGCTACCGGAGAGAAGGAACCGCAGCTGGCCTGGAAGGTGAACATGGACGGGCTCAGGAACGTCCTCGAAGCTTCCAGGAAGGGCGGAGTCTCAAGGGTGTTCTGGCCGAGTTCCATAGGTGCCTTCGGCCCGGATGCTCCCCGCAAAGATGCCCCCCAGAACGCCCCGTTGAACCCCACCACCATCTATGGCGTCACCAAGGTGGCCGGAGAACTCCTTTGCAACTACTACTTCGTGAAATACGGGCTGGACGTGAGATGCCTCCGCTATCCGGGACTCATAAGCAACGTGACCCCCCCGGGGGGCGGGACTACTGACTACGCCGTCGAGATCTTCTACGAGGCGATACGGAAGGGCTCCTACAGGTGTTTCCTGAGAGATGACACAGTCCTGCCGATGATGTACATGCCGGACGCTCTGAAAGCCACGGTGCTCATCATGGAAGCGGACCCTTCCAAGGTCAGGCGTCACCTGGGGTACAACCTCGCAGCGTTCAGCTTCTCGGCTGGGGAGCTGGCCACGGAAATCGGGAAGTGGATCCCCGGATTCAGCGTGAGCTACGCTCCGGACTCCCGCCAGAAGATCGCCGATTCCTGGCCCATGTCCATCGACGACTCCGAGGCGCGGAGGGACTGGGGGTGGAGCCCCGGTTACGACCTTCAGGGGATGGTCTCGGACATGCTCGCGAAGCTGAAGGACCGGCTCGTCCCCCGGTAGCTTCGGGGAAAGGCGTTTAACCGCTCTCACGCCTCCGCCGGATGGAAGCCATGAGAGACCCGACAACCTTCCTCCGTCAGGAGTACGAAGACCTCGTCCGCCAGGAGCTGGACTGGAAGCTGAGGGTGCTCGGGGGCCCGAGCGCCCCCTGGTGCACGGTCGACGGGAAGCGGGTCCTGATGTTCTGCTCCAACAATTACCTCGGCCTTAGCAACCACCCTAAACTGAAGGCCGCCGCCGTGGACGCCATCAACACACACGGCGCAGGTTCGGGGTCGGTCCGGCCCATCGCGGGGAACATGGACCTTCACGTCGAGCTGGAGAGGCGGCTGGCGAAGTTCAAGTCCGCCGAAGCGTCCTTGGTGTACCAGACGGGCTTCGCCGCCAACGCAGGGCTGATTCCGCAGCTCGCGGGGAAGGGGGACCTGATAATCAGCGACGAACTCAACCATGGAAGCATCATCGACGGCGTCAGACTCTCGGCAGCAGAAAGGAAGGTGTACAAGCACTCCGACGCGGGTGACCTGGCAAGGGTCCTCGACGAGGCAGAGCGCACAGCCCCGCAGTTCAGGCGCATCTTGATAATCACAGACGGGGTCTTTTCAATGGACGGCGACATCGCCCCCCTAGACAAGGTGGCGTCACTCGGAGCTGAGCACGGGGCGATGGTGTATGTCGACGACGCCCATGGGGAGGGGGTGTTGGGAGAGGGAGGGAGAGGCATCGTCTCGCACTTCCATCTCGGGAGAGACAAGGTCCATGTGGAGATGGGGACGTTCTCCAAGGCCTTCGGGGTGGTCGGCGGTCACGTTTCGGGCTCCCGCGATCTGGTCAACTTCGCTTACAACAAATCCAGAACTTGGCTTCTGAGCGGCTCGCACCCTCCGGGAGTGGCCGCCGCCTGCCTGGCCGCCGTGGACGTCCTCGAGAAGGAACCGCAGCACGTCCAGAGGCTCTGGGAGAACACCCGCTACTTCAAGAATGCAATGAAGGACCTCGGGTTCGACCTCGGCAGGAGCGAGACCCCCATCACGCCCGTGATGGTCGGCGAAAGCGGGAAAGCCAAGAAGCTCAGCTCCAGGCTCTTTGAGATCGGAGTGTTCGCCCTCCCCATCGTGTATCCCATGGTCGCGCAGGGGAGGGCAAGGATAAGGACAATAATGAACGCCGCCCTCTCAAAAGAGGACCTCGACTTCGCGATAGGCGCCTTCGAGAAAGCGGGAAGGGAGCTGGAGCTCATCCCCGCCAGGAAAGGCGCCTAGGACCGTATCTCGGAAGCCTCCTTGGCGCCCTCTCTCCTACTTCGGGCTCCGGGAGCCGCGCGCGCAGCCATTGCCGACCCCCGGTCCACCACCGTGCCGTTGCCTGCGCACAGGTTAAGAGCGCTGGGCGCGCAGGCTCCCAACGCGATGGCATTCAGGTACCTCCCAGACGTCGCCCTCGCAGACGTCGCTTTCGAAGCCGAGTCCGACTCGATTGACGGACTTTTCGAAACGTGCGCCCTCGCCGTCACGGACGTCATGGTCGACCCTAAGACCCTGAAGGGAGGCACCGTGAAGATTTTCTCCCTGGAAGCCCCGGACCTCGACAGGCTCCTCTATGACTTCCTCACCGAGCTCATCATTTCGAAGGACGTCGACTCCCTCCTCTTCAAGGAGTTCAGCGTCAGGGTCGGTCCCGGTAACCTGTCCCTCACTGCGCAGGCGAGGGGGGAGGCGATAGACAGGGAGCGCCACTCTCTCCGTAACGACGCCAAGGCTGTGACCATGCACCTCTTCGGTGTGCGCCAAGACGGGCCTCGGTGGAAGGCGACCGTCGTCCTCGACATCTGAGCCCTCTAAACGCTTAAAGAAGCAGCGCGGCCGCAGCGACCAAGGGTGGTTCTGCGTGGCACAGACTAGCTCGTTCAGGCAGGTTTCCGACGTCTCCTGGGAGATTCCCACCACCTACAAGCAGGGGATGAGGGTCCCTGCCAGGATCTACGCCACTCGGAAGCTCCTCGAGGCCATGGACAACGGGGTGATAGAGCAGGTGACCAACGTGGCGTGCCTCCCCGGGATAGTCCGCTACGCTTACGCCATGGCTGACGCGCATTGGGGGTATGGCTTCCCTATAGGCGGGGTTGCAGCATTTGACGTCGAAAAAGGCGTAATCTCGCCCGGAGGAATAGGTTTCGACGTTAATTGTGGAATGCGCCTCATCAGAACGAATCTGCAGTACTCGGAGGTCAAATCAAAGATAAAAGAGTTGGTAGACCTCATCTTCAACCTGGTACCCGCCGGGGTGGGGGTAAAAGGGCCCCAAAACTTCGCCCAGGGCCAGATGGGGGACATCACCTCTCTTGGGGTGAAGTGGTGCGCGGAGCACGGCCTCGCCTGGGACGACGACCCTGCCCATGTAGAAGAGGGAGGATACATCAAAGGTGCTGACATTTCGAAGGTGAGCAGGCAAGCCGTAAGCCGGGGGGTGAGCCAGTTCGGGACCCTTGGTTCCGGGAACCACTATCTCGAAATTCAGGTAGTGGACCCGGCCAGGTTCTTCGACCCAGGACTCGCGAAAGGGTTCGGGATCGTCCACGACGACCAGGTCGTTGTAATGATTCACTGCGGCAGCCGAGGGTTCGGGCACCAGATCTGTACCGATTACCTGAGGAACTTCGAGTCCAATATGCGCCGGTACGACATCCAGGTGCGGGACAGGGACCTGGCCTGCCTCCCGTTCGACTCTAAGGAGGCGAAGGACTACTACGCCGCGATGGTCTGCGCAGCCAACTTCGCCTTCGTCAACAGGCAGATCATAGTCAACAGGGTCAGGGATGCCTTCTCCAAGGTCTTCCACCGGGATGCAGAGTCTCTCGACATGCACCTGATCTACGACGTCTGCCACAACATAGCCAAGGTGGAGAGGCACAGGTACGAAGGGTTCAATGGGGAACTCCTGGTCCACAGGAAGGGGGCGACGAGGAGCTTCGGCCCTGGTCATCCCGACATTCCCGCCCCCTACAGGGAGGTGGGCCAGCCGGTCATCATCGGCGGGTCCATGGAGACCGGGTCCTACCTTCTGGTGGGGACTCAGAAGGCGATGGAAGAGACCTTCGGCTCAACTGCCCACGGGTCGGGGAGGACGATGTCTAGGACCGCGGCAAAGCGAGAGGTCCGCGGAGCCGAGCTACAGAGGAAGATGCTCGACAGGGGGATATACGTGAAGGCCGCGACCATGGACGGCCTGGCCGAGGAGGCGGGGATGGCCTACAAGGACATCTCCGAAGTGGTGGAGACCATGGACAGGGCCGGGATCTCTAAGAAGGTCGTGGCGCTGCGTCCGGTGGGCAACATCAAGGGGTGAACCGCCATCCTCTTCCTTGCGTCGCCCTTGGGGGTCCTGGTCTACGTCCTGGGGCTGGCCATCCTCTGGGTGGTCGTCACCATCCCAGTCTACTTCGCCGCGAGGGTGATCAAGGGGGACACCGTGGGGTTCGGGGACGCTATGGGGGCCACGCTCGGCGGAGTGGTGGTCTACTATGTAGTCTACTTCGCGGTAACCCTTGCACTGGGGGCAGTGATAGGGGCCCCAGCTGGCGCCATCGCGCTCTTGTTAGGGCTTCTCGCGTGGCTCGCCGTCTTCAGGGGCGCCTTCCGCACCACCTGGCCCAAGTCGGTCGGGATAGCCGTCCTTGCCTGGGTAATCCTGCTCATACTCGACGCAATCATGGTAACGCTCTTCGGCGTGACTTTCCCTGCGTTCTATCCCTTCTGAGAAGCTAGCCTATGTATCCGGGCCTCTGACTGCGTCCGGGCTGGGGGGCGGCTTCCCTCGCCTGGTCGGCCATTGACTGCAGTTGGCCGATCAGCTTCTGAGTCTCGTCTGCCTTCTCTTTGAGCTTGGAGGTGTCCATGGGGATGCCGAGCACCTTAGAGAGCTGCTCCAGCACCGCCTTAGAGGCCCCGGCGTCCACGACGTATCCTGATGTCTCTCCCAGCAGACACGCCCCCTCGAGGCCCCTCAGCGCAGCGATGCCTATCAGGAGGCCGTTCATCCCGCTTATTCCTCCGTCCTTCATCAGGATGACGCCGTTCTCCCGAAGCGCCTCGGCGATCGTCTTGGATGTCCCAGCGCCGTACACCTTGGGTGACTGAGAGAACGACCCGGTGATGTAGGCTGCCAGGGTGTAGACCTTCTTTACTCCGCACTTCTTGGCGAACTTCACCACTGCATCGGACAGCTCGTACTCGCCCTCGGCGGTCGTTGGTTGCGCGTCGGCCGTGAATACGAG
The DNA here is from genome assembly GCA_029785825.1 of Nitrososphaerota archaeon. Classification (NCBI taxonomy): domain Archaea; kingdom Thermoproteati; phylum Nitrososphaerota; species Nitrososphaerota archaeon. The sequence goes on along the minus strand of JAFLYY010000001.1, from coordinate 1,390,581 downwards.
GAGACCCTTCTTCGCCTTGGTGGGGGCGTAGTACAACACCCCAGTGGGAGGGTCTACCGTCCCGTCTTCCTTTACGCTAACTTGGGGCGGGAAGGTGGAGCTCCTGTACTCCGCCACCTTCTTGAGCTTGAAGGACGACACCAAGTGGTCGGCCGCCAGCTTCCCCACATAGCCGCTCCCTGGGAGGCCGCAGACGAGGACCGGTTCAGCGGCCTTCGGGACCTCCAAGACCTCCTCGCTGATGGTCCCGGCTCCTTTCACCGCCCCTCGCTCCTCCCCAGCTTCTCGCTGAGATCGACGAGCTTCCCCTGGTCCATCACCTTGATGGACGTCTTCAGCCTTATCCTCATCCCGAGCTGCCTGAAGATCGAGAGGATCTCCCCTCCGGCGATTCTTTCCTGCAACCGGCCATTTTTGATCAGCGACGCGAGCTCCCGCACGAGCCTTTCCGTCTCCTTCGGGTAGAGCGAGTAGGCCGCCTGCAACACTTCGTCCCCCCTGTCGTAGAGCATCCCTTCCACGACCTCCCGGTCCGTCTTCTCTGGTCGCACGGTCGGAGCCGCGGCCTTCAGCCTCCGCCTCATCTCCTCGAGCTTCCTCCGCTCCAGCAGCTTCAGGTCCGCGTCTTCTTCCATGGCCAAGACGGCTCCGAATTCCTTCAGGATAAAATGGTTGCTGACAAGTGGCCGAGGCGGGCGGAAGGGTCACCTAAACGGGTCGAGCCTGTCTGGACCGAACGAGGCATACCTGCCTACGAAGGTCGGGGCAGAGTTAGCCAGTTCTAGCGGGACGATACCCTAGTGCGCTTCGTTCTGCGGCTAAGGCTGCGTGATCTTGATGCTTTGCGTGGGACAGCTCGTCTCGCATGCCATGCAGAAGATGCAGTCAGCTTCGCGTATGGGCTCTGACTTGTCGCTCCTGTACTGGTCCCACTCGGGGGTCCCTTGGTCGACTACCTTGTCCTTTCCGGTCCCTGCCTGGCCGGGGTTGAGCGCCCATTCATAGACGAATACCGGGCAGACATCCATGCAGACGCCGTCTGCGACGCACGAATCCCAGTCGACAGCTACCTGGGTGCCGTGGATACCATTGCTGATCGGGTACGGGTTTCCATCCCCGTCGTTCCTCTGCGTCCCCGCGGCCCTCACCTTGTGGCCGTTGTGCTCCCCCGTCACCGGGAACTGGTCGGGTTTCGAAAGGAAGTTCGGGTCGATTGGTGCGGACTTGTATCCCACTTCGCGAGTCATATGTCTCTCAATCTGTCGCTCCGGTCAGGTGGTTATAAGTCATGCGGAGGCGGAGGCTCTTCACCGCGAGGTCGGCATCCCATCAGGGACGTCTGGGCTTTCACGCTTCGGCCGTGAGCGTCTCGAACCTTCCCTCCCCTTCCAGCCTGTACACGGTCAGCGGCTTGAATGTGAATATCCCGACCTCCGCTACCCCCGGGGTAGACCTCACCCTGACCTCGAGGTCCCTCGGTGACTCGATGGGTTCGAAGAGGGTGTCAAGTATCACGTTGCCGTTCTCGGTGAAGTAGGGATATCCCTTGGGGAGGAGGCGCTCTTCGGCGACTCCTCCGAGCATGGACAGCTTGAGCTTGGCGCTTTCCCTCGCCATGGGGAAGACTTCGACTGGGACCCGTACTCCATTGTCGCAGAGCCTCCTCACGAACTTGTTCTCTCCGGCGACCACGGCGATCGACTTCGCGGCTCCCATCACCACCTTCTCCCGGAGCAGGGCGCCGCCGCCTCCTTTGACCAGGTTCAGCCTACGGTCCACCTGGTCCGCGCCGTCGACTACCAAGTCGACCGACCCCCTGAAAGGCACGAGTTCGATGCCGCACCTCGACGCCACCAACTCTATCTGAGTGGAAGTAGCAACGCCTCTGACTGACTTCCCGATTATCAACGGCGCCAGCTCTTCTATGAGCCCTGCCACCGTGGATCCGCTCCCCAGACCGAGGACGGCGCGCGGGGCTATGGACCGGGCGACATCGGCGGCGACTCCCTTCAGGGCGTCCCTTGTCGGGTCCATCAATCTTCCTGCTTCTTTTCTATGTCTATCTGCTCTAGCTTGGTCAGGGCGTCCATCACTTCGTCCCTGATCACCTTGACCCGCTTCTCTGATTCGGACATCTCCGGCTTGGCCCTCCTCTCGACCACCTTCTCGAGGTCGGTCTCCCGCTCCACCTTCGGCGTAGCCTCCTTCTTCGGGGGCTGCGGGGCCGATGGCCCCAGCATCTGTTTTGCGGCGTCGAGACGCACTTCGATGTTCCGGATCCTGCTCTCGAAGAGCGACACCAGCTCCCCTCTGAGACCCTCCAACTCGCCGACCTCCACCACGAGCTCTACGTCCTTGAGCTTGGACTGCAGGTCCTTAATCTGGTCGCTGTATCTCTTCGAGATGGTCTCCCTCTCCTCGCGCGTAATCCTCCCCTCGCTTTCAGCCTCGTAGAGCTTCATCATGGCCGACGAAAGGAGGTCCCTCTCCACCATGATGGTTCTCATGTCCCTCCTCGACCGTTCGAGTTCCGCCGACGTGACAGTGGTCTCGGATCGCAGGGGCACCGACTCGGTGTGCCTGGGAGCGGCTGCAGCGCGTTTCGGTCTGGTGTAGAAGACGAAGTATGCTGTGAGCCCTCCGAGGCCGACCCCGACGACGCCGGCCACCGCGACCGTGAGGAGGTCCACCATTGGGCTCTGCCTTCTACTCTGGCGGCCTGAGTATAAAAGTAGATTCGGAAATCCCGAGATGTCACACTTGCGGCTGCTTGAACTTCAGCTCGGGGGCGGGGAGATTATTATGATGTTGTCCCCCCTGACTATAAGCGTGCCCAGCGAACTCGAGTGACCGTCCTCCGCCACCTCTTCCGCCTTCTCGAGCGCCAGGTTCATGTGCTGGTCGAACCCCTGTAAGTTCCCCCTGATCACCTTGCCTCCCTTCAGTTTGATGAGCACAATCTTACCGACGCTCTCATCGAGGACCTTCACCGACATGTCGACTGACAAATGGACCCTTAGGGCGGGCGTCTGGATTCATTTATTTAAGCAGTCATGCAGGTTGGGCTTTGGGACGTAATCCGGGACTCGCTCCATCTTCTTGATGAGGCCGGGCTCCAGGTAGGACAGGTACGAGTACTGGCGGACGTTGTGGACGTCCCTCCTGAGGAACGACTCCGCGTCCTTCCTCCAGGCCGGCCTCTTCTTCTTCAGCTTCCAGGGGAACCTCCTCTTGTCCATCGAGTCGGCCGTCTCCGATATGGAGCGCATGTGGTAGGCTCGCAGCCACCCCTGCGGGTCTTCCACGAACGAGTGCATCATGTTGTTCCAGGACGCTACGCCGTGCGCCAGGAATATCGAGTTGACCTTGGGGAAGAAGCAAGTATGGCCCCAGCCGCTGCCACCATCGAGCACGCGGGCCTGGTCGAGTACTCCGCGTCCCCCAGCGCCGCCTTCACCGCTCCAGGACAGTTGATGCGTGTCTGGGAGAGGACCGAAGGGAACATCAGGAGCTCCCCGACCGAGTGGCCCTCCGTCGACGTGACGCCCCCGTAGATCTTGGTGTGGACGCCGACGGACTCCTCGACATACTGGAGTTCGTGCCTCTTGGAGGGCCACGACGAGGAGCCGTCACCTGTCGTCGTGGAGCCCTCCTTCTCCCTCCTCTGCTCCGAGCGGACCGACTCGTAGTTGACCTCCGTCGACGTGGGCTCCCCGGTCCCGTCGAAGGAGAAGGCGTCCTCGTTGGCGTTACCGTACTCGTTGGTCAGCCTGAATACCTCCCGGAGTATCCTCATGACGGGACCGGGGTCGTACTCCCTCTCGGCCGTCTTGTAGGAGAAGGTGTCGGAGAGGCGGAGCTTCTCCTTGAAGACGACGGCGAGGCCTGCGGCCACCCTGTTGGAGACCCCGAAGTATGACTGCATCAGCATGACCTCGGCTACGTCGGCCGGGGGATGGGTGGCCTGTCTTCCAGGCCCTCTTCTGGGCGCCAGCTCCTCGGCGGGCATCCGGTCGACCGCCTCTTCGACGAACCTGGGGATCAGGCGGAGCATGTCTGCGAGCTCGTAGGCCTCGGTGTAGGAGGCCCAGTCGAGGGACTTCGGTGGCCTCTCCTCGTACTCGAACTCCCCCGACCTGACAGACTTGACCGGGTCCCTGAGCTCGCCGACAGTGTGCCGTTGCCCCCTCAACGGCGGGTTGATGGACAAGAACCGGCTTTTAATCGAATGTGTGGCAATCGGTTCTCAACAATGTAACGGAGCCTGCTCAATGGGGCATAATTCAGAGGGGGGTCGAGCGTAGAACGTCAGTGGGGTTAATTACGTCCCAAAGCTTGCGGGTTGACCCATTTGAAGAAGTGGGTGCTTTCCCGCCGAGACTCCGCTGACCTCATATCCAAAATCGAGTCACATCTCGGCGTCTCCCTCGGCCTCCCGAAGTCCTCGCAGGCGAGCTGCTCCGAACCCGAGGAGGGGGTGGTGTTCGTCGCACTCGACGGTTACGAATTCGTGCAGGCCGGAACAATCTATCTCCCTTTCCTGGGCTCCCAGGCCACCCTGGCGCTCTTTCCCACGGCCACCGTAGATGAAGGAGCCATCAGGTTCCTGATCAACGGGGCAGATGTCATGAGGCCAGGGATCAGGGTGATGGATGATTGGGGGCCGGCCGGAAGGATGGTTGTGGTCAAGGAGGAGAAGAGAGGGAGGGCGATAGCGGTAGGTGCTTCCCTGGTGGGGGGTGCAGAGGCCACTGCGATGACCAAGGGAGGGTGCATCAGGAACCTGCATCATGTCGGAGACAGATACTGGAACGCCCACAAGTCTCTCTGAAGCCGAACAGTTTCAGCATCCCCTCCCCTTTTAAGCTGAGAACGGATTTTCTTCCCTCTGAACAATTCTCCACAACAGAGTCTAACAATTTCATGGCCATCATAGATTTGCACTGCCTCCCTACCCTTAATAATAGCCGCCATGTCAGCAAACCAAGGTCTCATGTCAGGCGTGATGCAGGAGAGGAAGCTTGAGGGCCAGAGCAAGGAGGTCCTACTGAAGGCCCTGGCGTTGAGGAGCATCGAGGACCTCCCGAAGATACAGGAAGACGTGTCCAACAAGACAATCGTCATCCTGAAGGTGACTCCGCTCGCCCAGAAGAGCCTCGAAGAACTGAAGTCGTCCGTTGAACAGCTCTACGAGTTCGCAACCTCTGTCGGAGGAGACATCGCCAGGCTGGGCGATGAAAGGGTGGTTATCACCCCACCAGGCGTCCGCATCTGGCGCGGGCTGCAGTGATCGGGACCAGCGTCCTGAGACCGTTCAGCTTTCCGTTCTCTCGGCTCCCGTTATGATACGGTGAGGTCTCCTGAGGCGAACTGCCTCGTCGCGAGGTCCCGCGCGGATGACCCCGCAGCTTCAGACGAGCACTCCGCCCTGGATTTGCGTGATCAGGCTCGCGCCTTCCTGAAGGGTCAGGTCAACCTCGACCTCCAGAGGCTCACGGGGCCGGCCTCGATGATTTCGTCATCGAATGGCTTCTCGGGGGCGCGCTCCCTTGTCCACCAACATCACAGCCGTCTCCACGGAGTGGAAGCGGAGGGGCGATGCCATCATGATCAGAGGGGAACCGCGGTCTGCGATGGGGGCCGACCTGGGGAGTAGCGTCGGGAACGCCGAGTCCAGGCTAGGTCTGCCAAACATGCCCTCTGGAAGGAGGTTCAGGCTGCAACTATCTTGTCGTGATATGTGCTGCGCGTTTAATGTTTCTACATCAGCAGCTGGCGTGTTACCCAGCGCCGCTAGTATACCCGGATAGCTTCCTGCACTGCCGGGTGGATGGCGGGGACGCGGTATATCCTCTGGATAGAGTATGCCAGGTTCTCCGTCTTCCTTTTCTCTCCGTGGTTCACTATCACGAGCTGGAGCTTGGGCCTCACCTTCCCGACGAACCTGATAATCTGGTTGTAGTCGCTGTGGCCGCTGAACCCGTCGGCCTTCTGTACCTTGGCTTTGACGTCGACGATCTTTATCTTCCCGTTCTGGTCCATGAGGCTCGCCTGGCTCCCACCATCGAGGACCCTCCTCCCCATAGATCCCTGGACCTGGTAAGAGACGAAGAGTATCTTGTTCTTCTCAGACGGCGCCAAGTGCTCAAAGTAGTCCAGCACCGGCCCCCCCTCGAGCATCCCAGAGGTCGCCATTATGATGGCCGGCCCCTCGCGATATGCTTCCTCCCTGTCTGAAGGGTGCTCCACTTCCGTGAAGTACTCCGACTTGAACGGGTTCACCCCCTCTTCGAGTATCTTGGTCCTCAGCTCCCGCGAAAGGTAGTCGGCGTAGGAGACGTGGATAGCCGTGGCCTCGGAGATCATCCCTTCCATAAAGACGGGCGCCTCCATCAGGACCTTGTTCCTCATGTACTGGTCCAGAACTATGAGAATCTCCTGGGCCCTCCCGACGGCCGGGATGGGGATTAGCACCTTCCCTCCCTGGCGGAGGGTCTCGTTGATGGCGTTGACGAAGCTCATCTCTACCTCCTCCCTTACGGGCATGATGTCCTCCTTTGCTCCGTAGGTGCTCTCGGTGATGAGCGTCTCGACGCGCGGGTAGTTCCAGGTGGCCGAGTCGAACAGCGCCGTCCTCCCGTACTTGTAGTCCCCTGTGTAGACTATGTTATGAGCTCCGTCGCCTATGTGCAGGTGGACCGTGGCAGAACCAAGTATGTGCCCTGCATTGTTGAACACGAGTTTGATGTCGGGGGAAATGTCTGTGACCATCCCGTATGGAAGTGTTATGGCGTGCTGTATCTCGTCGCGGATGTCCTTCTGGTCGTAGATTAGCCTCCCGCCCTCTATCTGTGCTATCTTCACGAAGTCGTTCTGCAGCATGGTCATGAGCGGCAGGGTCGGCTCGGTGCAGTACACCGGCCCGTCGTAACCGTACTTGTACATGGCTGGGACGAAGCCCTGGTGATCCAGATGCGCATGGCTGACAACTATGGCGTCAAGTTCATTGGGCGCTATATCGGCCCAGTCGAGCCTCGGATACGCGTCCCAGCTGTTCCTCGAGCCCGGATGGATGCCGCAGTCCAGCAGGATCTTGCTCTCAGCCGTCTCCACCAGGACGCACGACCTCCCCACCTGCTGGAACGCGCCGAGGGTCTTGATGGTCACATGCTCTTCGGCTGCGATTCTCGGTCTGAAGATCGCCTCCCCGAGCTCCCTGTAGAACTTCTCCCTGGCCTCGCTCCCGACCTTCAGCGCGTAGTACACGTTCTGAATGGCGGTGGACTTTATGTGCGGGGCCTTCCTCACCTTGATCTTCCACCCTGTCTGCTCCATGGCGCCGCCGAGGTCGAACCCCGCTTCCTGCGACAGGATCCTGGGGTTCTCGGCTTCGAGCGTTATCTCTCCGAGGGCGTCGTCAAAGAAGTAGTTGGACGCTCCAGCCCCGGGAGGGACGAGGCGCTCCAGAATCTGCCGGGCGTCGCTCTCCTGCTTCCGTATGGACTTCTCCGTCCTTGTCACGACTCTCTTCTTCAGAGAGTTGACTATCTCCGAGATGACGTAGCTGTTCTTGTGCAGGAATGCCGGGTTCCTTGTATAGAGCGCGATTCTTGGCCCTTCGTACTCTATGCGCGTTATCTGAGCCTCCGCTGGGATGTTGGTCAGGATGGCGCTCATCAGGCCTACTCCGCTAGCTTTCTGTTCCAAGACTAATTGTCAGTTGTAAACTGGGCCAGGAGCTTGTCCTTCTCGGTCTCCGACAACTCTCTGAATCCTTCCGCGTCGAGAATCGCCACGTCGAAATGGTCCCCCGTCGCGACGTTCCTTCTCGTGGCCGCGATTATGGCCTTCGCCGCAAGGGGATAGGCCTTGGACGTCGTCATCCCTTCCTTGAACTCGGCCTCCAGGATCCCATAGGCGACAGGCGACCCGCTCCCTGTCGCTATCATCTTCTCCTGGTTCATCGACCCGAAGAAGTCCACGTTGTATATCGAGCCTCCAGTGGAGTCTACCCCTCCAATGAGGACGTCTACAAGAAGCGGATACAGCCTCGACGAGAACGCGACGTTGGAGACTACCTGGGCGGCGGCCTTCACCGGCATGGGCCTTCCCTTTTCAATCCTGTAGGTGTTGGTGTGATACTTCAGGGTGTCTGCGACGTACTGCAGGTCGGCGACCCCCCCGGAGATCGTCATCGCTATGTTGTCGTCAATCTTGAGCAGCTTCTTGGCTTTCTTGTGGGCGATGAACCCTCCAGCGGTCACCCTAGTGTCGGTCGCGAACACGACTCCGTCGGAACAGACGAGCCCCACGGTCGTCGTGCCGTGGTAGGTCATCGACTCCACGGTCTTCCTCTTCCCTGCTTGGTTGAAAGCGTTAGACATTTGCCCAAAACCTCTTCAGAACGGACAAGAGAGTCTGCGCCGCCGTTGCTTATTTAATCTTTCCAACCGAGGCTTTGTTTACTTGGCGCGAAACATCATCGAGTCAACCAGTTCTCTCTCGAGCAGTGCAGCCGGGCACTCCAGGCATCGTGCGCGTCCTTCGACTTTGCGCATGGTTCCGTGGGGACCACGCAACGGGTGTCATCTTTTTGCGAGACACGCGACTGCCGAGATTTCCCGTTTTTGTTAAGGTAACCCGGTGCAGAAACAAATGCTTTATACCCACCCACCCTCATCCGTTAGGCATGGGAAGTGAGGATTCTACAACAAAGCAGTCCCACAGCGAAGAGTCCGAGTCCACACCGTTGGACTCGAAGATGAATAGGAGAACATTTCTGAAGGCGAGCACAATCTCCGCCGGGGTGATTGGCTTAGGCGGAATCGCCCTGAGCACGGGTAACAGCACTACCGTGGTCCAGACTCCAACTGAGAACGTCCCTGCGACGTCAAATTCTGACCCATTTGCTTCTCAGCCTGTTACGCTGAACATAAACGGAAAGAACTACGACGTGGGCGTGGAGCCAAGAGACATGTTGAACAATGTGCTTCGGGATGACCTTGGTCTGATAGGCACCAAGCGGCCCTGCAACAGAGGAGAATGCGGGGGGTGCACCGTCTTGATTGATGGCGTTCCCTATATGTCGTGCACATACCCTGCATATCGTGCGGCTGGACACTCAATCGTCACGGTCGAGGGGTACAACATTCCTGCGAGCGCTGAAAGTAGAGTCCTCAACGCTCTGCAGTTGGCTTGGGTACAGGAAGACGGCGGGCAATGCAGCGGTTGCCAACCGGGACAGATTATGTCTGCGACTGCCCTCCTGTTGAGCAATCCGAACCCCACCTTGGACGAGATCAAGACTGCGATGAGCGGGAACATCTGCAGGTGCGGAAACTACGACGGAATCATCGCCAGCATCCAACTGGCGGCGCAGAATCTTCAGGGAGGTAGCGCGTAATGAGTAGCAAACCCCAGAGCAGCGGCCTGAACAACCTGGACCCTAACGCCAAATTCAATCTGGTGGGCAACCAGGCGGTCACTCGACGCGACATATACGCGAAGGTGACTGGTCAGAGGAAGTACACCCTCGACATAGGTCCTAGCGACATAGGACAAAGTACCATGTGGTACGCTGGTTTCCTCGTCGCGCCGCATCCTCATGCCAAGGTGACGAGCATAGACGTCAGCGCGGCTCAAGCTGCTGGATATGTGACTCTCGTGGAGTCTGATCTTCCGGTCGGTGCCCTGTTTGGCGCTGGGGCCAGAGCCTATCCGCCGCTGGTCAGCAGCGAGGTGCTGTACCCTGGCCAGCCCGTGGCGGTAGTGGCTGCCCCCACCGCGAACGAGGTGGTGGACGCCCTGAACCTGATTCAGGTAGAGTACGAACAACTCCCATACGTCTTCGACGCCCAAGATGCGCTTCAGGCAACAGCTCCGCAGCTTTGGCCGGGCGGTAACGTCCCCGGTGGTGGCGTAGGCGAAAACGGGGCGGTGACGTCGGGGACGCTCACCTTGAATCTGGGTGACGTAGACACTGCGCTTGCAAACGCCGACGTCGTTTACGAAGACACATTCAACACCTCGATACAACAGCACTTCGAGATCTTTCCTAGAGGAGCGGTAGCCTACTGGACAGGGGGACAGTTGACTGTCAACGCCTCCACCCAGTTCGCGTGGGCCGTCCAGCAGCTGCTGGCGGGGTACTTCGCAATCCCAGCTACAGACGTGAGGGTCAGCACTTCACTGGGTGGCTATGAGGACGGCGGTGCCTTGGGCAACGGCCTTGGGAACAAGTCCTCCGGAGAGGAATACGTCCTGGCTGCCGTACTTGCGCAGAAGATTGGCGCCCCGGTGAAATTCGTCCACACCAGGCTCACGCACGCGCGCACTACCACGAACAGGTGGCCGTTGTCGGCTACGTTCAGGCTGGGCGCGATGAACGATGGTACCTTGGTAGCCATCGACGGAGTGTACACAGCCAACGTCGGAGGACGCGGCGGTGCCCAGGGAGCAGACGCGGTCGGCGACTTCTACAACGCATACAACTGTCCAAACATGCGCTTTTACAGCATCCCAGTGACCACAGACGCTTACTCGAACGGGGCGGCAATGAGGAGCGTCGGTGAAGAGCAAGGCCACTTCCTGATGGAGTCCGCCATCGACGAGCTGGCGCACAAGCTCAACATGGATCCCGCCCAGTTCAGGCTCAAGAACATGAGGCAGGCTCCGAACGCAGTCGAGCCCTTTGCTAACCTGCCATATACCACCATAGCACAACCGCAGGCGCTCCAGGAAGCAATGCAAGCGTTCGGTTGGAGCAACCTGTGGAAAGGGTGGGGCGTCCCCAGCTCCGTCAACGGCACCAAGAGGGTCGGAGTAGGGATGTGCATCCAGAATGCCTCCAAGGGTTCTCCCTTCCCTCCATCCACGTCGCAGGTGCAGGTCGACCCCGATGGGACAGTCACCGTATACATCGGCCTCACCGACCACGGCGCCGGCGGCAACACAACCTTCCCCCTCATCGCATCAGAGGCGCTCGGTCTCACCTCGATGGACAATGTCAAGCTGATTCAGTCAGACACGAAGTACACGACCAACGCCAGCGTGACAGCAGGAAGCCAGTCCACGCACAACTCCCACTCTCTGCTCTATGCCGTAGAGGATCTCAAGAACCAGTGGTTCCCAATAGTGGCGAGCCAGTTGAATGCAAACGCAAACAACCTCGCCTTCGGAAACGACACAATCTATGACACCACGAACCCAACGAACAGCATCTCCTTCAAAGACGCCGCGGCTCTACTCACGAGCTCAATCAAGGGGTTCGGGGTATGGCAGATCCCATTCAACGTAGCCTACAGGTCAACCGGAGCTAGGTTCGCCCAGGTAGAGGTGGACACCGAGACCGCGGTGGTTCATGTCATCAGTCACACCTTCGCTCTGGGCCTAGGCAGGACCATCTTCTACAAGGGCGCCATACACCAGATGATGGGCGGCTCGGTGATGGGAATCGGCTCGGCCTTCTTCGAAGAGCTGCTGAACGACCCCAGCCAGAACGTTACTGTGAAGCCGGGTTATCCCACTTCAGGGAGCTGGCTCAACCCGAACTACCATGACTACCAGATACCCACGATATACGAGAATCCCGATTCGGCGAACGTAATCCCCGTGGAGAACATCGACCCCACGGGCCCATTCGGCGCAACAGGGATAGGCGAGAACTGCATCATCGCGGCTGACATCTCCTTCATCAATGCCCTCAGCAACGCCTTGGGCGGGTACAGGTTCCACAAGACCCCTGTCCGCATCGAGGACGTGGTAGAGGCGATACAATGGATGAATAGCAACCCCAACGGCGCATCGGGCACGACGTCGAGCACGACATCATAGAGGGTGAGAAATTGAGTAGCAACAACGAAGTACCAAAATTCGGCCTGCTCACGGCGAGCACGCCTGCGGAGGCGGTCTCCTTCCTGACACAGTATGGCGACCAAGCTAGGATTGTGTCGGGCGGCACGGATCTCCTCTACTCGATGAAAAATGGTGTGACATACAAGACCCCGAAATATGTGATCGACATCTCAAGCCTCCCTCTCAATTACATAAAATATGATGCCACCGATGGGCTCAGAATCGGTGCCACCACGCCCGTCTCAGCCATCGCTTCCGACCCGAACATAGCGCAGTATTACGCGGTTTTGAGTCAGGCCGCGGCCACCGTGGCCGCCCCCCAGATTCGCAACCAAGCAACAGCCGCCGGCGACATCATCCAAGACACTTGGTGTTGGTACCTGAGAAACAACTATCCCTGCTGGCAAAATGGCGGCAACGTCTGCTACGGCGTCCTGGGCGACAACAGATATTATCAGTCCATCTTCGGCGGTAGGCTGACATTTGCAGTCAACCCTGGCGACACGCCAGTAGCATACTTCGCGCTGAATGCGGACGTCACCGTGCAAGGCCCGAACGGGACCACCAACATGCCAATCAGCCAGCTCCTCCCAGGAGTAGCCATAGTAGGGGGGAAGGTAAAGGAGAACTCACTCCAGCACAACGAGATGATTACAGAGATTCATGTCCCAGTGCTTCCTGCGAACTCCGTGAGTTCTTGGTACAAGGTGCGCGCAAGGCAGTCCTTCGACTTCGCACTCGCTAGCGCAGCGGCTGTGCTCACCATCAGTGGCGGCACCATCTCCCACGCCAGCTTGGTGTTGGGAGGGGTCGACGTCGCGCCACATAGGGCGACGGCCGCGGAGTCATTCCTCGTCGGGCAGAGCCTTACGACCGGCACGATTCAAGAGGCAGCCGCGAAGGCGGTCGAAGGGGCGACCCCGCTCACGACTGGCACAGGTAACTCCTTCAGGGTGTTCCTAGCCCAGGGCGCCGTGAGTAAGGCGCTGACGCTGCTGAGCTAGGCGCGCGACCTCGTTGACGGCTGAGGATGGGGAGCAACCCTCTCCAACTGTCGGCAACTCCTTAAGAGGCTCTAGAGCGCAGGGTATCGTGAATGTCGTCCTCTCTGCCCATCTGGGTTGACGTAGATTGAGTGCGGGTCAGCCTCAGGGTGGAAATGAGCCAGAGGACCTCACCCTCGACCAGATTACCGGGAAGTACAAGAACCGCTGGGTGGCTATTCTGGTCACCGCCCGGGACGCCAACTCCCAACCTTCCAAGGGAAAGGTGGTGGGTCAGGACGTAGACAGATTCAGACTCAGATCCGGCTTGATGAAGTACCCCGACATCTGCATATTCTACACCGGTGAAGCGCCTTATCCGATGCTCCTTTGACGGAATTCGAGTTGGGAAGGTTCCCTTCCCTTTTCGTCAGGGTGAAGGGGTCCAACTCCAAGGCCCGGGAGTACAGAGCACTTGTGGACCCGGTGTATGAGTACTGTATCGTCCCCAAGGGGGACGCGTACATCTTCGGCCATCCAGAGGTGGCGTTCCAGCACGAGACGGTCGGCCCCCCTAACGCACGGACCCTGATGACGGCAGGAGGCTTCAGCAAGACGGTCATTTTCGAGGTTGAGGCGGTGGAGATAGGCGGCCTTTCTTTTGAAAGGGTGGAATTCGCGGCAATAGACCTCCCCCAGGAGATCGGGTTTGAAGCGGTTATCGGTCAGAGCCTACTGAAGCACGCCGTAGTCAGTCTCGACTGGGATCACAGACTGCTGCGGCTAACGAAGGTGAGCTGAGTGTTCGGCAGCAAGAAGCTGACATTCCAGGTCAAGGATCCGATGCTGGTCATGTGTCGCGTTGCCGGGACAGGCGGCCGCACAAGAGAACTTTCTGCCCTGGTAGACTTCAACTCCACCCACTGCCTGATGTTCGCCAACGACGCTGTGTTCTTGGGGTATTCTGACGTCGCCAACAGAGCCAGGGAGTGGAGGGAGGTCTTCCCCCAAAAGGCGCCCTACTTGATGTCCTTCAGAGGAGTGGAACGTGGTATCATGGTCAGGCTGAAGCGGGTTTCGATCGGCCACCTTGCGGTTGAGGATGTGACAGCGGTCTCACTGGAGATGGAGCCGTCCTTGTTGTTGCCATACGACATGGTCCTCGGAAGGTCATTCCTCGACAAGTTCAAAGTGACCTACGACGGGAAGTCGAAGATGCTTTCTATCTCCTAGATTACACGATGCGATGACGAAAAGACCGACGTCGCTGAGTCAACGATAGGCTCGTTCGGCAGGTTTCTATGGTGCGGTCGTGACGGCATAATGTCGCCCCCGGTCAGCTCTGATGCGCATTGTTCGGCAGCGGTGGAGCGAGTCAGGTCAAGAGGGGACATATCGCTGACAGATTGACAAAGTCTCTGCACTCAAAACGATTTAATAGCCGTCTAACCCAACTGGTTAGGTCGGAATGAACACCTCTGGTGCCGTTCAGACCGCCGTACAAATGCGCTGGATGAAAACAAGACTGACGGTTTCTGGACTCTTTATCCTCGCCCTGGGTGTATTCTACGAAGGGATTGTCCTCCCTGCGACCTCGTTCGAAACGGCAGTCTACAGGTATCCGTTCTCCTTTGAAGCTGACATATACCTGATTGCTGTGATTCTGATGGCGATCCACTACGTGACTAGGTTCTTCGTGCCGAGGCGCGCCTCGACAGAGCCGGTCAAAATAACCAAGACCATAGGCCTGGAGATGGCTCTGAAGATAGCGTTCCTCTTGGAAGTAGGCGGCTCGTACCTCACCGGCACGATGATTGCCTCACCCGAGATTTTCACGCCTATGAAGCTCCTGACTGGTGCGACACTTCCGTTCGCACTCAACCTCCACTCCTTGTTCGCGACGCTCCTGATTGCAACCGGGATAGGCATCGTCGTCCTCGAGGTTGCGAGGATCGCGACGAAGAGGCTGACCCTGAAGCAATGGCTGTTCAGCGCTAGGTTCCTGGAGGCAAAAGTCCTGTACTGGGTGTTGGCCGCTGTGGTGATATTCCAGGGAGTATTGGGCCTATACCTCCTCGGGTCGATTTCACCCATCGGTCCGTTCGGTTTGTTAGGTCTAAACTCCTATGGGTTCGAGGCCCTTCTGCGGTCCCTCCACGGTCCTACTGCAGCGGTGCTGATTTCCCTGTTCTACGGGATGCTATATCTGAGAATCAGACCGGACTACAGCATAAAGTAGGACGAAAAGGGTCCGTCTACAAGGGCAGCTTGCGGTGTTGGAGTACTCAGGTGATACGCTGAACGCTCGCGCTCTGCCGCGGCCTAAGCTTAGCCAGTGCACGAGCGGCCAGGACTCGGGGGCTCCGCGACAGGAATGCACTACATTGCCGAGCAATGTTTTTTTGCCATATGCAGGAGTTCTCCCTGATTGACCCTTGTAGTGCCTGCGGCTGACCGACTTGTCGACAGCAAAGGCAGAGTTGCTAAGAAGCTCAGGATCTCCGTGACTGACAGGTGTAACTTCGCCTGCCTCTTCTGCATGCCCGACAAGAGCAAGGTGAAGTGGTTGCCCGAAGCCGACCAACTGACGTTCGACGAAGTCGAAAAGACCGCGCGCATGCTGTCGGGGCTGGGGATAGACGGCATCAGGATAACTGGTGGGGAGCCGCTCTTGAGGCGGAATCTGGAGGCCCTCGTTGCCAGGCTCTCCCGCATCGATGGGGTCGACACCCTCGACATGACTACCAATGGCTGGTTCCTTAAGCAGAGGGCCCACCTGCTCAAGGACTCGGGCCTGCAGGGGGTGACGGTAAGCCTCCACAGCCTGAAGAGGGACAGGTTCAGCAAGATCTCCGGCGTGGACGCCCTCCCGCGGGTCTTGGAGGGCATCGAGGAGGCGCTCCGGGTCGGACTGGATCCTGTCAAGGTCAACTCAGTGGCTCTCAGGGGCTACAACGACGACGAGATCGTCGACCTGGTCGACTATGCGCACTCCAGGGGGCTGTCGATAAGGTTCATCGAGTTTATGCCATTGGACGGGCTGGGAGTCTGGTCCCCCGACGCCGTCATGGCGGGGAAGGACATCATAGCGGCCCTGAAAAGCTCCTATGACCTCAGACCCATGGGCAGGGAGATGGGGAAGACCGCCTCACTCTGGTCCATCGGCAGCGACCGAGGGAGGCTCGGACTGATAACGCCTATGAGCGACCCGTTCTGCGACGACTGCGACAGAATCAGGCTGACTTCAGATGGGATGCTGCTCTCCTGCCTCTTCGACACGCAGTACTACGACCTCAAACCCTTCCTTAGAGGAGGGTCGGACGCGGAGCTCGCCAGGTTCATGAAAGGCGTCGTGAGCAAAAAGCCGGAAGGCGTGGGGCACATGCCGTGGATCAAAGGCGGATGGGAGAAGCCGAGGAACATGAACGCCGTGGGAGGCTAGATGTCGCATGGCGGCTGTGAATGCCCTGGTCAACGCGCCGGCGCCCATGGCCGAGGGAGACGAGACAGGCGTAATCCCGCCTGTAGCGGGAGGATAGGCTGGCGCGCTCAGTTACGAGAATCGCCAGGCGGAGGATCAGCCCCGCAGGAGTGATGGCCGAGGTCGCCGACAGGGGCGCCGGAGGCACAGTCGTATTCATAGGGACTGTCCGGATGAAGAGCAAGGCGGGCGATGTGGACGCCATGGAGTATGAGGCCTATTCGAAGATGGCGGAAAAAAGACTCAAGCAGATCGAGGCCGAGGCCAGGACGAAGTGGCCGGTGAAGCAGCTCACCATGATACACAGGGAGGGTTTCCTAAGGGTCGGCGAGGCGAGCGTCGTCGTCGCGGTCTCCTCAGAGCACCGGGCCGACGCGTTCGAAGCGTGCAGGTACGCTATCGACAGAATAAAGACGACACTGCCGCTCTGGAAGAGGGAACGGATCAGAGGGAAGGGTCGCTGGGTAGAAGGCGTCCCAATCAAGAAATGACCGGTCCGGAGTCCTGGCTGACGAGCGCACGTCTCTACTTCGGAAGATACGGTTCCACGTAAACCTGCATCTCCCCGCCGCAGTTGGTCTCCACGTGTATCTCATCCTCGCCCTTTACGCGGAACGCACTTGCCACCGACCTCTCTGTGTCCTCTAGGAACACGGTCACCGTCTTCGGGTGGCCGCTCGCGAGAGTCTGCTTCGCGGTCGCAGCCAGGGCCGACTCGGGGCACGCGCCTCCCAGAGACCCGTAGAGGACGTCGCCGTCCTTCGAGATGACTGTCTTGAAACCGGGCTTCCCCAACGAGGACCCCGCGGTCTTAACCACGGTCGCCACCGCGAAGGGCTGCCCCTTCTCGACCAGGCCGGCCACCACCCGCGCAAACTCGAACTGTTTCAACCCTGAGCTTCTGCTCCTCCGGGCCTATTTAATTCTCGCCGCCAGGCCTTCTATGCGAATGCGCGGCCGAAGCAAGACCGGGGCGACGGGCAACTCGTGCTGGGTTATGCCGTCAGCTCGTTCCTAGCTTGGTGGGTCTTCATGTGGAGCACGACCCTGTCTGAGCCATCGTCCTGAGGTTCTACCACGACGTCGAACTCCTTCCCGAAGAACTCTGACAACATCTCTGCGGTCGTGACGGACTTCAGCCTCCCGCGCAGGACCGCGTTTTCGCCGACGAAGACCGGGTCCATCGGCTCGTCCACATCCTCCCCGCTGTTGACGAACAGCCATACCTCTGACGGGTTCAGACGCCTCGCGATCTCCAGGTAGCGTTCTCTGTCCGGCACGGTGAATGTTCTCGAGACCTTCGCGTAGACGTTCTTGGTCGGCAGACGCAGGGCATATTCGAACTCGGCCTTTTCGCGGCTCCCCGGAGGTTCCCCGAACATCGCGCCGTCGGCTCCATCGTTCTTGAACCTCCTGATGAGGTACTGCTCCACGCTGCTACCCATGTCTTCCTTTGATATCACCAGCGAGACTGTGCGGGGCCCCTCCACGTTCAGCTGGAGGCTCTCGAGCCAGGGAAGGAGGGGAAGGAGGTCATTCAGCCTCTTCGTCGTCTCTTCCGTCGCTTTGTTGTATCTCTCCACCGCCGAAGAAAGCAGGCGGACGGGGGACGAGAAGACGCCGACTCCGATTGCCGTGACGGCAAGGTGAGGCAGGAACTTGGCGAACACCCTCCTCCTGGTTTTGTCAACGTCTTCCTCCTCGGTCACAGTGCCGTTCGCCGTGTAGGGGTCGTATAAGCTCGTCGGGGTCGGTCATAGCCTGAACCCCTCCGTCGGCCCGGACCGAAAGGCCGAGGTCAAGACATCCTCCGCGGCCCTTGACGCAGCAAAAGTCAAGAGACGTGTCCTTGGACACGCGCGACGGTTCGACCAGGTCCCCCGTCGTCTACTGCTTCCGTCTCCGCAGAACCAGCGCCCTGGACACCAGGCCCCCGCCGAAGAACAAGCCCGAAAGCGTTAGCCCGGTCGTGACCTCTATGATGCCTCCTGTCGCACCGGGTGAGATGAGCAACGCTAAGACGAAAGAGCCGACGATGGCATACCTCCAGTTCTTCAACCATGTCTCGTAGGAGACAAGTCCCACGTAGCTGACGGCGATCATGACTATGGGAATCTCGAAAGACAGGCCCAGCGCGACTATGTATGCTATCACCGTCGAGACGAACGTCCCTACGCCCAGGGTGGGTTCGACCCCGGTAGACAGCGTGAACAGATACAGGAACTTGAAGATGACGGGCAAAACAATCTTGTAGGCAAACAAGCCGCCGGCCAGAAAGAGGCCGGTTGCAGGGATCAGAATCAACTGTAGCGTCCTCTTTTCCCTGGGCTTGAGCGCCGGTCCGATGAAGGACGCCGTTTCATAGATCCAGACGGGTGATGAGGAGATCGCGGCCAGCGCCATCGCCGTGTAAAGGATCGCTACGAATGTATCGAACGCGTTCAGGTTGATCAGAAGCATGTGCGGAGGGAGGAGCTGCTGCTTCGCGAAGTTGAAGAACTCTGTGGTGAAACTATGAAACAGGTCTGGAAACGGATAGAATACCGTGACCGACCCAAGCCTGACCCATACCGGCTTGCAAATGAAGAAGAGAACGAAGAACACGAAGAAGGAGGCGAGCGAGATGAGGAACCTGCGAATCAGCTCGGCTATGTGTTCGAGGAACGGTAATTCCCTCCGGTCTGACTCAGGCTTAGCGGCTGACAAGCTCATCCCCTTGCGGACGCACCGAGGGATGGCCCTTAACTCCGTTCTCTAAAGGCTGCCTGCGCAGCTACGCGCCGGCCTTCTCTTTGAGCTCTTTCAGCTCTTCCTCGAGCTGCGATATGCGCCTGCGCGAGTACTCTCTGTCTTCGTTGATTGGCTGGTGCGCCTGTGGAGCTACTTCCTTCACCGGCTGCTGGGGCGTGCTTTTGACCGCACCTGTAAAGTCGGTCGAGGTCCGCAGCTCTGCCACTTCCTTCTCCAGCTCGGCCTGTCCCTTCCTGAATTCGCCCATCGCTCTGCCCATGGAGCGCGCCAGTTCAGGGATCTTCTTCGCGCCCCCGAAGAGAACGATGACCACGACGGCAAGGATGCCCCAGTCGGTTATGCTTCCAATCATTAGCTCTTCATTATTCTAAACAAGAGGCTCCTATTTAACCGTCGCGGGTGCGACAAACCGGCGGGAGACCGGGGACCCATGAGAAGCGGCCTTAAACCACGGCCGTTGGCGTCCCTGAACGTGGAGCCTGGCTATCACCTCATGGAACTCCCTAACAGGGTCCTCATCGGCGAGGGGGTCCTGGGACGCCTCGGCGAGTTCGTCGGAGACGAGGCCCGGAAGAAGAAGGTCGTCGTCGCGTCCGGGTCCAACGTCGCCTCCAAGGTGAAGGGCTCCATAGACTCGGCCCTCGGTGGGAGCCCCCTCTGGGTGGAGGTCACGGCTGCGGACCTGGGCAACGTCCGGAAGGTCGAGCGCGCGGCGTCCATGTCGGCTTGCATCATCGGGGTGGGAGGAGGGAAGAGCGTCGACGTCGGGAAGCTCGCGGCGTTCAGGCTGGGGGTGTCGTTCTATTCGGTCCCAACCAGCGCCTCCCACGACGGGATCTCGAGCCCCTTCGCCTCGCTGAAGGGGTTGGACAGGCCGTACTCCGTAATGGCTAAGCCGCCGGTGGGGATTCTCGCAGACATCGGGGTGATAGCGTCGGCTCCCAGGCGGCTGCTTGCCTCGGGGTGTGGGGATCTTGTGTCGAAGCTGACCGCAGTGAAGGACTGGCAGCTGTCGCAGAAGGTCACGGGTGAGTACTACGGCGGGTATTCCGCTAGCCTGGCGCTGATGAGCGCCGGCGTTGTTCTCGACCGGTCCCGGATGATTGGGAAGTTCGGGACCGAGAGCGTCAGGGAACTGGTGGAGGCGCTGATAAGCACGGGAGTGGCGGCAGGGATAGCAGGTAGCTCCCGCCCCTGCTCAGGTTCGGAGCACCTCTTCAGCCACTACCTCGACATCCTGGCCCCTACTTCGGGGCTTCACGGAGAAAAGTGCGGCATCGGGACCATAATGATGGCCAAGCTCCACGGGCTCGACTGGAGGAGGGTGAGGTCGGCGCTGAGAAACGTCGGGGCGCCCGTCGACGCCTCGGCGATAGGAGTCAGCGACGCTGACATAATCCGGTCTCTGGTGAAAGCAAGCTCAATCCGTCCGGATAGGTTCACCATACTCTCGACGAAGAAGCTCGACGAGAAGCGCGCGGCCGCGCTGGCGAAGGCTACAGGGGTTATCTAAGGCGCCTTTGCAGCGGCTCCGGCCTTCTTCCTCCGGGGCTTCTCAGGTGCCGTCGGCTTCTCCTCCGTCGGGGGTTCTGCAGGCTTTGCCTCCTTGGGAGGTTCCGTCTGTTTGGCCTTCTCGTTGTTGAACCTCTCCACGAAGCTAAGTGCGGCGACCGTCGGGACGAACTTGAACACGTCGTTCGCAATGCCTCGTTTGATGATCTGCAGCCCTTCAACCAGGAACAGCCCCTCGGGTATCGTCACCGTCACCTTGCCGTCGGCAAGCTGGAAGCCGGGGGTCCCTCCGTCGGCGGCGAGCCTCCTGTCGATCAGCGCCCTCACCTTGTCGTCGTCCGTCTCCACCTTCCGGAGCACTTCGAAGTCGTAGATTATCGACTTCCCGGCCAGCCGGTGGTTGAAGTCTACCTGCGCTCGCCCCGATCCGATGAACCTGACTATGCCTACCCTGTTGTCGATCTCGACCGAATCCCCGACTGCGAGGTCGTGCTCTCTCTCGCCGAACTTGCGGAGCGGGACCATCCGGAGCTGAGTCGGGTCCCTGTTGCCGAAAGCCTTCTCAGGGGCGAGCTCTATCTGCTTCTTGTCCCCCACCGACAGCTTCGCGACCTCCGAGTCCAGGCCGGATATGAGCCACCCCTCGCCTACTGCCTCGAGCCTGGGCTCGTATTTCCTCGACTCTTCGTATATCTTGAGGCGCTTCGCCTCCGACTCGACGGTGGATTCGATCCCCTCGCCCGTGTCCTTCACGTAGGCGGTGTAGTTGGCGAATATCAGCGTCCCTTTGTCTAGCGGCATCGGCTTCGACCAGCCTCCAGGTTGGGTTTAAAGAGTTTCAGCCGCCGAACGCCGCGAGGGTGTCGCGGACCGCCTCTACCGTGGTCTTGACGTATCCTTCGTTTATCTGCCCCATGCACCCCACCCTGAACACCCTGCCAGCGAACGGCCCGAACCCCCCGGCTATCACGACCCCCTTCTCCTGAGACAGGGACCTCCGGAACTTCGCGTCGTCTATCCCCTTCGGGTAGTACGAGGCAATCACCGTCTTCGACCTCACCGACCTCTCGGCCACGGCGCTCAGGCCGAGCCCCGCCATGCCGTCATAGATCAATTGCGACATCCTGTCGTGCCTCTGTACCCTCTTCTCAAGCCCTTCCTCAATGAGTTCCTCGAGGGCCTCGTCCAGGGCGTAGTAGAGCGGGAGGGCGGGCGTGAAGGGGGTCTCCCCCTTCTTACCGTATTCGAGATATCTTGTGATCTCGAAATATCTGGTCTTCGAAGGGGAGCTTTCCAGGAACTCGCTGACCCTGCTGCTCACCGAAAGCAGGGCGAGCCCCGGGGGGGCGGCGACGCACTTCTGACTCCCTGTGATGCAGACGTCTACTCCCCAGCGGTCCACCGGGATGGCGTATCCTCCCAGGCTCGAAATCGCATCTATCACCGCGAAGGCTCCGTGCTCCCTGGCCGCCTTCGTTGCCTCCTCCACGTACGGGACCGCCACCCCCGTGCTCGTCTCGTTGTGCACGAGGAACATCGCCTTGAAGCTTCCAGCCTTGTCCATGGCCGCCTTCAGCTGTTCTAGGGTCGGGGCCGTGCCGAATTCGGATGCCACCTGCACCGCTTCACCCCCCGCCATCTCGACCGTCTCGGCCAGCCTCTTGCTGAACTCCCCGAACACGGGGACGATCGCGACGTCTCCAGGGCGGATGAGGTTCCAGACTGCTGCTTCGACCCCGCCGGTCCCAGACGACGACAGCACCACGACGTCGCCCTGCGTCTGGAAGAGTTGCCTCGTCTTTTCCAGGACCCCCTTGTAGAGCTCCCTGAACGAGTCCCCCCTGTGGTTTATCACAGGTCTGAGCATCGCCTGCATGACCCGCTCCGAGACGTTGGTGGGCCCCGGCAGCATAATCAGCTTCTGCTTATCCATGCTTGACACCCGTCAGGTCCTTCCGGATAAGTGCTCTCACCCTCTCCACCCCTCCGAACTTCTTGACCAGCTCCGCCACCTCCTTCGGGACGAGGCTCTCCCAGTCCTTCTGCTCAAGGATTCTGTCTCTGACGTTAGTGGCCGAGTACTTCTGCCTGTCTAGGTAGGGGACGGAACTGACGTCGAACCCCTCCTCCTTGAACAAGAGGAAGGTGAGGGCGTCGTTGGTGAAGACGGCGTCGAACCGGGGGACCATCGAGACCACCGTGGCGACCCAGAGCGAATGCGAGTCTGCGTCAGGGATTGGGATTGCCATCCACTTCGAAGGGTCGATGCCGTTCCCGTCCAGGGCGCCTTTGACCATCGCGATCCTCTCCCCGGCAGTGAACGGATTGTTCCTCTCGTGGCTTCGCTGGGCAGACCCGACCACGACATAGAGGTAGTCTACCCTTTTCAGGGCGTATCTGACCGCCTCGAGGTGACCGAGGTGGAACGGCTGGAAGCGGCCGACGAATACACCGACGCGCATTCCGGTTTCGTTCGGCCGGCCCGGCTTGGTCTATTTAAGAAAAGCCGAGCCAGAGCTTAACCGTCGCTGCCGGGGGGCCGGGAGACGTGGAGTTCGTCGAAGTCGACGGTTCCCAGGGAGAAGGGGGAGGTCAGATACTCAGGACGGCCGTCGCCTTCTCCGCTATCAAGAAGGTCCCGGTCAAAATCGCCAGGATCAGGGCAGGGAGAGACGTCCCTGGCCTCAAGAGGCAGCACGTGACTTCCCTCAGGGTGCTGGCCGGGGCCTTCTCCGGCAGGTTGGAGGGGGCGAGAGAAGGGTCTCCGGAGGTGAGCTTCGTCCCGGGGGAACCCGTCCAGGAGAGGATGCAGCTGGACACGGGGACGGCCGCCAGCATAACCTTGGTCCTACAGGCGGTGATTCCAGCTGTTGCCCTGAGCGGCGCCAGGCTCTCGCTTAAACTGGTGGGGGGGACTGACGTGCCCTGGAGCCCTACCTTCGACTACTTCCAGCGCGTCGCAGCCGAGGGATACAGGGCGGTGGGGATCAGCGCGAGGGTGGAGGCGGCAAGGAGAGGGTACTACCCGAGGGGCGGAGGGGAGGTGACCGCCGAGGTCGAGCCGAGCAGAGGGGTCGTCCCCCTGACCCTCGTCTCGAGGCGGGCCGTATCCTCGGCTAAGGTGGTCAGCAGGTGCGGAGGGCTCCCCAGAGAGGTGGCCGAGCGCCAGTCGGCCGCCGCGGCCGCAGAGCTTTCTGGGAGGGGCATAGCCGTGGATGAGGCGGAGGCGCTCGACGGGCCGTCCGACTCTCCGGGAACCTCGGTGCTCGTCTACAGGGCAGGGGAGGGGGTCATCATCGGCTCCGACTCGATCGGTGCGAAGGGGAAGCCCGCGGAGGACGTAGGGCACGAAGCTGCCAGAGGGTTTGCCGCCGCCGAGGAGTCCGGCGGGTGCCTCGACGCCAATCTGGCTGACATGCTCCTTCCCCTGCTCTCCCTCGCGGCCGGGCCGTCCTTGGTCAAGGTGCCTGCCCTGACTTCTCACCTCGAAACGGGGCTGCGCCTCGCGTCGCAGTTCACCGGGTGCCAGTGGAAGGCCGAACGAGAGGGGAACGGCGTGCTTGTCGAGGTCGACCCCAAGAACCGGTGACGTCGCCGCAAAAGGCACAATGTCTAAAAGGACGGGTTCAAGCAGCCAGAAACGATTCCATGTCATACGAGCAATATATGCCAGGAGCCACAGCCGTGGGGATCGCCTACAAGGACGGGGTGGTCCTGGGAGCTGAGAGGAGGATCACGCTCGGGAATTTCGTGAGGAGTAAATCAGGGAAGAAGGTGTTCAGGATCACGGACAGCGTGGGGGCGGTGTGCGCAGGAATGGTGGCCGACATGCAGAACCTCGTCAAGGAGGTGGCCGTCTACTCCAAACTCAGGGAGCTGGAGTCGCAGAGGTCTATGAAACCGAACTCGGTGGCGAAGCTGATGTCGACGCTGATGTTCCAGAACAGGTACGCTCCTCTCCTTACCCAGGTGATACTGGGAGGGGTGGGAGACAGACCGGTGGTCTACGTCCTGGACCCGCTCGGGAGCGTGATTTCTGACCAGTACGCTACCGTGGGGACCGGGGAGGAGACCGCGATCGGCGTCGTGGAGGCAGGATACAGCCCGGGTATGACGCAGAAAGAGGCGCGGGACCTCGCCGTGGCCGCGATAAAGGCAGCCGTCGCCAGGGACGCCATGAGCGGAAACGGCATCGACATCCTGACCATCGACAAGTCAGGAATCAAAGAGGAAGGGGTAAACCTCTAAGGGGCGGTCCCGGTTGTGGACATACAAGGGAGTCAAAGTCCACTGGCTCGGCCACGACTCTTTCGTTCTGCAGGGTTCGAAGACGGTGGTGCTGGACCCTTTCAAGACGAAGGGGAACTATGCCGCCGATGTCCTCCTCGTCTCCCACGAGCACTTTGACCATCTGAGCAACGAGGACATCAGAAGGTTCGCGGAGCAGTCTACCCTGATGGTCGCCCCCGAGCAGTGCGAAGGTCCTCTCAGAGCGTTCGGCCAGCAGAAGAGGATCGTCAAACCCTGGGAGAGCCTGGATGCGGGCGGAGTAAAGATAGAAGCAGTCCCAGCGTACAACCTGAACAAGTTCAGGGAGCCGGGGAAGGTCTTCCATCCGAAGGAAGACAGGAAGGTCGGGTACGTGGTGACGCTGGACGGGACGCGGTTCTACCACGCGGGAGACAGCGACTTCATCCCCGAAATGAAGAGCCTGGACGTGGATGTTGCTTTCCTCCCCGTCTCAGGTACCTACGTGATGACCGCCGAGGAGGCGGCTGAAGCGGCGGCCTCCATCAGCGCGAAGGCTCTGGTGCCGATGCACATCGGCAAAATCGTGGGGACGATGGCGGACGCCGAGAGGTTCAGGGTGCTGGTCGGCGGGAACAAAAAAGTAGAGATTCTCGAAGAAGAGTAGGCCCTACTCGGGGACGCTTTCGGAGTGGAGCTTCCCGTTCTCCAGCCGGACGAAGAGGAACCTGTTGTCCCCGAAGACCAGGGTCAACTCATTCTCGTTCTCTTCCACCGTGAGGAGGGACTTCCCTACTATGCCGTCGAATTTTGCCATGGACGGCTTCCGGGCTCCCCGCGGTTCGTATTTCTGTCTTGCCGGTCAGGGGCCGAGGTACTTCGTGAGCTCCTCAGAGCCCGCTCGCTCGCCCCTCCCCACCGGAGCCCCGGTCGAAGCCCTGATCATCTCCCGGATGACCTGGTCTATGCTGGCGCTCCTCCTGCTCGTTTTGAGGAGTTTGAGGGCCTTGTGAGTGTCGTCGTGGACCTTCACGGACTTCACCTTCCGGCATGGAGCGTCACTCTATCTAAACTTAGAATGTCTGACTCAGTTTCGTCGCGAGTTCATCATCTGTCCGGGAGCTTACTCCGGGCTATGACTGGGACGGCGTTCACCTCATCGTCAGGGCTCGCAGGACGCACCGCGGATTTAGCCTTTATCTGAGCTGCTTCTCCCCCGGGTCACATGAGCTTCCTTGAAGGGGTGAGGGTGGTCGACGCCACCAGGCTCCTCCCGGGCGGGTACTGCTCCATGCTCCTCTCCGACATGGGAGCCGAAGTCGTCAAGATCGAGCAGCCCGGCCTGGGTGACTACATGAGGGCGACCCCTCCCACAAAGGGAGGGAGGAGCCCCGTCCACGCGACGGTCAACAGGAACAAGAAGAGCATCGGCATCGACCTGAAGTCCCCCGAGGGGAAAGAGGTCATGCGCCGCCTACTGAAGACCGCCGACGTCTTCATGGAAGGGTTCAGGCCTGGCGCCATGTCCCGGCTCGGGTTCTCGTTCGCAAGCGTGAAGAGGCTGAACCCGAGGATAATCTACTGCTCGATCTCGGCCTACGGCCAGGAGAGCAGGCTGAGCGCCATGCCTGGCCACGACATCAACTTCCAGGCGATGGCGGGGACCATGGCATATTCGAAGGGGACCGAGGTCCCGCTCCTCCAGCTTGGGGACGTGGCGTCAGGGATGTACGCCGCCCTGGGGATACTGGGTGCCCTCGCCGGGCGGCAGCGCGGCATCTTCTTGGACGTCCCCATAGTAGGTTCGCTTCTTTCATGGATGGTCATACCCGCGGCTGCATACCTCGCGACCGGGAAGGCGCCGAGGGAGAAGCACAGCATGGTCTTCGGCTCGACCCCGTACTACAACGTCTACAGGACGTCCGATGGCGGGTACGTTGCAGTGGCGGCCATCGA